>DATJXR010000021.1:0-5270 GCA_035499995.1 Rhizomicrobium sp. | reverse complement strand
GCGCGTTTTTCGACCCGCCCATCCGGGGCGGGTTAAGGTCTGACTGTTCTCCCACTCCTCTGCGTTACGCGATCGCCGGCAGGGTGACCTTCGCCTCGAGCCCGCCGAGGCTGCTCTCGCCCAGCGTGAACTCGCCACCGTAGAGCTTGGCGATGTCGCGGACGATGGCGAGGCCGAGGCCGGTGCCGGGGACGCTTTCGTCCAGCCGTTCGCCGCGCTCGCCCACCATGTGGCGCTGGTCCTCGTCGAGGCCTTCGCCGTCGTCGCCGACGCTGAGCGTGAAGCGGGCGCCCGTCTGCGCCGCGCGCACCGACACTTTCGCGCGCGCCCATTTGCAGGCGTTGTCGATCAGATTGCCGGCCATCTCCTCCAGGTCCTGCCGTTCGCCGCGGAAGGCGAGCGCTGAGGGGCAATCCACCGTTATGGCGATGTCGCGCTCGGAATGGATGCGCGTGAGCACACGGGCGAGATCGTCCAGCACCGGCTTGACCGGCGTGCGGTTGCCCAGCACGTCGACGGCGCCGGCCGCGCGGGCGCGGGCGAGATAGTGATCCACCTGGCGGCGCATGCTCATCACCTGGCGCATCACCGCGTCCGCCAGCGGCCCGGGATGGGCGGCCGCCTCGCTCGACAGCACGGTGAGCGGCGTCTTCAGGAAATGCGCGAGGTTGGACACATGCGTGCGGGCGCGGCCCACGACCTCGGCGGAATGCTCGATCAGGCTGTTGAGCTCGCCCGCGAGCGGGGCGATCTCGGCGGGGAATTTTCCGTCGAGCCGGCGCGCCTTGCCGTCGCGGATGCGCGCCAGCGCCTCGCGCACCCGGCGCAGCGGCTGCAGCCCCACGCGCACCTGCACGAACACGCCGGCCAGGAGCCCGAGGCCGAGCAGCGCGAAGGACCAGATCAGCGTGCCGTTGAAGCGGTCGACCTCCTTCTCCACCTGCGTGGCGTCGCCCGCCACCAGGAATTCGTAGGCCCGGCTGTCCGACGGGTCGGGCGTGGCCGTCACCGGAAACGAGATGCGCTGCCCCACGAAGCGCAGCGGCACGTTCTCCGGCCCCAGCCCCGTGCCCTGGATGAGCCCGCCCGTGATGGGGTGGGAATCGAGAACGCGGATGTCGCTGTCGAACAGCGAGCGCGAGCGCTGCGCGCCGGAAAGGTCGGGCCCCGCCTTGTCCAGCGGCGTGATGCGCCAATACCAGCCGGAGAACACGCGCTCGAAGCGCGGATCGGCGAAGCGGCCCTCCAGCGAGACGTTGCCGGAAGGATCGGGCTCGGCGGCGGCGATCATGCCGTCGAGGTCGAACTTCAGGCGCGCGTCGAAATTCTCCTCGACCGAGGCGCGGAACACGCCGGAGAGCAGGAACCCGCCCACGATGAGGCCGACGAGCGTCCACACCGCAGCGGCGGCGATGAGCCGCGCCTGCAGCGAATCGAGCCTCGGCAGGAAATCAGGTCGTAGCTTCATGCGCGGCTTCGCCGGGCGCCTGCAGGCAATAGCCGAGGCCGCGCACGGTCTGGATCAGATTGGCGTCGAGCTTCTTGCGCAGGCGGCCCACGAAGACCTCGATGGTGTTGGAGTCGCGGTCGAAATCCTGGTCGTAGAGATGCTCCACCAGCTCGGTGCGCGACACCACCCGGCCCTTGTGGTGGGCGAGATAGGCGAGCAGCCGGTATTCCAGCGAGGTGAGCTTGACGGGGTTGCCGTCCAGCGTCACGCGGCTGGCGCGGGTGTCGATGCGCAAGGGTCCCACCTCGATCTCCGCCGTCGCCAGCCCCGCCGCGCGCCGCAGAAGCGCGCGCACGCGGGCGAGCAGCTCCTCGGTGTAGAACGGCTTGGCGAGATAGTCGTCGGCGCCCGCGTCGAAGCCGGCCACCTTGTCGCTCCAGCGGTCGCGCGCGGTGAGGATGAGCACCGGCATGGTGCGGCCGGACTTGCGCCAGGTCTCGAGCACGCGCACGCCGTCCATCTTGGGCAGGCCGAGATCGAGGATCACCACGTCGTAGGGCTCGGTGTCGCCCAGGAAGTGGCCCTCCTCGCCGTCGCTGGCGGCGTCGACCACGTAGCCGGCATCGGTCAGCGACTTCTTCAGGAGCCGCTGCAGATCCTGGTCGTCCTCGACGAGAAGTACGCGCATGCGCCTCGCGCTCCGCTTCAGTGGCCGTGGTGGCCGCCATGGCCGCCACTGCCCCATTGTCCGTTGCCGCCCCAGTGGCCGCCGTTGGGCCCGCCATTGGGCCCACCATTGGGCCCACCATTGGGCCCACCATTGGGATTGCCGTTCCAGCGTCCGCCCGGCTGGCCGCGCCAAACGCCGCCCGGCGGACCGCCATTCCATCGTCCGCCGTCGAAATTGCCGCCGTGATTCCAGTTGGGCGGCGGGCCGTTGTAGCGGCCCTCGTCGCCGGGCCCGCGATATTGCTGCCGGCGCCAGGCGCTGCCGTTGACGCCGACCACGCGGCCGGTGCGGGCGTTGGTGTCCAGCCAGATCACGCGGCCGTCGGGCGTGAGCCATTTGATGTGGTAGTGCGGATCGCCATAGGCGTCCGGAAACGGGCCCTCTGCGTCGGAGAAGGTGCCCGGATAGTCGCGGCGGATCTGCGGCAGCATGCGCTCGAGCGGGCCCACGCCATTGTCGCCGCGCGGCGCCCGTTGCGCCGCGGCCGGAGGAAAGCCCAGCGCCAGGACGGCGAGGCTGGCAAGGAAAACGCGGCGGAACATGATGATTTCTATCGTTTTTCGCATGAACCGCGGATGAACGCGGACCTCAGAACCCATTCAGGGCAGAAGCACCAGATTAGCGCCACATCGCGGGCGGCTCCAATGCCTGTTCGCGGCGTTAACAAAACTGGGGCGACCAAAACTGGGGCGACATGGAGAGAACGATGACAAGGACAAAAAACATCCTGATCGCCGCCGGAGCCGCGCTGGCACTGAGCACGGGCGCCGCCGCCGCCAGCGACTACCACCACGACCGCGATCATCATGGCGACCACCACGACTACGACCACCACGACTACGACCACCATGACTACGACCACCATGACTACGACCACCACGACCGCGGCGCCTGGCATGGCGGATGGCACCGCAACTACATCGCGCGCGACCGCGTGTACGACGTCTTCCGCGCCCGCCACATCCACTATGTCGGCACCCCCTATCTCTACGACGGCTATTACGTGGCGCGCTGCTACGGCGCCTACGGGCGGCTCGAGTATTGCCGCGTCGATCCCTATACCGGGGCCTTCATCGGATTTTCCGTGAGGCTCTGACCGGCCTTGAGGCGCCGGGTTCGCGGCAAGCCCCTCCACGCGAGCCCGGTGTCCGTCAAGCGAAACCCCCGCAACGGGAAAACCGTTGCGGGGGTTTCAACGTCCCGGGGCGGGGTATTTCCGGCTACCAGCAGAAGGTCATCATGTTCTGGGTGCCGTCGACGACCAGAACGCCGTCGTTCAGCAGGTCCATCCCGAGAAGCGCGTCGTTGACGGGACCGGCGCCCAGGTACTGGGCGATGGTCCGGTTGTGGAACGTGGCGGTGTACGGGATGTTGTTCTGCACGTAGGCGATCTTGATGTCGCCGAAATAGAGGTTGTTCACGACCTGGCCGTTCGCCGTCTGCACCACGCCCTGGCCGATCACGAGCAGGCCCGCCTGCTGCGCGGCCTGGCCCGACACCGCGGTGAGCGAGCAGCCCGTGTCGACGAGGGCGTTGACCTGCACCGGCGGAGGCGCCTGCACCTGGATGCCCATCTGCTGCGCCTGCTGCAGCAGCGTGGCCGACGGCGCGACCGAGAATTGCGTGATCGCGGCGTTCTGGACGATCGGGATGGATTTGCAGCCCATGTCACGCCCTCTGCGTCTGCAGGATCGGCGCGTCCGTCACCTGCTGGACCGAAAAATTGCCCGCGCCGTATTTCGCGAAACCTTCCTGCACCGCGTCCGACATGGACTGGAAGAAGCGGACGATCTGGCCGTTGTTCATCAGCGCGTACTGGCCGGGATTCGTCTTCAGCAGCTCCGGAAGCTGCTGGACGAAGGCCTGGTAGTTCTGCGTCACCTGGCTGCTGCTGCCGGATCCGGACATGCACTGTGCTCCCGCGTTCTGGGCCTCACCCAAGGACGCAGGAGGCTCGCGCTCCGTGAACCGCTTGCGTCAGGCCGGCGGCGCGGCATCCGTTTTGGGCGGAACCAGCGCGCGGTAGGCGAAGGCGGCGGGCCCGGCGATGAAGCCCAGCGCGATCGGCGTGAGCAGCAGCGTCCCGGCCGCGATGAACGGCATGTCGCGCATCCAGACGGCCAGGAACATCTGGCCGATCGCCTCCGGCGACTGGGACTTGAGATTCGGCAGCACCTGCGCGAGGACCGATCCGAACATCGCGCTGCACGCGACGATCTCGAGCACGATCAGCGGCAGCGCCATCACCAGGGCGACGATGAAGGCGCGCAAGACGTTGCCCTTCATCGTCCGCCAGCTCCCCATGATGTCGATCTTGCCGGTCATGGCCGTGATCGGCCGGATCAGGAACATCAGCCGGATGATCGCGTAGACATAGGCCACGATCAGCGCCAGGACGACGACGGCGGCGGCCAGGCCCAGCCAGGGCGCCGCCGCCGGGCCCGGGCGCCAGCCCGACAGGCCCACGGACACCCCGACGATGGCGCCTGCGATGAGGAGCACGATCTCCGTGACGACGGCGCCCGCGACCAGGATCAGATAGGTCACGATATAGACGACCAGCGCGTTCAGCTCGTCCTTGCCGGGCAGGTAGAAGAAGGGCGAGCCCGTCTTCTTCCCGAGCGCCAGCTTGGTGGCGCCCATGCCCATCCAGATCATGCAGAACAGGATCAGGATCTCGACCCCGAGAAACCCGCCGGTGTTGGGCATCGGCATGCCGGAGAAATCCGCGGTACCCCGATGCTGCGACATGTAGGCGACCATCGCCAGCATCGAATGCATCATCGGCATCATGACAAACCACCACAGCGCCGCGATCACCACCAGCGGCAGCCAGGCCACCCCGAGGAGCGGCAGATATCTGCCGAACCCGAACGAAAACGACTCGCCGATGACCTCGCCGACCGGAATCCTGCCCGACATGACCGTCCCTCCCACCTGCGCCGGGAGACTAGGGTCGGGACTCATAAGATCATAGCCAAAAGGCGACGATTGATACCAGGAAGACGGCGGCCATGAAGATGTATGGCTGCCGGTCGTATCTGGTAGCGAGCCGTCGGAAGTCCTTGAGGCGGCAGAAGAAGCGTTCGA
>DATJXR010000020.1:0-17923 GCA_035499995.1 Rhizomicrobium sp. | reverse complement strand
TCGAACGCTTCTTCTGCCGCCTCAAGGACTTCCGACGGCTCGCTACCAGATACGACCGGCAGCCATACATCTTCATGGCCGCCGTCTTCCTGGTATCAATCGTCGCCTTTTGGCTATGATCTTATGAGTCCCGACCCTAGTTCTTCACCACCAACACGCCCCCTCCGTCTGTCGCGGCTTCGCCGCGCCATCCACCTCCCCCGCTCTCGCGGGTGAGGAAGCGGGATGCTAACTTTTCCCCCGGGAGGGAAGCCGATGTCCGACGACGAACCGCAACCCGAACAGTCCGTGCCGCCACCGGCCAAGCCCGGCCCCGTGCGCCGCGTCATCAGCCGCGTGCGCCGGCCGGACCGCGTCCACATGGCGGTGCTGTCGCAGCGCGTGCCCTATTGGTTCGTTGCGGCGTTCCTGTTCGCCTTCTCGGTCGTCCAGATCGAATTGAATCCGTTCGGGTTCAGCGACCTCACCCAGCGCTACACCCAGGACATCGCCGACCTCCTCATCACCGGCCCGTATTTCTACGGCACCGAGGGACGGGACAAGGTGTCCGTCGCGCTGGTCGACGAGGATACACTGCATTCGACGCAGCAGCCCTGGCCATGGGATTTCGGCACGCATGCGCGCGTGCTCGACGCGATCCTGCTCGACCGTCCGCGCGCGGTGGTAGTGGATTTCCTGTTCGTCGATCCCAGGCCCGATCCGACCCTGCCGCAGATCCTGCAGACCATCGCGGATTACCGGAAGGCGGGCGTGCCGCTCTATTTCGAGGGCGGAATCCTTCTGCCCTATGGCGAAGTGCCGATACGCAGCGAGATCGCAAGGACCGGCGTGCCGGTGCTCGATCCCTCCATCCCCGTCTACAACGGCGTATCGCGGCAGTACTACGTGAAGGCCAAATGCATGTCCGGCGTCAGGCCGCAACCGGGCGGCGGCTGCCTGTCGGCCGCGGTGCAGGTGTTCCACGACGTCTATGGCGGGAAATATCCGCTGGAGCCGCTCAACGGCGATCTCGAGCTCACCTGGGGCACGAAATCCGACCCCATCAACGCCAAATGGATGACCCGGACGGACGAGAACGGCGCGCGCGCCAGCTGCCTCGACACCACGCCGCCGCTCAAGCGCATCTACCTGGCCTTCTTCGACACCAGCTCGGTGCAGAACCTTTGCCCCTATACGGGCGAGATCCCCGTCCAGTCGCTGCTCAGCGGCGACGTGGACGATCCGGACGTCGTCAAGCTCGTCAGGGACCGGGTGGTCTTCTACGGCGGCTCGCTCGAGGGCGCGCAGGACAAGTCCTATTCGCCGGTCAATGGGCTCATCCCCAGCGTGTTCGTCCATGCCATGGCCATGGACAACCTCATCACCTATCACGGCAGGCCGCAGCAGAATGTCATGACTGTTGCCGGCACGGTCCTCTCCAACAACCCCGCCCAGATCGCGGCCATCATCCCGGTGATCCTGGTCCTGACCTGGCTGCACATGCAGCGGCTGAGGCGCAGGCGGCGGATGGCCGCGCGGGAGGGGCACGCGCGCAGCGCCACCTTCGAATATTTCCTCGACAAGACAATCGAGAAGGTGTGGCATTGGCTGGCCTTCGGGCTGGCGCTGGGTGTGGGCCTCCTTCTCACCCTCGCCTCGGGCCTGTCGGTCGCAAACTGGGTGGAAGTGGTATTCGTTTCGGTGGAACTGGCCGCGATGCTGCTGGTGGGCCTGCCGGATTCGGTGTGGGGCTATCTGCATCACGTGGCGGCGGGCCAAGAACCGCCGGAACCGCCGGCAGGGGAGCAAGCGGCATGAAACCTATCCTGTGGGCCACGATTCTCCCGGGCCTCTTCGCGCTGACGCTGGCGGCGACGTCCGCACAGGCAGGGCTGTTCGGCTCGTCGTCCTCGCCGTCGAGCGACGCCTGCAGCGGCTCCGCGGGCGACACCATCATCGCCGCGCGCACCGACCAGGTCGACCTCTATGCCGACCCGCAGGCGACCAGGAAGGTCCAGACGCTGGACAAGAGCAAGTTCCCCACCTGCACGCCCATCACCGGGCGCTGGCCCAACGCCATGCTGCAGGTGAGCGTGGGCGGCACGAAGTACTGGGTCGAGCCGCACATGGTGAAATACAGGCTCGCGAAAGGCGCTCAGCCCGTGTGCCGCAACCTCGCCATGGGCACCAACGAAGTGAAGGCCGGCGCCACGCGCGGCCTGGGCGAAGGCTGCCCCAAGACCGGAGGATCGCACTGATGCGCAAGCTCGCTCTCCTCGCCTGCGCCGCGCTCATCCTGGGCGCGCCGCCCGCGCTCGCGCGCGAAGGCGTGGGCTATCCCGATCACGGCAGGGCCATCGACCAGCTCACCTTCGCCGCCGACTACAGCGATGTGATGGCGGGCCGCGCCAGGGCGGTGGGCATCATGCGGAGCCGCGGCCAGGGCTTCGTGCCTTCGCCGGAGCTCAACGCCTATGTGCAGGGCGTGCTCGACCGGCTGACCCGGGGACTGCCGATGCCGCCGAGCTTCCATCCGCAGGTACGCGTGCTGGCGACGCCGGAATTCGGCGGCGAATGCACGCCGGACGGCACGCTGGTCATCACCGTGGGCCTGCTCGAACTGCTGGAGAACGAGGACGAGCTCGCCTTCGTGCTGGGCCACGAGGTGAGCCACGCGATCTATCGCCACCAGGTCGCCAACTGGGAACAGAAGGCGCAGTACTACGCCGTAGTGAACGGCGCCGCCGTGGACGTGGTGGCGCAATCGGCCGCGCTCTCCATCGGCGGGCGCGCCGGCGCCAACGTGGTGCGCGGGCTCGACGTGGCGCGGCACCTGGCCAAGCTCTCCGCCAACGTGCTCATGCCGCAGATGGCCAAGGACCAGGAAGACGCCGCCGACGCGCTGGGCTTCGACCTGATGGTGCGCGCCGGCTACGACCCCGACGCCGCCTATTCGGTGATGGACAAGCTCGCCGCCCAGGAACAGGAGGCCGAGGAAGCGGCCGCCGCCGCCAAGCAGGCCGCAAAGGACGCCGACCAGGACCAGGATAGCGGCCATCTGCTCGGCTCGGGGTTGAGCATACTCGGCACGGTGCTGGCCGGCGGGCGGCCCTCCAGCGACCAGATCGCCGACGTCGCCATCTTCGCCTTCGACACCGCGGTGGACAACATGGCCGAAGACGCGACCACCCACCACCCCGCCGGCGAGCGCGCGGACCTGCTGTCGCAATACGAATACGCCAATTACCGCGACATCACGCCCAAGCCCACCACGCCGCTGCCGTGGGACGCCGCCAGCAGATCGCCCATCAAGGCGCACATCACCGCGATGCTCTCCCACTACACCGACGCGGAGAACGCCGCGGCCTACATCGCCGACCACAACCAGGGCAGCGCGGCAAGCGCGGGGCGCGATGTGATCGCCTCCACCGGCGCCCCCACCACCGATCACGCCTACACCGAATTCGTCGCATCGGAGTATTACGACGGCGCCGGGCAGAAGCCGCAATCGGAGGCCGCCCTGGTCAAGGCGGTGCAGAGCCCCGAGCCGTCGTGGCAGATCTATTCCCGCCTGGTCGACATCTACATGGAGCAGCAGGCCTGGCCCAAGGCCGACGCCCTGATGGCGCAAGCGGTCACCCGCTTCGACAATTCCCCGGTGCTGCTGCCCAAGCGCATCGAGCTGCTGCGCGCCGAAGGCAACCAGCCGGGCGCCGAAGGCCTCATCCCCGAATGCAGGAGCTACGACATCGATGCGCTGACGGACGAGTGCAAGAAGGCGGCGGGGAAGAGCTGAGAGAGGCCGGCATAGGATTTCGCGCCCGCGCCAGAACGGCCGCGCGCCATTTGCCCCTGAGGGACGCTACGCGCTCCGCCGCGCGAAACAGGGCAGCGCGAAAAGGTAGAGACCGGTGAAGAGGAGCAGGAACAGCGGCGGCAGCGGCGAATAGACCAGCCACATGGGCGGCTTGCCGAGCGCCATGGCCGTGAAGTTGGCAGCCACGGCCAAGGTGAAGAAGATCGCGATCCAGCGGTGCAGCCGGCGGATCGCCTTGCTCATGACACGCTCCTCGCGGGACGGGTGACGGAATGGCGCAACGCGGGCTACTCCGTCCGCGCCAGCATTTTCTCCAGATTGGCGAAGAATTGCTGCCAGCCGTATTTGGCGCCCTGGAAGTTCTGCGGCTGGTCGGAGCGGAAGCCGGACTGCTCCATGCGCAGATGCGTGCCCGCCGCGGTGGGCGTCAGCGTCCAGGTCACCACGCTGGTCACGCGCAGCGGGCCCTCGCCGGAGTCCCAGCTGTAGGTGAGGGATTTCCGCGGCTCCATCGCCAGCACTTCGCAGTCGATCACGCCGTTCCATTTGCCGTATGGCGCCGTGCGCAGGTTGAAGCGGCGGCCGACCGCGGGCTGGAAGTCGTTCTGCATCAGCCATTCCGCCATCAGGTGCGGCTCGGTGAGTGCGCGCCAGAGCTTTTCCGGCGGATGCGCAATGTCGCGCTCGACGACGACGGACAGGGTGTCGGCTGGGGTTTTCATTGGTCCATCCTTTTCAGCAAGTCCTCGAGGCTGTCGAACCGGCGCTGCCAGAATCCGACCATGCTGCCGGTCCAGTCGACGAGCGGGGCCAGCGCGCCGGGCTGGGCGCTATAGTGCGTCTGCCGGCCCTCGTGGCGGCCGCGCACCAGGCCCGCCTGCAGGAGCACGCCCAGATGCTTGGACACGGCGGGCTGGGAGATGCCGGCGTGATCGGTGAGCACGCGGACGGTCTGCTCGCCTCCGCGGCACAAGCGCTCGAATATCGCCCGCCGCGTCGGATCGGCGAGCGTCCGGAAGAGCGCGTCCTGGACAGCCGTCATTTCTTTCATAACCCCATGGTTATCTGTTCGATACATAGCTACGAAGTTATGGATATGTCAAGCCCTGCCTTCCCTCGGCAAACGGGAAAAGAGCAGGAAGGCGCGACCGCTACTTCCCGTTCCGGAGCACGAAGCCGGCGGCGCGAAGCCTGTCCTTGATTTCCTCGGCGTGCTCGGTGTCGCGGGCCTCGATGGTCATGCCGAGGTCGGCGGATTTGACCGGCATGTCGGGCGACATGCGGTTGTGGCTCACATCCAGGATGTTGCCGCCCGCCTCGCCCACCAGCGTGGTGATGCGCGCGAGCCAGCCCGGCCGGTCCTCGATTTCCACCACCAGCGACAGGATCCGTCCCTCGCGCATCAGCTCGCGCAGGATCACGTTGGACAAGAGCCGCATGTCGATGTTGCCGCCGGAGAGCACGATGCCCACCTTGCGGCCCCTGAAGATCTCCGGATGGGCGGCCACCGCCGCATAGGCGGCCGCGCCCGCGCCCTCCACCACCGTCTTCTCGATCTCCAGCAGCACGTGGATGGCGCGCTCGATCTCGTCCTCGCGCACGAGCAGCACGTCCTTCACCAGATCCGCCACGATGGCGCGCGTCAGCATGCCGGGCTCCTTCACCGCGATGCCCTCGGCGATGGTCTGGCCGGAACAGGGCAGGCTCGCCTGCTTCACCGCGTCGTACATGGACGGATAGGCCCTGGCCTCCACGCCGTAGATCTCGATGGAAGGCTTGAGCGCCTTGGCCGCGACGGCGATGCCGGAAATCAGCCCGCCGCCGCCGATCGGCACGACCAGAACGTCGAGCGACGGCACGTCCTCCAGCAGCTCCAGCGCCACCGTGCCCTGGCCCGCCACGATGCGGGGATCGTCGTAAGGATGCACGAAGACGAGGTTTTCTTCCGCCGCGATCTGTTTGGCCCGGGCGAAGGATTCCGACAGCGTCGCGCCCTCCACGACCACGCGCGCGCCGAACGCCTTGGTGTGCTTGATCTTCACGAAGGGCGTGCCCTCCGGCATCACGATGATGGCGGGGATGCCGAGGCGCCCGGCGTGATAGGCGACACCCTGGGCATGATTGCCGGCGCTCATGGCGGCGACGCCGCGCTTGCGCTCCTCGGCCGTCAGCGAGGTGAGCTTGTTGAGCGCGCCGCGCTCCTTGAACGAGGCGGTGAACTGCAGGTTCTCGAACTTCAGCCAGATCTCGCAGCCCGCGATCTTCGACAGGGTGGAGGAATGCAGGACCGGCGTGCGCGACACCGCGCCCGCGATCACTTTCGCGGCGGCCTCGATGTCCTTGAGCGTGACGGGATGGGAGGCCAAGACGGAAAATCCTCCAGGGAGCTGGTAGCAGCGGAGGGATTTGAACCCCCGACCAAGGGATTATGATTCCCCTGCTCTACCACTGAGCTACGCTGCCGGCCGAGGCGGGGGGTGTAAAGTCGGGGGGTGGGGCTGTCAAGAAAGGCCCCCGCCATGGCAGGCTCGCAGGCCGCGGGAGGGCCGGGCGAGGCCCTCGCCGGCCTGTCGGGGCCACATCAAGGGAGAGACCGATGCGAATTCTGGGTGCGCATGTGGGCGTTCACAGCCGAGACGAGATGGCGGACCGGGCGTTCTTCCGCGACGTGGTGAAGCTGCCTTTCGTGGGCGAGGCGCACCAATTCGTCATCTTCGGTGTACCGGCTTCCGACATCGCGATCCACGAGTCCGATGGGAGCGGCCACGACCTCTATCTGATGTGCGACGACGTGGCGGAATTCGCCGCGCTGATGAAGGCGAAGGGCGTGGCGGCGACCGCGCCCGTCAATCGCGGCTGGGGCACGCTGATGGAAGTCACGCTGCCCGGCGGCGGCAAGCTCGGCGTCTACCAGCCCCACCACGAGCGCCCGAAGATGACGGTGAAGGGCGCGCCGAAGAAGGCGACGAAACGCGCGGCGAAGAAGGCGAAAGCCGGGGCGCGCAAAATGAAGACGTCAAAGGCAGCGCGCCGAACATCCGCGCGGCGGCCTGCCCGCGGAAAATAACGCGAGACGCGCAGCGTTCGGCCGGCGTGACAGGCAAGCGCGCGGCGGCGCGCTATGCCGCCGCTCTTGCCGGTTCGGCGCGGGCGATGGTGCCGCCGCCGAGCACGCGCGTGCCGTCGTAGAAGACGCAGGCCTGGCCCGGCGCGACGGCTTCCTCGAAACCGGCGAGTTCGACGAAGGCGCCATTTTCAACCGGTGTCACGGAGGCGGGCACCGGCGGCCGCGTGGAGCGGACCTTGACCGCGCACTCCATCCGGCGCGGCGGGACCAGCCAGTTGAGGTCGCGCAGGAAAATCACCTTCGTGCGCAAGGCCTCGCGCGGGCCCACGATCACGCGCGCATTTGCCGCGTCGAGCCCGATCACGAACAGCGGCGCCGCGTTGCCCGACAGCCCGAGCCCCTTGCGCTGGCCCACGGTGAAATGGATCACGCCCTCATGCGTGCCCACGACGTTGCCGTCGAGATCCACGATCTCGCCCGGCCGCGGCGCATCCGGACGAAGCCGCGCCACGGTGCGGGCGTAGTCGCCGTCCGGCACGAAGCAGATGTCCTGGCTGTCCGGCTTGTCCGCGACCGCGAGGCCGAGCGCGGCGGCCATGGCGCGCACCTCGCGCTTCTCCACCGCCCCCAGCGGAAAGCGCAGGAAGGAAAGCTGCTCCGGCGTGGTGCGGAAGAGGAAATAGCTCTGGTCGCGCGCGGCATCCGCGGCGCGATGGAGTTCCGGGCCGCTCGCGCCGCCGGCGCGGCGCACGTAATGGCCGGTGGCAAGCGCGTCCGCGCCCAGCTCCTGCGCCGCCTCGAGCAGGTCGGCGAACTTGATCCGGTCGTTGCAGGCGACGCAGGGGACCGGCGTCTCGCCCCTGGCATACGCGCCGGCGAATTCGTCCATTACCGCGCGGCGGAAGCGCGCTTCGTAGTCGAGCACGTAATGGGGAATGGACAGCGCCGCGGCCACGCGGCGCGCGTCGTGGATGTCCGCGCCCGCGCAGCACGCGCCCTTCTTCCGCGCCGCCGCGCCGGCGTCGTAGAGCTGCAGGGTCACGCCGATCACGTCGTAGCCCTCGCGCGCCAGCAGCGCCGCCACGACGGAAGAGTCCACGCCGCCGGACATGGCCGCGACCACGCGCGTCGCGCGCGGCGGCCTGGCGAAGCCGAGGGAATTCAAGGCGCTCATGGCGGCGATATAGAAGGGGCGCCGCGCTCGCGCAAGCTCAGCCTCCGCTCGAGCTCAGCGGCAGGTAGTTGAGCAGCGATATCTGGTTGAGCTGCGCGGTCACCTGCAGCGCGGCCTGGAGCGCGAGCTGGTTCTGGTTGAGGTTGGAGACGGCCGTGGTCATGTCGACGTCCTGGATGTCCGACACGAAGCCCTGATACATGTTGGACATGGACTGCTGGGTGGAGCTGGCGTCCTGAAGCTGCTGGTAGACCGCGCCGTTGGTGGCGGCGACGTTGTTCACCGCCTGCGCGGCGCCGGCCGCGCCCTGGATGGCGCCGGAGAGAAAGCTCGAGGTGGCGGAGTCGATCGTGGAGCCGAGCGGCCCGCCCGGGCCGGCATTGTAGTCGGCCACGTCCTTCAGGCTCTGCAGCAGCTGCTGACCCGCGTCCGACGCCAGCACGCCGACCTGCACGGTCTGCCCGTCGGAGATGCGCACGGCGTTCGTCACCGTTCCGTTGGAGAAGGCGGCCGAAGCCGATGGCAGCGCCACCAGGTCCGCCAGCGTGGTGGCGTTCAGCGGCTGGGTGGTGTTCTTGTCTCCGCCGTAGAGATAATTGCCGTTGGCGTCCTTGGAATTCAGGATGGTGTTGAGCTGGTCGAGGACGCTCTGCGCGTCGGTCGCCAGCGTCGAGGCGTCGCCGTTGCCCAGCGCCTGGGTGATGTCCTGCCGCCAGGTGTTGGCGAGGTCCGACAGCGAGGAGAGCTGCGTGTCCTGCATGTTGACCTGGTTGAGCGCGAGGTTGGTCGCGTTCTGGTAGGCGGTGGTGCGGTCGCTGGCGGCGCGCGCGGCTTCCAGCGCCGCGGTCTTGTCGCCGATGCCGGCATAGTCGGTGGCGACCTTGCCGCTGGCGACCTGGGCCTGCGTCCTGTTGAGCGCGTTGTTCGCCTGCGTCACCTGGGAGAGGAGATACTGCGCCTGGGTGGAGGTGGCGACGCGATCGATGCTCATGGCTTCATTCCTTACACGGCCTGGAGCAGGGAATCGTAGAGCTGCTGCGCCACGCTCAGCATGCGCGCGCCCGCGGAATAGGCCTGCTGGTAGACCATCATGTTGGAGAGCTCTTCGTCGAGATTGACGCCGGAGGTGCTGGACTGGCGCGTCTGCGCCTCGGTCAGCGCGTCGCTCTCGGTCGTGGCCGCGGTGGACGCCGCCGTGCTCTTGGTCGAGACGTCCTGGTAGAAGGAGCCGGCATAAGCCGTGAGCGTGGAATTCTGCGCGCCGATGGCGCCCGCCTTGGCGAAGCTCGTCTGCGTGTTGCCCACGTTCTGGAGTGCAAGCAGCCCGCGATTGTCGCCGCTGCCGAGGATCGGCTGGCCGGCGACCGTGCTCGAATCCATCGAGGACTGCGCGAAGGCGAGCAGCGAGGGCTGCGCGGAGATCGACGCACGCACCGAGAAGCCCGTGGCCAGCGCCGAAGCCTGCTGGCTGCCCAGCCCGAAGAGCGAGGTGAAGCTCATGCCGGTGGCGCCGCGCTGGGTGGTGTCGCCCGTCACCGCGAGCTGGTTCTGCGCATTGGCCGGCGTGCACGAGATCGAGCCGCCGGAATTGAGCGCGAAGCTGGCCGAGGAGCCGAACGCCGTGTTCAGGCTGTTGACGATGTCGCCGATGGTGTCGCCGGCGCCGACGCTGACGGTCGCCTGCTTGGCGATGGTGCCGTCCGGCCCCTTGAGCACGAAGCTCATCGTGCCGCCCGCCGCGAAGCCGCCCGCATCCGAGGCCGACAGCCCGGTGGAGAGGATCGACGGCGCGCCAGTGTCGAACAGGTCGTTCAGCCCGAAGAACTGGGAGAAGCCCACGCCGCCGCGGGCGGAGGGATTGCTCGCATCGTCCTGCACCACCACGCCGTTGGAGCCGCTGGCGGAGATCGAGAGCGTCCCGCCCGCGAAGCTCGCCGAGCCGTTGCTGCCGAGCGCGGCGTTGAGCGCAGCGGCGAAGCTTCCCACCGTGGAGCCGATGGAGACGGAGGCGCCGCCATCGACCGAGAGCGTGCCGGCGTCGAAATCGACATCGACGCGGGAGACGAGGTTGCCGCTCGAATCCGCGATCGCGACGGTCGTCTGGCCGGTGAAATTGAGCGCGTCGGTGCCGAGGAGTCCGGTGTCGCTTCCGTCCAGTTCGGACGGGGGCGGCGCCGCGGAACCGGCGTTGTGGACCTGGTTGAAGGCCAGCGCCGTCTGGCGCGCGAACTGGCCCAGTTCCTGCTGGATGTCGCCCAGCGTGTTGTCGCGGGTGTCGATCAGCCCCTTGAGCGAGCCGGAATCCAGATGCGGATCGAGCGCGGTGGAGGTGCCGATCACCGAGCCGGTGCGCGGGTTGATGTTGGAGAGCTGGATGTTGCCGTAGGAGCCGTTGGTGCTGCCGCCGGTATAGGAGAGCTGCGCGTAGGTGTCGCCCACCAGATTCACGCCGTCGTCGGTCATGACGGTCATCTGGCCGCTGGAGTTGGTCGAGGTGCGCACGCCCATGTATTGCGACAGCGACTGCACCGCCTCGTCGCGCTGGTCGAGCAGGCCGGAGGATTCGTCGCCGCCCGCGGTGGCGGTCGCGATCTGCTGGTTCAGCGTGTAGATCTGCTGGATCAGGCCGTTGACCGTCGGGATCGAGGTCGAGATCTGCTGATCCACCTGGGTCTGCAGCGTCGAGACCGACGAGGACAGATTGGAGACCGTGGCCGCCAGGTTCTGAAGCGCGTTGAGCGCGCCCTGCTGGCTGGCGCTGGAGGACGGCGATAGCGAGGCCGACGCCAGCGCGCTGGCGACGTTGCCGAGCTGGGAGGTGAGCGAGCTGCCGTCGCCCGGCTGGCCGAGCAGACCGTTCAGCTGGTCGAGGATTCCGCTCTGCGTCGAATAGCGCGACGAGCCGGAACTGGAGGTGAGCACCTGCTGGTTCAGGAACTGGTCGGCGACGCGCTGGATGTCGGCGATGCTCACGCCCTGGAGCTGGCCGCCCGCGACCTCCGCCTGGAGATTGACCACGCGGCGGTCGTAGCCCTGCGTGTTGATGTTCGCGACGTTGCCCGACACCACGCGCAAGGCGGCGGTGTTCGTCTGCAGCGCGGACAGCGCGTTGGACAGAATGCCGTTCACCGCCAAGACGCAATACTCCTTCCGGTCCGAGCAGGCGGTCGCAAGCGCCGTGCCAGCGGAAAGCGGGGAACTGGCGGGAATTTTCGCGCGCTCCGCGGCCGGCGCACCCGGCACGAATTGCCCGTACGGCAAGCGCTGCCTTGCCGCGTCCGCCATGAGAGCGCCGCAATTTCAGGCGCAAATCCTCGGAAATGCGAGGGGCGCTCGCGTGGTCCGGTGCTTGCTACGGAAGCGCCGGGTCAATCCGGATTTCGCCCTTGGCATTGCAAGCCGCTTCCATCGCCGCGCCTCAGGCGGTCACGTCCGTGACCGCCGCGCCCGCTGCCATGAGCGGCGACGCGAGCGGCGTGTTCGCCGCGCTGCTGGCGAAGATGAATCCCGCCGCGGCCGCGAAGCACGCAAGCGCAGCCGCGCCGCCGCGGGATCAGGCGCAGAGCGAGACGGACGGCGGCGCGTCCGGCGTTTCCGCTCCATCCCCGGCGCTGCAGGCCGGCGCGCTTCCCGGGCAGACGGCCGTGCCGTTGTCTCTCCAGCAGCTGCGGCAGCAGGCGATGGAGGATGCGCAGGCGCAGCCGGGCGCCGATGCGGACGATGCATCCGGCGAAAGCGCGCCCGCGAGCAAATCATCCGCCAGCCTGAAGTCCGTCGACATTTCCAGGCTCCGCGCCGCGGCCCAGCAGGTCAAGTCTGCCCAGGCCGCGAGCCCCGGGGCGCCCACGCTGCCGGTGATGCCCGTGCCGGCGCCGGCAACCGATGCGCAGGCACAGCCCGCGTCCAGCGCCGCGGCGACGCCGGCGGCCGCACCCGCCGTCACGATCGTGACGGCGAACGCGACGGCGGCGCCGCAGCCTCTGCAGACGCTGCAACAGCTTCGCCCGCTTCGGAATGCGGGACCGAACGCCGCCGGGCTTCCGGCGGACGGCGAAGACCAGGGCGACGCTTCGCCGGACACCGGCGCGGCTTCGCCCGGGCAGACGGATTCGAAGACGGCGCAGCTCGCCGATCCGGGCAAGGTCGCGCAGCTTCTCCTGCGCCCGGTCACGCCCGCGCAGACCACCGAAGCCCACGCGCTACCGGTGACGTTCGACACCCATCCAGACGGCCAGAACGCAAACCAGAACGCAAACCACAACTCCGGCCAAAGCTCCGGCCAGAACGCCGGCCAAAACGCCGGCCAGGACACCACAAACGGCGCTCAGCGCGCACAGCAGGACGCGCCGCGCGACCACGCGCCAACAGCGGTCACCAATCCGCCGAGCCCGCCGGCCGTGAACGTGCATGCGCAGCCGGTACAGCAGGCGGGCGCGAAATCCGCGGACCAGCCCGCGGCGCCATCCGCGCTCGCCGCCGCGGCGCCGGCCCAGCCCGCGCAGGCCGCCCAGCCGCTCGCCGCCTCGCTGCACGTCGCGCAGGCCATGCCGTCCGCCCCGCAGCTCGATACCCCGCAACTCGCCGTCAGCATCGCGGCGAAGGCGCAGGGCGGCGAGAAGCTCTTCGACATCCGCCTCGATCCGGCGGAGCTCGGCCGCATCGACGTGCGGCTGTCCGTCGACAGTTCCGGCAGGGCCCAGGCGCATCTGACGGCCGACAAGCCGGAGACGCTCGCCATGCTGCAGGGCGATTCCGCCACGCTCAGCCGCTCGCTGAGGGACTCCGGCCTCGATCTCGGCAATGCCGGGCTCTCCTTCTCGCTGCGCGGCGAGGGCAACAATTCCGGCGGTGCGCCGAAATCCTTCGCCAGGGGCCGCGCGCTCAGCGTCACCGCCGTGGCCGACGCCCAACCTGCAACCGCTCTTCACAACCTCGCGAGCGACCGGCTCGACATCCGCGTCTAGGGGACACCATGACCACCATCGCACCCACCACCACCGCCACGACAGCCGCGACGAGTTCGTCCTCGACCGACTCCGCGATGTCGCAGCTTTCCGGGAATTTCGACACCTTCCTGCAGCTTCTCACCACGCAGCTGCAGAACCAGGATCCCATGAACCCTATGGATTCGGACCAGTTCACGCAGGAACTGGTGGAATTCTCCGGCGTCGAGCAGCAGATCAACACCAACGACAATTTGAAGTCGCTGATCGGCTTAACCCAGAGCAATGCCGGCGGCGCGGCGGTAGGCTACCTTGGCAAGACCGTCACCGTGACGACGGGCAACGCGCCGCTGCAGGACGGCGAGGCCGACTGGAGCTACGCGCTGGGCGCCAGCTCCGCGTCCACTGTCCTGACCGTGACGGATGCGAACGGCAACATCGTCTACACGCAGCCCGGCGAGACGGGTTCGGGCCAGCACGATTTCTCGTGGGACGGCACGGAGACCAACGGCAGCGACGCGCCGGACGGCGTCTACCAGCTCACCGTGACCGCGCTCGCCTCCGACGGGTCGGCCGTGCAGAGCGCGGTCGCGAGCAAGGGCGTGGTGAGCGAAGTCAACCTTACCGGCTCCGAGCCCATGCTGATGATCGGATCCATGGCCGTGCCGCTTTCGCAGGCGTCGGCCATCGACAACTAGGGAGCGAGGCCGGCAACGCGTGAAGCGGTTTGCGCGGGCCGCGCGATCGAAAAAGGACTCCAAACAGGCCGCCGAGAAGCGGCGGCCAGCCACTCCACCGGACAAGCGGGCGAAGTTCCGCGATGCATCCGGAGAAGGAAACGAAAATGTCTCTCTACGGCGCCTTGATGACGGGCGTGGCGGGGCTCTCCGCGAACAGCGAGGCCCTCAGCGTCGCGTCGTCCAACATCGCGAATGTCAACACCGTCGGCTACAAGACCGGCTCGGCGGATTTCTCCACGCTTCTGGCCTCGGCCATGGGCTCGGGCGACGTCTCCTCCGCGGGCGTCGTCGCCAATGTCGGCCAGAACGTGAGCCAGCAGGGCCTGCTCACCACCACCGACGTGGCGACGGACCTGGCGATCTCCGGCAACGGCTTCTTCGTCGTCAGCCAGCAGCCCGGCACGGCGGGCACCAGCCAGTCCCAGCTCTACACCCGCGCCGGCGACTTCACGCCGGACGCCAATGGCGACCTGCGCAACTCTGCCGGTCTCTACCTGATGGGCTGGCCGCTGGACGCCAGCGGCGCGGTCCCCACCAACCGCAACGACATGACCGCGGTGAACGTGAACAACCTCTCCGGCAAGGCCGAGGCGTCCACGACCATGACCCTGCAGGCCAACCTGCAGGCCTCCACCGCCATCACCACGCCCTACAACGCGGGCGACATGGAAGCAGGCACCGTGACGCCGGACTTCCAGCGCACGATCAACGTCTACGACAGCCAGGGCGGCACGCAGCCTCTGCAGATTTCCTACGTCAAGACCGGCGCCAACGCCTGGTCTTACGAAGTGACCTACCAGGGCGACGTCAACAACCTCAACAACGGCCCGCCGCCGACCCCGCTGATCGCGTCGGGCACGATCAACTTCAACACGGACGGCACGCTGGCGAGCGTCGTCCCGACCGGCACGACGCCGGCATCGCCCACCGGGACCGCGGACATCACCATCCCGTGGGACTCGACGGCATCGGGCCTGGCGCCGCAGACCATATCGCTCGACATGGGCACGGTGGGCGGCTCCGACGGCGTCACCCAGTTCGACAGCCCGTCGGCGCTGGTGTCGTCCACGGTGAACGGCGCGCTGTTCGGCAGCGTGTCGGGCGTCTCCATCGACTCCAACGGCTTCGTGACGGCGCAGTTCACCAACGGCCTGTCGCAGAAGATCTACAAGCTGCCGATCGCGACCTTCACCAATCCGGACGGCTTGTCGGCGGTCTCGGGCAACGCCTACCAGGTGTCCGAGCAATCCGGCACGCCGACCATCGGCGAGGCCAACACCGGCGGCGCAGGCACCATCCAGTCCAATGCGCTGGAAGGCTCGACCGTCGATCTCGCGACCGAGTTCACCAATCTCATCACCACGCAGCGCGCTTATGAGGCTTCGACGCGCATCATCACCACCGCGTCGGACATGCTCGATCAGCTCCTGCAGATGGCCCATTAACGAAAGGTTCCGGCGTCTTCTCGGTGAGAAGACGCCGGCATTCCCGAAATCGGACAGAAAACCCGCATGAACAAGGCCTTTTTTACCATCACCGTTTTCGTTTCCGAAACGCGCGCAGGGTTACCGTTTGCGCGGGTGATGGAGTTTGGAGTTTCATGATGGGCGAAGACCGCAGAGGTCGCGTCAGCTATGTGATCGGCCCCGACGGGAGCCCGCTCACGCTCGCCGACCTGCCGCCGCCGAACACCAAGCGCTGGGTGATCCGCCGCAAGGCGGAAGTCGTCGCCGCCGTGCGCGGCGGGCTGCTCAGCCTCGACGAAGCCTGCAAGCGCTACACGCTGACGGTGGAGGAATTCCTCGCCTGGCAGCGCGCCATCGACCGCTTCGGCCTGCCCGGCCTGCGCGCGACGCGGGTGCAGCAGTACCGGCACTGACGGGTGAGTAGTGAGTAGTGAGTAGCGAATAGGGAAAAGTTACCAAATCCTTCCACGTACCACTCCCTGCTCCCTACTCACTATTCGCCATTCGCCATTCGCCCTTCCGTTTCATCTTAAACCGCCCTTTACCAATCCCCGGCAAAGTTTGCCCACCCATCGCGGAGGCATGCTTGCTGGAGTTCATCAGAAATGTCGGCGCCGCGCGTTTCGGCGTCATGGCGGGCGTCGCCGCGGCGCTAACCATGTTCTTCCTCTACGTCGCCAACGTCATCGGCGAGCCGGCCAAGTCGATCCTCTATGCGGGGCTGGAGCCGCGCGACGCCGCCCAGGTCACCGCCAAGCTCGACGCGATGAACGTGCCCTACGACACCAAGGGCGACGGCGGCACGATCCTGGTGCCCGCCGACCAGGTGACCAAGCTGCGCATGGAGCTCGCCTCCGAGAACCTGCCCGGCGCCGGCGTGGGCTACGAGATCTTCGACAAGTCCGATTCCTTCGGCACCACCGCCTTCGTCCAGAACATCAATTCGCTGCGCGCGCTGGAAGGCGAGCTCGCCCGCTCGATCCAGACCATCGAGGGCATCGATTCCGCGCGCGTGCACCTGGTCGTGCCGGAGCGGCAGATCTTCTCGCGCGAGGAGCAGGCGCCGTCGGCCTCGGTGGTGCTGCGCACGCGCATCCCGCTCGACAAGGGCCAGGTCGCGGCCATCCAGCACCTGGTGGCCGCCGCGGTCCAGAGCCTCGCGCCCGCGCGCGTCGCCATCGTCGACGACAAGGGCACGCTGCTCGCCGGCGGCGACGACAAGCAGGGCCCCGGCGCCACCGCGAGCGACGAGGAAGACGAGACCACCGCATTCGAGGACAAGCTGCGCCAGCGCGTGGAGTCCATCGTCTCCAGCATCGCCGGGCCCGGCGCCGTGCGCGTCCAGGTGGCCGCCGACATCAAGTACAATCACAGCCAGGAGACGTCGGAGACCTACGATCCCGATTCCAGGGTCGTGCGCTCCACCCAGACCACGGAGCAGAACTCCAGCGACCAGAACGGCAACAATTCCAGCTCCGTTTCCGTCGCCAACGCCCTGCCCAACGCGGCGCAGAATTCGTCCGGCTCCGGCGACGCGAGCAAATCCGACTCCGACCGCACCGAAGAAACCACCAACTACGAGATCAACAAGGTCACAAGGACCACCACCGACGACGGCGGCGACATCAAGCGGCTGTCCGTCGCCGTGGTCGTCGACGGCAAGACCTCGGCGTCGGGCGCCTATGCCCCGCGCACGCCCAAGGAGATGGCGCAGATCGAGGCGCTGGTGAAATCCGCCATCGGCTTCGACAAGTCGCGCGGCGACCAGGTGCAGGTCTCCAACATGCAGTTCGCGCGCATCGACGCGGGCCCCGCCACGCCCGCCGCCGCGCCGCTGCTCGGGCTCGATTCCGGCCAGTGGTACAAGATCATCGAGGTCGCGATCCTGGCGCTGACGGCGCTGCTGCTGGGCTTCTTCGTGGCGCGGCCCCTGATTGCGCGCGTCTTCGCGCCCGCGGGCCAGCCGATGGCCATCGCGGCGCCGCAGGCCGTGGCCGGACACCTGCCCGCGCCCGCCGGCGCCGCCATGCATGCCGCCGACGCCGGCGGCGCGCCGATGGCGCTGCCCGCGCCCAAGGAAAGCATGATCGACATCCAGCGCATCGAGGGCCAGGTGCGCGAATCCTCCATCCGCAAGGTCGGCGAGGTGGTGAGCGCGCATCCCGAGGAAGCGCTCGCCATCGTGCGGACCTGGCTGCACCAGGCGGTCTGAACCATGTCGCGCGCCGCAAAAGCCCAGGCAAAGGACGACATCCGCCAGCTCTCGGGGCCCGAGCGCTCGGCGATCCTGATGCTCGCGCTGGGCGAGGAGCACGGCCAGCATGTGTGGAAGATGATGGACGACGAGGAGATCAAGGAGATCTCCCAGATCATGTCCACGCTCGGCACCGTCTCCTCCTCGCTGGTGGAGAAGCTCCTGGTCGAGTTCGTCTCGCAGATGTCGGCCACCGGCTCGCTGATGGGCTCCTACGAATCGACCGAGCGCCTCATCGGCCGCTTCATGCCGCCGGACCGCGTCACCCAGATCATGGAAGAAATCCGCGGCCCCGCCGGCCGCACCATGTGGGACAAGCTCGGCAATGTGAACGAGACGGTGCTCGCCAACTATCTCAAGAACGAGTACCCGCAGACCATCGCGGTCGTGCTTTCCAAGATCGCCACCGATCACGCCAGCAAGGTGCTCGCCGTGCTGCCGGAAGAGCTGGCGATGGAAGTGGTGCAGCGCATGCTGGCACTA
>DATJXR010000019.1:0-12272 GCA_035499995.1 Rhizomicrobium sp. | reverse complement strand
TTGCGGCTGATCTTGTCGACCTCGTCGATATAGACGATGCCGCGCTGCGCCCGCTCGACATTGTAGTCGGCGTTCTGCAGCAGCTTGAGGATGATGTTCTCGACGTCCTCGCCGACATAGCCGGCCTCGGTCAGCGTCGTGGCGTCGGCCATGGTGAAGGGCACGTCGAGGATGCGGGCGAGCGTCTGCGCGAGCAGCGTCTTGCCGCAGCCCGTGGGGCCGATCAGCATGATGTTGGACTTGGCCAGTTCGACGTCGGCGTTCTTGCCGCTGGAATTGATGCGCTTGTAGTGGTTGTGGACCGCGACCGAGAGCACCTTCTTGGCGTGCTGCTGGCCGACCACGTAATCGTCGAGGACCTTGAAGATCTCCTGCGGGCTCGGAACCCCGTCGCGGCTCTTCAGGATGGAGGCCTTGTTCTCCTCCCGGATGATCTCCATGCACAGTTCGACGCACTCGTCGCAGATGAAGACCGTCGGGCCCGCGATGAGCTTGCGCACTTCGTGCTGGCTCTTGCCGCAGAAGGAACAGTACAGCGTGTTCTTGTTTTCGCCGCCGCCAGCCTTACTCATCGACGCCTTGCCTTCCCTACTCCCGTCCTGGGCCGCCCCGGAGCTGCCCTGTTCCACTACCCGTTCCGGCTAGGCCGGCTTATGTCCGGTTTGCACGAACCGCGCCAACCGGATCACGACCCGGCGCAGTCATTCGACCACGATAGACCGTCCCGGATCAAGAATTGCTTAATCGGCTCAAATATTAAGCCCTTAGCTCGTTTCAGGCGGCCTCCGGCATGTCCGGGCGGCGCGCCAGGACCTCGTCCACGATCCCGAACGCCTTGGCCTCCTCGGCCGTCATATAGGTGTCCCGGTCCAGCGCTTTCTCAATCTTTTCAACCGGCTGGCCGGTGTGCTTCGCGTAGATCTCGTTCAGGCGCTGCTTGAGCTTGAGGATTTCCTCGGCATGCCGGGCGATGTCCGCCGCCTGGCCGTAGAACGAGGCGCTGGGCTGGTGGACCAGGATGCGCGCATTCGGCAGGCAGAAGCGCGCGCCCTTCTGGCCGGAGCAGAGCAGCAGCGACGCCGCCGACGCGGCCATGCCGATGCACAGCGTCTGCACCGGCGGGCGGACATACTGCATGGTGTCGTAGATCGCCATGCCCGCCGAGACGATGCCGCCCGGCGAGTTGATGTACATGTGAATCTCTTTCTTGGGGTTCTCCGCCTCCAGGAAGAGAAGCTGCGCCGTGATCAGGCTGGCGCCGTAATCCTCGATGCCGCCGGTGATGAAGATGATCCGTTCCTTCAGGAGGCGGGAATAGATGTCGTAGGAGCGCTCGCCGCGGGCGGTCTGCTCCACCACGATGGGCACCAGCGTATTCATGTAAACGTCGCGCGGGTCCTTCATGGGACCTCCTGATTCGGGGGAATTCCAAGTTGCGTCGCGCCGAAGCGCGCTGTCAACGTGCCCTATATAGAGTGTCGGCCGGGTTAATGCGACCCCTGGGGGCGAGGGGTCTTGTCTTACCCTTCCCGCGCGGCAGGGTAATATGGGGCGATGAATGCGCGCGCCCATGACGGCCACGATCGCGACGTCCCGCCCGGTTACGGCGCGGCCTTTGCCATCGGTATCGCGCTCAATTTCGCCTTCGTGATCGTGGGCGCGGCGGCGGGCGTGGTCGGGCACTCCATGGCGCTGATCGCCGACGCCGGCCACAATCTCGGCGACGTGCTGGGTCTGGCGGTGTCATGGACCGCGGCCACGATGTCGCGCTGGGCGCCGACGCACCGCTTCACCTACGGCTTTCGCAGCTCCTCCATCATGGCGGCACTGTTCAACTCCGTGTTCCTGTTCGTCGCGACCGGGGCGATCGCGCTGGAGGCCGTGCACCGCTTCTTCGCGCCCGTGCCCGCCGCGGGCGCGCTGATGATGGCGGTGGCGGCACTCGGCATCATCGTGAACACGGCGACCGCCCTGCTTTTCCTGCGTGGACGCAAGAGCGACCTCAACATCCGCGGCGCCTTCGCGCACATGGCGGGCGACGCTGCGGTTTCAGCGGGCGTGGTGATGGCGGGCGGACTGATCCTGCTCACCCATCGCGCCTGGATCGATCCGGCGGCGAGCCTTCTGGTCTGCGCCACGATCGTTGCGGGCACCTGGACGCTGCTGCGCGAAGCGGTGAGCCTGACGCTGCATGGCGTGCCCGCAGGCATCGACGCGGCGAAGGTGAGCGGCTGGCTTGCCGCGTGTCCCGGCGTGTGCGCCATCCACGACCTGCACATCTGGCCGATGAGCACGACGGAAACCGCGCTCACCGTGCATCTGGTGTATCCGGACGGCCACCCGGGCGACGCGGCGCTCCACGCCATTGCGGATGCGCTGCATCGCGATTTCGCAATCGCCCACGCCACGTTGCAGGTGGAGATCGACGCGAGCGCGGATTGCGCGCTGGCAGACCATGCGGCTTGAGGCTCCGTTCCCCCGCGAGGGCGGGAGGAAGCGTTAGCTCGCGCCCTTCAGCTTCTCCGCCGCGTCGTCGGGATCCATGAACAGAGTCTCGCGGTCGACCTTCTTTTCGTTCACCTCGGCGAGCTCGCCGATGAAGTCGACGACCTTGTCCTCGAAGATGGGGGCGCGGATCTCGGCCTGGGCCTGCTGGTTCTGGGCGAGGTATTGGAAGACCTGCTGCTCGTCGACCTGCTGGCCCTGCATGCGCATCTGCAGAGTCATCTGGCGCGCGCGGCCGGCGATGGCGCGGTTGACCTCCTCCGCCGACACGGTGATGCCGTTCTGCTCGCCGACCTTGGCGAGCACCAGGCCGAGGCGCACGCGGCGCTCGGCAATGTCGTGGTATTCCTTCCTGAGCTCGTCCTCGCTCTTGCCCTCGTCCTCCGGCTTCTTGCCCTCGCGCGAGAGCTCGGCCTCGACGGCCTTCCAGATGGAATCGAACTCGCCTTCGACCATGGTGGGCGGCAGGGAGAAGGAATGCGCGGCATCCAGCGCATCCAGAATCCGGCGCTTGAGGTGCATACGGCTTGCGCGGCTGAAGTCGTTCCGCAGCTGCTCGCGCACGCGTTCGCGCAGCTGGGAGAGCGACTCCGCGCCGAACTTCTTCGCCATCTCGTCGTTGACCGCGATGGCCTCTGGCATCTGCACCTTCTTCACCGTGGTCTCGAAGACCGCAGGCTTGCCGCGCAGGTTCTCCGCCGGGTAGTCGTCCGGGAACGTCACGTTCAGTTCACGCGTGTCGCCGGCCCTGGCGCCGACGAGCTGATCCTCGAAGCCCGGAATGAGCTGGCCCGAGCCGAGCGTGAGGTTGAAGTCTTCCGCCTTGCCGCCGGCGAAGGGCTCGCCGTCCACCTTGCCGAGGAAGTCGATGGTGACGACGTCGTCCTTCTCCGCGGTCCCGCCGTCGGGGCGGTCGGCGTAGGTGCGCGTCTGCTGCGCGAGCTTGAGCACCGCTTCGTCCACGTCCTGTTCGGCCACGTCGGCGACGAGCTTCTCGACCTTGAGCCTGGAGACGTCGGCGACCTCGAAATCGGGCATGAGGTCGACCTTGACGGTGAATTCGAGGTCGGACTTGCCGTCGACCACCTGGTCGAGCTCGCTCGCCAGGTCCACGCGCGGCGGGAAGGCGGGCTTGAGGTTGTTGTCCTTGATCGCCTGCTGGCTCGATTCGGTGACCGTCTGCTCGACGATCTCGCTCATCATCTGCTTGCCGAAGGTCTTCTTCAGATGCGAAGTCGGCGCCTTGCCGGGCCGGAAGCCCTTCAGGTGCATGCGCGGCTTGATCTCCTCGATCTTGCCCGTGAGCTTCTGGTCGAGGTCCCCCATCGGCACCACAATCCTGTACTCGCGGCGGAGGTCCTGGTTGACGGTCTCGGTGATCTGCATCGGGAAGTCCTGCTTCGTTTCCAAAATTCGCGCCCAGGCTTGCCAGGGCGTAGCTGCGCGGACCCAAGCCGGCCCGGCTTCGCGCTGACGCGCTACGCCGTGGCAGTCTCCGCTGCTGCGCAGCGAAGCCTGGTGCGGACGGAGGGACTTGAACCCCCACGACTTGCGTCACTGGAACCTAAATCCAGCGCGTCTACCAGTTCCGCCACGCCCGCCGGGGGCTTCGCGGCCGGGCTTGGGCCGCGAAGGCGGGGCGTATAGCAGGGGTTTCGGGCGGGGGCTAGGGCCGCGGCGGGAAGGACCGCTCGAACAGGCCGACGTCCCAGAAGCGGCCGAATTTGCGGCCGATCTCGTCATAGGTGCCGATGTGGCGGAAACCCAGCGCCTCATGGAGCGCCACCGACGCGGCATTGGGCAGGGTAACGCCGGCGAAGGCGCGGTGGATGTCCTGCCCCGCGATGGCCGCGAACAGCGCCTGGTAGAGCGCCCGGCCGAGGCCTCTGCCGGTATGGCCGGGCGCGCAATAGACGCTGGTCTCGATGGTCGTGGCGTAGGCCTCCTTCTCCTTGAACCGGGCGGAGCAGGCATAGGCAACCGTCGTCCCGTCCATCTCGGCGGCGAAGCACCGGTAGCGGCCCGTGCGCGCGAATTGCGCGAACCACTCGCGCCGCTGCGCCAGCGTCCGCGCCTCGACGTCGAAGGTGACGGGCGTCTCGACGACGTAGTGATTGTAGATGGCGAGCAGCGCGGGAAGATCGCGCGCCTCAGCGTGGCGGATGACGGACCGGCTCATGCGCGCCAGGATATCAAGCGGCCTCACGGCGCGGGGCGTTGGCCGCCATGCAGCGCGCGCAGAACTTGCGGCAGGGTTTCCGGAATGTCCTCGGCGATCAGCCCGATTCCGAAGCGGCTTGCCGCCTCGCCATGCAGCCACGCCCCGGCCGCCGCCGCCGCGAACGACTCCATCCCCTGCGCCAGAAGCCCGCCGATGATCCCGGCGAGCACGTCGCCGGCTCCCGCCGTCGCCAGCCAGGCCGGCGCGTCGGTGTTGACGGCGGCGCGGCCGTCGGCCGCGGCGATCACCGTGTCCGCGCCCTTGAGCAGCACGGTGCAATGGGCCGCGGCCGCGGCGGCGCGCGCGGCTTCGACCTTGTTCTCAGCTTTGGCGAGCAAGCCCGGGAAAATCCTCTCGAATTCGCCTTCGTGTGGCGTGAGCACGGCGGCGTCGCGAAGCTGGGCGAAGAGCGCAGTGGGTTCGTCCTGGAATGCGGTCAGCGCGTCGGCATCGAGCACCGCCGCGGCCGGGCTCGCCAGCACGGCGGCGGCGAGTTCCTGCGTCGGGCGCCCGGTGCCGCAGCCGGGGCCGATGACGACGGCGTTGAGGCGCCTGTCCGCGAGCAGGCCGGAAAGCCCCCGTGCTCCCGCGAAGGGCTTGACCATGATCGCCGTCAGGTTGGCCGCGTTGACCGCCACGGCATCGTGCGGGCTGGCGACGCTGACCAGCCCGGCCCCCGCCCGCAGCGCGCCGCGGGCCGCCAGCCGCGCCGCCCCGGTCGCATGCGCCGGGCCGCTGACGCAGACGCAGTGCCCGCGGGAATATTTATGCCCGGAGATGCGCGGCCAGGGGAACCGGTCGCGCCACAGGTCGGGCGTGTTCTCGAACAGGGTTGCGCCATGCGCGGCTTCGGGCGGGATGCCGATATCGGCGACGATGACGGTGCCGCATCTTTCGCGCCCCGGCAGCAGCACATGCGCCGGCTTCTTGCGGAAGAACGTCACGGTCGCATCGGCGGCGACGCACACGCCGCCCGGCGCGCGGCCCGTGTCGCCCTGGATGCCGCTCGGAACGTCGACCGCGACGACCGGGATCCGGCTTGCGCCGAGCGCCTCGACGACCGCCTTCGCGGCACCTTCGAGCGGGCGCGAAAGACCCGCACCGAACAGCGCGTCGATCACCACGCCGGCACCCGGCAAGGCGGCGGGCGACAGCGCGTCCACCGCTCCCGTCCACTGCGCCGCCATCGCCGCCGCGTCGCCCTTAAGCGCGGCCCTGTCGCCCAGCAGGAACAGCCGCACGGTGCGGCCGCGCGCGGCGAGAAGGCGTGCGGCAACGAAGCCGTCGCCGCCATTGTTGCCAGGGCCGCAGAGCACGGCCACGTCGCCGCCCGGATAGCGCGCCGACACCGCATCGGCCACGGCGCGGCCCGCATTCTCCATCAGCGTCAGCGCCGGCACGCCGCGCGCGGCGGCGATGCGATCGGACTCGTAGCTCTGCGCGACGCTGAGGATCTCGTGGCTCATGGCACCCGGTAGTGATAGCGGTAGAGCTCGCGGTCGAAGCCCATGCGCTCGTACAGTCTAACCGCCGGGGTGTTGTCCGCAACGACCTGCAGGCAGGCGCCCCTGGCGCCGCGATCCGCCGCCCAGAGCAGAAGCGCCGACACCGCCGCGCGCGAAAGCCCCTGGCGGCGACAGGCGGGATCGGTCGCGACCCATTGCACGCTCAGAAGCTCGCCATGCAGGGCGCCATAGGCAACGGCGGCAATGCGCCCGTCGCCGCCCCGCGTCGCGGCGAAGCAGATCGGCAGCGCCACCAGATCGAGCAGGCGGCGGCGGATGCCGGTCGTGGCCGCCGGACGTCCGGAGAAGCGCTCATGCGCGAGAAGCCACTCCTCGCCGGGCGGATGGCCCGTCAGCTCGACGGCGCGGCAGGGCTGCTCCGGCGGCGATGCGGCGAAATCCATGTAGAGCGTGCGCGTCTCGTCCTCCGCACGGAAGCCCAGCGCGGAGAGCCGCGCCTCCAGCTCCGGATCGTCGATGGAGCGGATGCGGAAATAAGCCGGCAGCCCGTGCGCCGAATAGATGCGCGCGGCGTGGGCGATCTTCTCGTCCAGCGCCCGGCGGCCGCGGCCGATCACGTTGACCGAATTGGTGCGCCGCGTTTCCCCGTCGGCCAGCCGGATCAGCCAGCCGTCGTAGAAGATCTCCTTGAGCGCCGGCCAGGCGTTGAGACACGCCTCCTCCACACTCGCGCTCAGTCCATCCATCTCCATCCCGTCCTCCCGAATGGGCTCTTGGCGGACAGAAGCGGGGCGCAACAAAAAAGCCCCGCGTTTCCGTCGGGGCTTCGAGCAACCGCTTGCGCGCGCGCCTACACACCCCTTGGGGAGGGTCGCGCGGCTCGCGGGGCGAAGTTGATCGTCGTCATGGCGCGGACGATACGCGAAAGCATGGCGAAGGCAAGCGGAATCAAAATCCCGGCGGGGTGCGGCCGGACAGCGGGTGCGCGGTTTCGTACGCATAGGACGCGGCGAGCACGCCCATGTCGTCGAACATGCGGCCCACGATCTGAAGGCCGACGGGCAGCCCGTCCCCGGTGAAGCCGCAAGGGATCGAGGCGGCCGGCTGCTGGGTGAGGTTGAAGGGATAGGAGAACGGCGTCCACTGCATCCAGGCGCGGCCGTCGTCGTCCAGCGGCGTGAGCTGGCCGACCCCGAAGGCGGGCGTGGCGACGGAGGGCGTGAGCAGGAAGTCGTGCCGCTCCATGAACTGGCGCATGGCGCTGCCATAGGCGCCGCGGGCGAGATTGGCCTTGAGGTAGCGCCTAAGCGGGATGGCGGTGCCCTCCTCCGCCATCCGGCGCAGGCCGGGGTCGAGCTGCGCTTTCTTTTCCGGCGCATAATCGCCGAGCAGAAGACCCGCGCCCGCCCACCAGATGTCGCGGAAGGTCTCGCTCACGTCGCCGCCGGGCGGATCGGCCTCTTCGACATGGGCGCCCATCGCTGCGAAGCGTTGCGCCGCGGCGGCGACCAGCGCTTCGACCTCGGGCACGACCTTCTTCGCATAGCCGAGGCGCGGGCTGAAGGCGATGCGCTTGCCGGCCATCGGCGTCTCCAGCCCGGCGGCATAATCGGTGGGATCGTGCGGCAGCGCGTGCCAGTCGCGCGCGTCGGGCCGGGCGACGACGGTCATCAGCATGGCGGCGTCGCGCACCGTGCGGCTCATCGGTCCGACATGGGCGACGGTGCCGAAGGGCGACAGCGGATAGGCCGCCACGCGCCCGAAGCTCGGCTTCAATCCGTAGCAGCCGGAGAAGCTCGCGGGGATGCGGATCGAGCCGCCGCCGTCGGTGCCCAGCGCGAGCGGACAGAAGCGCGCGGCCAGCGCCGCCGACGATCCGCCGGAAGAGCCGCCGGGGGTCTTCGTCTTGTCCCAGGGATTGCGCGTGATGCCGGTGAGCGGAGAATCCGTAGAGCCCTTCCAGCCGAATTCCGGCGTCGTCGTCTTGCCGATCAGCACCGCGCCGGCCTCGCGCAGCCGCGCCACGGCGGGCGCGTCTTCGTCCCACGGTCCCTTGGGATCGACGGTGAGCGAGCCGCGCCGCGTCGGCCAGCCCTTCGTCAGCAGCAGATCCTTCACCGCGACCGGCACGCCGTCGAGCGGCGACAGCGGATCGCCTTCCGTCCAGCGCTTCTCCGACGCCTCCGCCTGCGCCAGCGCCGCATCCGCATCGACGAGGCAGAACGCGTTCACCTCCGCGTCCAGCGCCTCGATCCGCGCCAGGCACGCCTGCGTCGCCTCCACCGGCGACAGATCGCCGTCATGGAACGCGCGCGACAGCTCCGCGGCGGAAAGTTCGTGGGGTTCGGGCATTGGTTGCTCCAGAGAAGGGCGAGTAGCGAATGGCGAATAGCGAATGGGGATTCTTCAATACCACGCCCTACTCACTACTCGCTATTCGCTACTCGCTATTCGCCATTCGCCCCTTTCAATTCACCTTCGTCAGCGGCGCCTCGCCGCCTTTCTCCACCAGCGTGAGTTTCGCGCCGTCCGTCTCGAACACCGTCACCGAGCAATTGTCCGGCGAGAACACGACGACGCGGTCGTCACGAGCGGCGGCGCCGGCGATGACGTTGATGGCGACGTAGTGGGAGAAGACGACCGTGTCGCGCGGGATGGCGGCGACGGTGGCGATGCAGTGCTCGCGCCAGGTGGCGAGGCCGGGCGAAACCTCGCGCCAGGAGCCCGCCATCAGCTTGCGCAGCCAGACGACCCGCGCCTCCAGCGTCATCCCCTCGGGCGAGGGAATCTCGGCGACCGCGGGCTCGAGCTCCACCGCCGCGCGCCAGAGCCCGGCGAGCGGCGCGGCGGTCTGCTGGGTGCGCGCCAGCGGGCTCGACAGGATCGGCAACGGCCCGAGCGGGCGGAGCCTTTGCGCCACCGCCGCCGCCTGCTCGCGGCCGAGCGCGTCGAGGCCGGGGTCCATCGCCCCGCCGAAGCCGGCCTCGGCCTTGCCGTGCCGCACCATGTAGATCTTCGCCACCTTGCTCTCGCGATTTTGAATTCCCGGCAGTTTAGCGGGCGGCGCGTTCCTGCCTATATGCAAAGTGAAGCGGGGGCTCGCCATGAACCTGTCGGTGATCGCCAATGCCGCGCTGGCGGGCGGGTTCTTCGTCCTCTTCGCCCTGCCGGCGCTCGCCCGGCGGCAGAAGCGCTGGTGGGTGGCGGCAGTGTTCGTGGTGGCGCTCCTCGACAGCGCGATGACGCTGCTGCCGGTCATCGACCACCAGCTGCAATTTCCGGGCGTGCACTGGAACTGGGCCGGCAAGGTTTTCAGCATCGCCGCGATGCTGGCCGTGGCGGCCGCGATGATCGCCGCGTGGCGGCTGAGCGCCCGCGACATCGGGCTGACCTTCCGGCAGGCGCCCGGCACCGGCCGCGCCCTGCTCGCCGTGATCCTGCCCTATCTCGTCGTGCTCGTCGCGCTCGCGCTCGCCATGTTCGGCAATTCCGCGCCGCCGTCGCGCGAAACGCTGGCCTATCAGGCGACGATGCCCGGCCTGGCGGAGGAGCTGTCCTATCGCGGCCTGCAGCTTGCGATGTTCGACCGGATGTTCGCCGGACGCATCCGCCTTCTCGGCGCGGAGATCGGCTATTGCGCCTTCGCCGTCTCCATCGTCTTCGGGCTTCTCCATGGCGTGGGCTTCGACGGCGGCTTCCATCTCCAGGTCTCGGCGCTGGCGATCGGCGTCACCGGCACGATCGGCTTCGTGCTCGCCTGGCTGCGCGAACGCACCAGGAGCCTGGCGCTGCCCGTGGTGCTGCACAACGTCACCAACCTGATCCTCGAAGGCGTTCCGAAGATCTTCTAGCCCGCCGCGAGCGCCTCGAACGCCGCCATGGCGAGGCCGAAGCCGCGCAGGTCGCCGGTGGTGGTGCCGCGCATCAGGTTCATGACGTAGGAGATGGTGGCGCGCGCATCCATGTCGATGATGGCGATGGAGCCGCCATAGCCGCCCCAGAACATGGAATTGGGATGCGGCAGCGGCACCATGCCGCCCGGGAGCCCGAAGCCGAGACCGAAGCGCGCGGGGACGCCCATCACCTTGTCGGTGCCTTCCACCTGAAGCTCCAGCGCCTTGCGGCAGCCGGCTTCCGACAGGAAGCGCCTGCCCTTCGCCACGCCGCCATTGGCGAGGATGGCGTGGATTTCCGCCACCGCGCGCGCATTGCCGGTGCCGCCGGCCGCGGGGATTTCGGCGCCGCGCCAGGCGCGCGTCTTCGTCTCCGCGACGTCGATGCCGGGATTGGTCGCCATGTTCGTCTGGATTGGGTCGCCGCCGCCCGCATCGCCCACCGCTTCGCCCGGCGGCGGCGGAATGAGCTCCGCGACCCGGCCGTCTTCCGACGCGGGCAAGCCGATCCAGAAATCGGCGCCGAGCGGCTGGGCGATCTCCTCGCGGAACACCGTGCCCACGCTCCTGCCGGTGACGCGACGGATCACCTCGCCCACGAGATAGCCTTGAGTGAGCGCGTGATAGCCCGGCGCCGTGCCCGGCTCCCAGAACGGCGCCTGGGCGGCCAGCAGCGAGGTCATCTTCTCCCAGTCGTAGAGATCGCGCGTCGCGATCTTCTCCTTCCAGCCGGACAGCCCGGAGGAATGGCTCATCAGATGGGCGACGGTGACGCGCGCCTTGCCGTTGGCGGCGAATTCGGGCCAGTACCGCGCGACGGGCGCGGCGAAGTCGATCAGCCCGCGATCCGCCAGCATCAGCGCGGTCAGCGCCGTCATCGTCTTGGTGGTGGAGTAGACGTTGACGATGGTGTCGCGCTGCCAGGGCCTGGTCTTCGCCGCATCGGCATGGCCGCCCCACAGGTCCACGACCGTCTCGCCGTCCCTGGTGACGCAGACCGACGCCCCGAGATCGGCGCCGCCGGCGAGGTTGGCCGCGAAGCCGTCGCGCACCTTTTCGAAACCTTCTTTGACGAACCCCTGCACGTCGCTCATCGCACTTCCCTGTCTGTCATATTCCCAACTTGTCATGGCCCGTGAATACGGGCCACCCAGGTGACCCAATCTCACATTCCGACGTGCTTACTCTACGCCCAACTAGAGCAAAATCCGACCTGATTGAATCGTATGGGATTCACGGCGGGTGCGAATCGTGATTCAAGCTGCTGGCTGGGCAGGAGGCCAGCAGCGATGGCTCGACCCTATTCCTTGGATTTGCGCGCCCGTGTTGTCGGGGCAATTGAAGGCGGGCTGTCTCGGCGCGAGGCAGCGGAGGTGTTTGGGGTTAGTCCGAGCACGGCGGTGAAGTGGATGCGCCGGCACCAGGACATCGGCAGCGTGGCGGCTGGGAGGATGGGTGGAGACCGGCGATCGCGCCTTGGGGGCGAGCGCTCGTTCATTGAAGAACGGCTGGAGGCCGAGAACGACATGACGATTGAGGAGCTTCGCGCGGCTCTGCGGGAACGCGGGATCGTCGTCGGCTACGGCACGGTGTGGCGCTTCCTGACCAAAGAGAAGATCACGCTTAAAAAAAACCGTGCACGCTTCGGAGCAAGAGCGGCCTGACGTCGCCGAGGCGCGTGCGGCCTGGAAGGCCGAGCAAGCCTCGCTCGATCCGGCCCGGCTGGTCTTCATCGACGAGACCGGCGTCACGACCAAGATGACGCGGCTCTATGCCCGCGCCAAACGGGGACAACGCGCCCTCGGCCGGGCTCCCTGGGGCCATTGGAAGCTCGTCACCTTCGTCGTCGCGCTGCGCCTGGACGGCATGAAAGCGCCCCTCGCCATCGACTGGGCGATGAACGCGCCCACCTTCATCGCGTATGTCCGCCAATGCCTGGTTCCGACGCTGAAGCAAGGCGACATCGTCGTCCTCGACAACCTTCCAGCCCACAAGCCAGACGATGTGCGTGAGCTGATCGAAGGCGCGGGCGCAGAACTGCGATACCTGCCGTCCTACAGCCCAGACCTCAACCCGATCGAGCTGTCCTTCGCCACCCTCAAGGCCCATCTGCGCAAAGCCGCAAGGCGAACCATCCCAGACATCATCGACGAGATCGGAAACGCCATACCGCTCTGCAAACCAAAG
>DATJXR010000018.1:0-35714 GCA_035499995.1 Rhizomicrobium sp. | reverse complement strand
ACCTCGACCGCTACGCCTATGTCGGCAACAACCCGCTCAGCTTCACCGACCCCTCCGGCCTGTGCTTCCTGGGCTGCTTCTGGCACTCCGGCATCTTCCAGGCGGTGGCCAACATCGTGCTCTCGTTTGCGCTGGCCAATGCCGGGCTGCCCTATGTGGAAAGCGAGGTCGGCATCGCCGACGAGATCGACGACGCGGCCGTGTTCAACACCATTCTGGGCGCGGGCATCGCCGGCTACGTGACCACCGGCAGGCTCTCCGGCGCGCTGGCCAACGGCGCGCAGGCCGGGTTCTTCCACGGGGCAGGGGACTGGCTGGAGACCGACAAGGTGCCGATCCTGGGCTCGGCCACCGCCGACACCTTCGTGGTGCATGGCCTGGTCGGCGGGCTGATGAGCGTGGGGACGGGCCACGGCTTCGCCTCCGGCTTCCTCGCCGCCGGCGTCGGCTCGCTGGCCGACGGAATGGCGGTGCCGGACGAAGACGCCGACGGCAACGTCATCCCCGGCGCATTCGCCTTCAACGTCACCGAGCACGCGATATTTGGCGGCGCAGGCTCCCTCCTCGGGGGCGGAAAGTTCGCAAGCGGAGCAGTCACGGGGGCCTTCGGGTATTTGTTCAGTGGCGCACTACAAAAAGGGTCTAATGGCGTCACGCCTGCACAAGGAGTCGATGCAAGCAGTGCGCTCGACCTCGCGGGGAAAATCTGGAATCTGCCGAACACGATCCTCGGTTTAGGCTACGGCACACTCGGCTACGCTGCGGGCTGGGCGGGCTACGAATTTGGATGGCAGAGCGCGCCACCCGACATTTTATTCGGCAACAACGCGTTCCAGTTTGTGAACAATCCGTTCGCGAAATATGGTGCAATCACCATCGGGAACGTCGAAGTTTTCGGGGGAAGTCGGTACGACATGGGCGCGGACTACAACGTCATGGCGTTCCATGAGGAGCAGCACACTTACCAGGGTCAGCTCTTAGGTCCGCTCTATCTCCCATCGAATATCTTAGGCGGCGCAGCGGGACTTTTGTTCGGCGGCGACTTCCATGCACCGCAAAATTGGAACGAAGTCGGGCCGCAAATGCATCCGCCACGACCATGGCCACCGTGAGGCTATGATGCGATTCACGCGAATCTTTTTGACCGTCGTAGTGACCACGTTGGCTCTCGCTGGCTGTTCGTTGAAGCTGCAAGTCGCGCTGTTCAACGGCGCCGGCGAGGCCGTGACGGTGAAGATGGAAGGCAAGAACATCGCCATCGAACCTGGCCGATCCGGTGAGTTCGATTATCCTGGGGACGAGCAAAATTGGATGCTGCACCTGTCAACAGCGGCATGTGATTACGCCTATCAGGTGCCGCGAACACTGGAGCACTACCCGTCGTCGCCAGGCTCGAATGGTCCTCTCAAAGCGCAGGTGGAGAGAGATTTTAGTATCTACTTGTTGCCGCCTTCGGCCACCGCCGTTGCTTCTGTGGCGGGGCTTGGATCACCACAGCAAGATGGCTTTCCGCTGCATCCGGTGTCGAAAAACTGCCACTGACGAGTGACAAATCCGGCGCCGAATCGGCGTGCCGTCCGCACGATTTTTGCACCGCCAGCGCGTCGGAATTGCCGTTCCGCCGCACCGTGGCGGGCCGGTTTTGCGTGCGGGATTTGCTTCGCGCGGGCGGGGTGTTCATCCGTCAGGAGAGGGTCGCTGGAGAAGGCGCGGAAGGAAGGGCCGCTGAAGGGCGGACGACAAGATAAAAGGCTCGGCCCCCGGTTTGAACCAAGTAGTTGTCTGCACATCGTTTTTCATGGTGCCAACGGCCTTCCCGATGGTGCCATTGCCAGCCTCGAAAGGCTTAAGCGGTTGATTTTGTTTGGCGGAAGCGGCTGGCAATCGTGGGCCGGGATAGTGCCGGACAGATTTGAGGGGATCGAAGCGACAAGGGCGTTTGCCGGTGTCGGGCAGTGATGCCAGGCGCGGCGGCGTGCGCCCGAACTTCCGGAGAAATCGATAAGATCGGGATCACCTCTTACCCTGGCGAGCGGTACTCACAAGCCTATCTCAATGCCCAGAACGTGCGCTATGAAACGCAAGCCCAATATCAATGGCGCTATCCCGCGATGGTGGACGAGAACATTCGCCTCACATGGTATCAGATCGAACATGGTCAGTTACCGCGGCTGAACCAAGTGACGCGATAGGAGCATGAGTTGAACTTCTGGGCTTCTGCTGAGGTTTTTGTGGCGGCCGATCCGGCGCAAGATCGAGCGCGACGTTGTGCCGAGCCATACCTCAATGCGGCCTTTGCGACATCGAGTCTTGCCACGCTCGATGTCAAGATCCGCTATGTGCCGATCGTCATGCCGGAGGGGATGCGGCAGCGTTATCCAGCGCGTTCGAAGCTGCGGAAAAAGGAACGGCTTTACGATTGCGCGCCCCAACTGAACTACGAGGTCTTCATCCATGGGAGCTTCGAGGATCAGCTTCGGGAATACATCCGCGGCATCGCCGAATCGGCCCCGCATCTCGCCACTCTTGGCGCGACGCCGGAGCAGATCGAGGACTTCAGGACGATCATGGCGACGGCCGTCGAACGCATCCTCGCGGAACGTCCGGATCAGACTCGTCACTGAGGATCGCCACAACTCCGTGGGCGACATCACCAAGAAGGTGGGGCTTTGCGGCGCGACCAATTGCATGACCTACGCCGATCCGGCCCATCTGCACGCGGTCTCCAGCGTGGTGACGCAGACCGGCGTGCTCTACCATGGCCTGCATCAGGCCTATCTGTTCTATGACGCCAACGGCAACATGCTGTGTGCGACCGGCAATGCCGCGGGCTGCGGCGCGCAAAACACCGGCGATGCCCAGAACGCCAACTACACTTCGTTCAACATGGTGAGCTCGATATCCCAGAGCGACGCCAACGGCACGCCCGACAGCACCTGTTCGCTGCCCGACGCCTCGGCCACGCGGCGCGGCTTCGCCAACCAGGAGGAGATGCCGTCCGCGGTCTGCCTGGTGATATGGCTTGTCGGCAGAACCGCGAAAGGATCGCTTGGGGCCAACCGCACGAATTCAAATTGGGACACTACCGTTTGTCTAGTTTACCCGCTGCACCGATCGCGTTTTCAATCTCATTGTTATGCCGGCGTTCGCCGCGGGAAGCTGCGCGGCGACGGCTGCCCGCCCCACGCTCGAATACTGCCGTTGCGGCAGCGGATTGTCGGCTGGCGGCCGATTGCCTATGATCCTGCGGGCTGGTGACGGGCGTATCGTGAAAACCCTGTTTTTCCTGGCAGCGTTTGGCGTGGTGCTCTCCGGCTGCGCGCCGGTTCGAACGTCCGACGTGGGTTCGAAGGGGCCTGTTCCACCGCCTTCCGTCTCGGCTCCCGGCGTTCAAGTGGCGGTTCAGCCCGGGCCCTGGCGGATCACGAAAACAGAATGGTCCGAAACGGACGAAGAAGGCTTCGGCCGGTTTGTCCGCGCCATCGCCGAGAGCGGATGTCAGACGACCGTTTCGTGCATGCAAGGCGCGGCCAATCCCTATCGGGACAGCGATCCGCCAAACTTCGCGTTTCATGCCGACTGCGCGAAGTGGGCTTACATGCTGCGGGCGTATTACGCGTCGAAAAACGGCCTGCCGTTTTCCTATGTCAGCCGCATAGCCTCTCAAGGAAGCGATCCCCGGTTCAGCGCAACATCCAACTCGGCTGTCGAACGCGAAGACATTGTGGACGCCGGCACGGCGATCGATGCCGTCGCGGTGTTGAAGCGATTGCATGACGAGGTCTCGTCGGCCACCTACCGGATGGACCCCGCGCAAGAGACGCCGCTCGAGCAGGATTTCTATTCGCCGAAGATCGCGCCGGGCGCGATCCGCGCCGGGACCGCCATCTACGACATCAACGGTCATGTCATGCTCGTCTACGATGTCACGGAAGACGGCAGCATCCTTTACCTGGATGCCAATCCCGACCAGAGCGTGTCGCGCGGCGTCTATGGGCCCCAGGTGCCGCAAAGCCGGATTGCGCTGGGCGGAGGATTCAAGAATTTCCGCCCGCTGAAGCTTGTAGGCGCCCGGCAACAGGCCGATGGCACTTATGTCGGCGGTCACGTCGTTCCGGCGGCCAACGATGCCATCGCGGATTTCTCGCTCGAACAATATCGCGGCAATGCGAGCGCCGACGGTTCTCCGGCGCAATTCCGCTACAACAACGTCTCGCTCAATCTCTATCAATATGCGCGGGCGTCGCTGTCGCGGGGCGGCTTCGCGTACAATCCCGTGTATGAGCTTCAGGTATCCATGAACGCGCTGTGCCAGGACGCCATCGGCAACGCGAGGGGATCGGATGCGCGAATCGAGGCCGGCATTGCGTCGCTTTATGCCGATCTGTCCCGGGCGATCACGGACTGGAAGGGCCGCGACCTTCGCGTCGTTTACAACGAGCTGACGCTGAAGGATGCGCTGATGGATGCCTACGCCGCACGGAACCGGGCCTGTGCCGCATCCGCCGACAAGACGGAAGCAAGTCCGCTGGACCGCTACATGCACCGCTCGCCGGAAACCGATGTGCAGAGATTGATTGGGGAAATCGTCGAGCCGGAGTCGTTCGCGCAAATGAAGCCCGTCGGGCACTGACCGGACCGCCATGTCACGGAAATACGCGAAATGCGGAGACACGATGCCTGTTGCCATGAGAGCCGCAGTTTCGAGCGCCTCTCGATAACCATGCACCGCAACATGCTCTGCAACCGATAACACAAGGCGGAGCAAGGTTTACCCGGACGCCGCGCTGTACCATTCGAATTCGGGCGAACCGCGACCTCACGAACCTCGCGCACGTCGCCGCGCCCGTGGAGTCGCACGTCGCCGACCGCATGGGTCGGGCCACCTTCGACAGTCCGCGCGGCGGCGACAGGACCGCTCATCGCCGCGAGCCGCGGCCCGGGGGGCCAGACCGCCCTTCGCGCGGGGCGCGCCCGGAACGTCCGTTACCAAACGCGGCGGGCGATGCAACGCTGGCGGGCATAAGAATCGACGAGCCGCGAAAATGCACTTTTTCGGTTGACTCGCCTTCGAGCCGGAAGAAAGTGGCGGCCCGCGCTCCCATGCCTTTTCCGCCACGGGCCCCAAGACATGACCGCCACAGCATCCGCCACTTCTCTCAACCGGGAAATCGTCGACGACCGCGATGGCAGGTTGAGCATCCACACCCAGGAGATCCGCCTGACCCAGGCGCAGCTGCCCTATCAGCCGGTGAAGGGCAAACGGCTGGCCTCGACGAAGCATTTCGCGGTGTACGCCGACCGCATCGTGCTCGGCGGCGTCCTCCAGAATCCGGGCCGCGACATCGAGCTCAACGCGCGCGAGATCGTCGTCGAGAAGCCGGTCACGCTGGACGTCGCCGGCGCCTATGCCGACAAGGATTTCCCGCCCGGCGATCTGCCCACCCAGAAGGACGCAAAGCCCGGCGCCGCCGGAACCGACGGCGCGGATGCCACGAGGGGCGGCGACGCCGGCAACATCCTGATCAACGCGCGGGTCGTTTCGAGCAGGATCCCCGGCGCGCATCCTTTGTCGGTGACCGAGCTCGCCTCCATCGGTCAGCGGATCTTTTCCGAGCACCCGCCCAGGATCGACAACGCCGCCAAGCTCGCCCGTTTCGTGCTCGGCAGCACCAGGATGTTCGGCAACGAGATGACGATCCACCTCGACGACGGGCGCGTCGAAGGCTTCGCCAGGCTTTCGCTCGACTCCGCGTCTTTCGACGGCACCGCCAACCGCATGGGCATGCGCCTCAATCTGCCCGCGCTGACGGTCAACGGCCTGACGCAGATGAGCGGCCTTCAGCGGCTCTCGAGCCAGGCGTTCGCCTGCAGGATCGAGGCCGCGGCGGCGATGGACGCCGCCGGCAAGGCCGGCGCGATCGAGACCGCGTTGTCGCTGGTCTCCGGGAAGCCGATCAAGGTTCCGGCGCCCTACATCGACGGGATATTGCCGGCGGCGGCGCTCGACATCCTCCGCAAGCAGATCGCGGCGCACATGCAGGGCGCGATCCAGGCGCTTTTCGAGGCCTTCGCCGGACAACTGCGCAAGGCGCCCCTGATCCTGCTCGCCGGCGGCGGCCGCGGCGGCCGCGGACAGGACGGCCATCCCGGCATGCAGGGCGAGAAGGGCGAGGACGGCGCCAAGACATCGCAGCACGGCGTCGACACCGGGCGCGGCTACGGCTTCCCGGACGAAGCGAACGGCAAGAATGGCAAAAAGGGCGGGCAGGCCGGCTCGCCGGGCGCATCGGCCAATGGCGGCAATGGCGGACGGATCGCACTGAACGTCGTCGATCCCGTGACGCTGGATATTCTCTGCGACGCCGGCGGCGGCGAAGGCGGCGTCGAGGCCAGCCCCGGCGCGCGCGGCCCCGGCGGCCCCGGCGGCCGGGGCGCGGTGTGCAAGATGTTCAACCAGGCCACCGGCCGGCCCGTCGAGGACCAGAAGGCGCCCGACGGCCAGAGCGGCCCGGACGGCCCTGCCGCCCAGCGTGGCGGCAAGAAGGGCGAGCCGGGCAGCGCCGGCGCGAAGCTTCAGTTCAACGGCAAGCCTTTCGCGGGCGGCCAGGCCGCGCCCCTGTCGCTCGCCGCGCTGGCGCAATCGCTGAGCCTCAGCCAACTGCTCATCGCGCAGAACACGGCCGACATGGACTTCCTCAATGCGAAGACCGAGGCCGATCTGGCGGCGGTGGCCGCGGCCTATTCCTGGCTCGTCGACATCAACGGGCCCTTCACCGGCGCCGCCGCCGGGATCGACCCCGGGCGCGTGCCGCCGCTGGAGCAGAAAGTCCGCGCCGGCATCCACAACGGCGCGATCGTCTCGCTGATGCGCCTGCAGCAGGGCCTGGATTTCTACGGCCACAGCTACAATTGGACCCCGGTGCTGAGCCTGGCCTATCTGGCCGGCCGAACCGCCGAGATGATCGCGATCGGCGAGGTGGTGCAGACGCAGTACGAGAAATACCTCAAAAAGGGCGCGACCGATGAGAAACGCATGGCCGCGTTCAGGACGGCCAGGCAGAAGATCGACACCAAGCTCAAGGATTTCGGCGAGGAGATCGGCAAGATCAACGATCAGATCGACGGGTTCCGCACCGAGATCGAGGATTTCTCCGAGGATATCCGCAAGCAGCGCACGCTGCTCTTGGAAGGACAGCTTGCCTTCAAGGACCAGCTGATCAAGCACCTGCGCGAGGAGAGCGAGCTCGGGCTCACCGATTTCCTCGACATGCTGGGCACCGTCGTCGGCTGCGTGGGCGGCGTGGTCGGCGGCGTGGGCGGCGTCAAGAGCGCGATCGACGCGGTCAAGAAGGCCGAGGAGTTCAGCAAGCAGGTCAAGGGCGTCGTCGAAGTGTTCAAGAAGGCGAAGGCGACCATCGACAGCATCAAGAAGGCCTATTCGGCCATCAAGGATCTCATCGACGTCGAGGGCCCGAACGCCGCCAAGATCATGGTCGACGGGAGCGAACTCGACGATCTGCTCAAGAAGTATCTCGGCAAGTTCGATGCCGCCGGCGAACTGCGCAAGGCGCTGGACTACTATCTGAAGCTGTGCCAGGCGCGCAACATGGCCGCCTACAACTACACCACGCAGGTCGCCCAGCTACTGACGGCGCAGGCCCAGCGCGACCAGCTTTACAGCGGCATCCAGCACATCAATGCCGAGATGGCCGCGCACCAGGACAATGTGCTGCCGGTCTATACCGCCTATCTCCGGGATGCCTACGAGGACGTGCTGCGCGACCTGATGCGCAACATCTATCTCGAGAATCGCGCCTATCAGTACTGGTCGCTGCAGGAGCGGCAGCTGGAGACCGAAAACCTGAACGTGGCCACGCTGGGCGACACGCACCGGCGCCTGATGAAGGCCATCGACGCCTTCCGGGAGAGCAAGTCCCCGTTCGCGAGCTTCCGCCAGAAGGTGACGATCTCGGCCGGACACTATCCCGACGAATTCGCGGCCATGGCCAGGACGGGCTCGCTCGTCTTCACCCTCGACATCCGCAAGGAGACCGGCTTCCGCAGCATGAGCTACATCGCCGCGCGTGCGTTCAAGCTGGAATTCCCCGATATCCAGGACAAGGCGAACGTCCTGACCGTCAACCTGATCCACAGCGGCCAGGCGGTGCTCAACAGCGACGTCGACCGCAACAAGCCGGGCGCCCTTCATTTCTACAGCCATCAGCCGCGCGTCCTGTTCTACCAGATCGACTACGCGGTGCGCGAGAATATCGCTGGCGGCGATATCGGAGACGACGCCGAGGGCTATATCGGCCTCAGTCCCTTCACCCTGTGGCGGATCGACTTCGGCACCACCAAGGGCTTCGGGAGGGAGGAGCTCGATGGGGACACGCAGATTTCCGGCAATGAATGGCTGGATCTGAAGAGCATCAGGACCATCGAGCTGACGTTCGAAGGACGCATGCTGGGTGCGGGAAGGAAGGTGAATGTGACGCCGCCGTGACGGACCGGCGCCCGGTCCCTCATCCGGCAGGCAGCGTTTTTGCCCAATCCGCCACGAGCCTGGCGAAACGCGGCGGGTCCGCGGCGTGCATGGCGTGGGCGGCGTCGGGCAGCGATTCGTAGGTGACCGGCGCGCCGGCCTCTACCAGCAGTTCGCGCACCCGCGCGGCCTGCAGGTCGGACATGGCGCCGAACAGGTTGCCGGTCTGCGGAAAGACGTGCCGCGCATGGTGCGTCAGCAGCACCGGCACCTTCACCTGGGAGAGCATGAGCTCGTGCGGGCAGCTCGCCGCCACCGTTCCCTCCCAGAAGGCGCGGCCCCATTCCGGATCGTATTCCCTCAGGTTCTGTGGCGGCTCCGGCCGGGACGGCATCATGCGCAGGAGCGGGATCGGGCTTTCGGCCATGGCCTTCTGCAGGCCCTGCCAGTCGCCGATGCGCCACTGATCCCCGAGATAGGTCGCGAACATCTGGAACACCGGGCCGATCGCCTGGCGGATCGACTGGCCGGTGACCGGGCTGGTTTCGGAGGAGAAGAGTGGCGGATCCTCGTATACGGCGCCGCGAAGCTGTCCGGGCAACGCGAAGGCCGAAAGCCACGCGGCGAGCACGCCGCCGGACGAGCACCCGCTGGCGACGACCGGACGTCCTATAGCCGTGGCGATGAAGCGGACGAGATCGTTGCCCATGTTGTCGAGCGTGTAGCGGCGCGGCGTCCAGGTGCTGCGGCCCTGTCCCCGCAGGTCGACGGCGAAGACGTGGAAGTCCTCCGCCAGGAGCGCCATCGCGGCTTCGTATCCCCACCAGGATTCCGTCTGGCCCGGAATGAGAAGGAGCGCCGGCCGGCCGGGCGATCCCGCTTCGGCGTAGTTCATCGCGATCTCGCCGAGATCGGCGGTCTTCTCCTCGCAGGCGTGGGCGACGAAGCTGCGCGGGTCCCGGAAGGACGCCGGTTTCGGCGTGGATGGCCGGCCGCCCCGGCCCGGCGCAGATTCCGCCATTTGTGCCTTCTCCCGTGTGTCTGCCGACCATAGCGCGCAATCCGCGCGAAGATCATGGCACACGCCCTGATTGCACCGCCGGCCGCGGCAAGGCTAAGCGTTCGTCAAGGTATTTCCCTTAATTTTGCCGAATGCCGAGGGGGATTGCCGCCTTACTGATCGTCGTGGCGTGCGGCGTTGCCGGCGCCGGCGCGCCGGCTTCGCCGTTGCCCGCGCAGGCCGCGCCGCCGCCTGCCTTCGACGCATTGGTGGCGGATGCCAAGCAGGCCATGATGGCCGACCCGAAAGCCGCGCTGGAAAAAGCCCGCGGCGCGGAGGCCATCGCCGCCGGGCTCGCCCGTTCGCCCCGGCAGGGCGAGGCGCTCGCCACGAGCCTGTGGCTCGAAGCCGAGGCGCTCACCCGCATGAACCGGACCGCCGAAGCGCGCGTGGCGCTGGGGCGCGCGATGAAGATCGCGAGCGGCGACGGCAACGTCACCGCGCTCGACGGCGAGCTTCAGCTCGCGAACGCCCTCATCGCCCAGACCGACGGCGACGTGGCGCTCGCGCTCAAGAGCTATCAGCGCGCGCACGACATCTTCGCCGGGCTGGGCGAGGCGCGCAAACAGGCCATCGCGCTCTTCGGCCTGGGCGCGATCTACGACGAGGCGCACGATTTCAAGCGCGAGATCCGCTACTACAGCGAGGCCGGACGCGTCTATTCCAGGGACCCGGCCATCGAGCTGGCCGTCGCCAATAATGTCGGCTTCGCGATGCAGCAGCTCGGCCGCTACGACGAGGCCATCGCCAATTTCCGGCACGCGCTCGCCATCGCGCGCGCGAAGAAGAGCCCGTTCCTGGAAGCGAAGATCCTGCCCACGCTCGCCTATTCCCTCGCCAGGACCCACCGTTTCGGCGAAGCGACGAAGGCGGCGGACGAGGCGCTCGCGATCCTGGGCCGCAACGATTCCAGCGGCGACGCCACTTTCGCCTGGGGCGTGAAGGCCGAGATCGCCCAGGAGCAGGGCGACGTCGCGATCGCGGCGCAGGACATGGACCGCGCGTTCCGCGGCGTCGACCTCAAGACCACCACCATGCCGTACCGCGACATGCACCAGATCGCCTATCTGATCTACAAGGCCGCGGGCGACGCTCCGCTGGCGCTTGCGCATCTGGAGGCGTTCAAGCGGCTGGACGACGAGGGCCGCGAGCTCACCGCCTCCACCAACCTCGCGCTGATGGGCGCGCAGTTCGATTTCGACCGCCAGCGCTTCGAGATCGAGCATCTCGAGGCCGAGCAGCTCAAGCGCGACATCAGCCTGAAGGAATCCCGCGCCGCCACGCAGCGCGTGATCTTCGCCGCCGTGCTGCTCGGCGTCCTGGTGCTGACGCTGTGGTTCGCCTGGCGCCACATGCTGCTGCGCCGCCACCGCAACGCCATCCGGATCAAGAACCGCGAGCTCACCCGGACGCTGGGCGAGCGCGACGTGGAGATCGCGCGGCGCTCGCAGGTGGAGGCGGAGCTGCGGCTGGCGACGAAATCGGCCGAGGAGGCCAACCACGCCAAGAGCCAGTTCCTCGCCAACATGAGCCACGAGCTGCGCACGCCGCTCAACGCCATCATCGGGTTTTCCGATCTGCTGTCGCTGGGCGCCGTGCGGGGCCCGAAGGCGCAGGAATACGCCGCCGACATCAACACCAGCGGCCGCAACCTGCTCGCCATCCTCAACGACATCCTCGACATGGCGCGGATCGACGCGGGCCACATCGCGCTCGACGAGACGGAATTCGATCTCGCCGCGGTGGTGCGGGACTCGGTTGCCGAAGCCGCCGCGACACCGGCCGCCGCCGCGAGGACGATTGCGTTCGACGAACCGAAGGACCGCACGATAATCCGCGGCGACTCCATCCGGTTCCGGCAGGTGCTGGCCAATCTGCTCTCCAACGCCGTCAAATTCACCGGCAAGGGCGGGCGCGTCGACCTGCGCGTCGAGACCGTGGCGGACGGCGTGGACATCGTGGTCGCCGACGACGGCGTCGGCATCCCGGGAGACAAGCTCGATACCATCATGGAGCCGTTCGGCCAGGCCGAAAGCGCCTATGCGCGGCTTCATGGCGGCGTCGGGCTGGGCCTGCCCATCGTGAAATCGCTGGTGCAGATGCATGGCGGGCGCTTTTCGCTCGCGAGCGCCGTGGGCGAGGGCACCGAGGCGCGCGTGCATCTGCCCCCGGAGCGCGTGCTGCGTGCGGGCGATCGGGGACTGCAACCGCTGGAAGCCGCCAATCGTTAAGGCCGGCGCCGCGGACGCGACTCCGTAAACCGGAAATTAATCGCGCCTTAGCGAAGCGTGAGCGTGTACGATTGGATTAAGTCCCGTTTAAGAGCCTTCGCCCAAGACTTTCCGCGAATACAAATCAAAAGTCCGGGTGGGGTTCATGTTTCGCAAGACGTTGCTGGCCGGCGCCGCGCTGGCCTGCGTGCTGACCGTCTCCGAAGCGCGGGCGCAGGCGCTGCCGCTGCTGCCGGAGACGCCGCCGAGCGACGCGACGCTGGCGCCGTTCTACGGCCAGATCAACCCGTTCTACGGCTCGATCAATCCATTCTACGGCGCGATCAATCCCTTCTACGGCCAGATCAGCCCGTTCTGGGGCGACATCACGCCGTTCTGGGGCGCGATCAATCCCTTCTACGGCACGATCAATCCGTTCTACGGCGACATGGACCAGTTCTGGGGCTCGATCAATCCGTTCTACGGCAGCATCAATCCCTTTTTCGCCACCGTCGGCCCCTATTGGCAGGCCGCGGGCCCGCAATGGGGCGCGATCAACGCCGCGTGGAACCAGCTCCAGGCCTCCAACGCCACGGACTATTCGGGCCTCCAGGCCCAGCTCAACGCCTTCTTCGCCCAGGCCGCCGCGCAATGGGATCCGCAGGTGCGCAAATACACCGGCAAGGATTTCGCCACCGGCTTCAACAACGACATGCTGGCGCGCTACGGCATCGATCCGAACGATCCCAATTCCCTGGCCGGCATCGACGCCGCCACGCGCTCCTATTTCTTCCTCAACTGGTACGACGGGCTGATGAACTTCACCGGCGTCGATCATGTCGACTGGTGGATGCCCTCCATCGACTGGTCGCCCATGCTGGCGCAGACCGAAGGCACGACGAAAACGACCGTCGGCGTGCTGGATGCGACCGTCAATCCGGGCGGCGCGGATGTCGCGAACATCTCCTTCATCGGCGGCTACCAGCTCTACGTGAACAACCACGGCGCGGCCGTCGCCAGCCTCATCGCCGCCCAGCAGGACGGCACGAACGTGATGGGCGTGGCGCCGAATTCCTCGATCCTGCTCTACAACCCGTTCGACGCCACCGGCACCGCGAGCTGGAGCGACGTCGCGGCGGGCATAGCCTCGCTCTACGACCACGGCGCCCATGTCGTGAACGCCTCGCTCGGCGTGCCGGGCACGGTGGTGTCCAACGAGTGGGTCGACATCCTCAGCGGCTCGCTCCTCAGCGGCCGCGAGTCGAGCCTCGTCGTCGTCAAGGCCGCCGGCAACGACGGCGTGGCGCAGACGCAGAACGTGCCGTGGCTGCTCGGGCTGGAGCCGCCGAACAACCTGATCCTCGTCGGCTCCATCGGCCCCACCGGCGTGATCTCGCCCTTCTCCAACACGCCGGGCCAGGCCTGCTACACGATCCTGGGCATCTGCGCGCAGCAGAACAAGCTGATGTACCACTTCATCGTGGCGCCGGGCGAGCTGATCCTGACCTCGGACAACAATGGCGGCGTCACGCGCTGGAGCGGCACGTCCTTCGCCGCGCCGCTGGTGACGGGCGCGGTGGCGCTGCTCGACGAGCGCTGGCCGTGGCTGCAGCAGCATGCCGACGAGACGGCGCAGATCATCTTCCAGTCCGCGAAGGATCTCGGCGCCCCCGGCGTCGATCCGGTCTATGGCTGGGGCGAGCTCGACGTGCAGGCTTCGCAGTCGCCGCTCGACTTCGACGATCTCACCGTCTACGCGCCCTACACCTACAACGGCAAGTCCGTGAACACGCCGCTGTTCCCGAACTCCTCGCCGAAATCGCTGAAGACCGCGGTCCTGACGCCGGGCCAGCTCAATCTCTGGCAGCAGAAGGGCGCCTATGTCGTCGCCTTCGAGACCATCGGCTCGACCTATCGCGATTTCGAGATCCCGCTGAGCGGCCTGCTCGCCGGCAAGAGCCAGACGGTCAACGGCGTCTCCAACAGGTTCCAGACCTATCTCTACCAGCGCATGCTCGACTGGGCGAACGGCAAGAGCTCGCTCGCCTTCGACCAGCAGGACGTGCCGCTCGCGGGCGGCGAATGGACGCTGGGCTTGCGCTCCACGGAATCGTCGTATGACGAGATGCGCCGCGGCGCGGGCCCGGTGCAGACCGAGTTCGTGGCCTCCAGCGCCGATGCCGGCCTCGAGCTGAGACTGGGCAACGGCAACGCCTCGCATTCCTTCATGGGCGAGGGCGCCTTCGACCTGCGCTCGGACTTCGACCCCGCGACGGGCGGCGTCAATCCCGTGCTGGGCTTCGCCTCGGGCGGCATGTACGCCAGCGGCGCGATGGACGTCGCGCGCGGGGTGACGCTGCGGCTGGGCTTCAGCGAGAATTCCGACAATCACAGCTTCATCGATCCCGAGCTGGGCCCGATCGAAGCCGTGCCGCTGGCCACCAGCCACGCGGCCGCCTCGCTCGCGAGCATCGCCTACAAGGTGACGGATGGGCTTTCGCTGGACATGTCGTACACCGCCCTCGACGAGGCCAACGGCCTGCTCGGCGCCGAAGGCGGCGGCCCGCTCGCCTTCGCCAACGGCTCGCGCACCGACGCCGCGACGTTCGGCGCCACGGCCGCCTTCGCGCATGGCTGGACGCTGTCCGGCTCCGCCACGCTGGCGCGCACCAGCCAGGCGCAGTCCGACCAGTCCAGCTTCGCCATCGTGGGCGGCAGCCTGAAGTCCACGGCCTTCGAGCTGGCGGCGGAGAAGCGCGGCCTCTTCGTGGACGGCGACGGCCTGCGCCTCACCGCCGCGCAGCCGCTGCATGTCGAGGACGGCGCGCTGACCTACACCGAGCTCGAGGTCACCGACCGCGACAGCGGAGCCGTCGGCCCCGTCACCCAGACCTGGAATGTCTCCGGCAACCGCGAATACCGCATGGAAGCGATCTACAGCATCCCGGTGATGAGCGGCCTCGCCGACATCGACAGCTTCGGCCTGGTGGACCTCAATCCGCCCACTTCGCCGGGCACCAGGGTCTCGCTCGCGGCAGGCGCCCAGTTCCGCCTGGGATTCTGAGCGGCGCCCAAACCGCGGCGTGGCGCTACGGCGAAGGGCCCGCCTTGCGCGCGGTGATCAGCACGTCGATGTCGTCGGGGCGCGGGTTGGTGAAATCGAGCCGCACGCGGCCGTCTTCCGTCGTGGAGATCTCCGCCGGGATTGTCGAGTTCGTCAGCATCCAGCCCCTGGGCAGCACCACCACATTGGCGGGGCGGCCGAAGGAGCGGTCGAACACCAGCTCGTCGCCGTCGAGCCGGTAGCGGCCGGGATCGGTGTAAGTCTCGCTCATGCGCAGGCGGATCGACTGGCCCTGTTTCAGCGGCTTGAAGTTGAACACCACGATCTCGCTGTCGGCCATCACCTTGCCGAGGTCCGGATCGTCGATGCCGGCCCTGGCGATCGCATCGCCCTTCAGGATGACGGCCGGGATGATCTGCCCGGTGTCGAGATTGCGCGCGGACGGATTGGCCGCGCTGCTGCCCGGCCGCACGACGTTGATGTAGCGCGACACGCCCGGGCGCTCCTCGGTGTAGTCGTGATAGAGGTCGAAAGCGTGGGTCTCCGGCTCGCGCAGGAAGTAGACGATGTCGCGGGTCTGCGCCGCGCGCTCGCCCAGCCGGTCCTTCATGCCGGAGGGCGCGGCCGGCAAATCCATCGCCCTTGCCACGATCTTCAGCGGCGCGGCCGCCGGCGTGGCGTTGATGAAGCTGACCTTGATGCGCCCGTCCGCCTCCTGCTCCACCTGCGAGGGATAGTTGCACGAGACCAGTCCGTAGCCCGCGGGCAGCACCACCGCGTTGCGCTTGATGCCGAGGCTGCGGTCGAACACGATCGTGCCGCCGTCCTGGTAATAGCTCTTCGCGTCCTCGTAGGTCTTGAGGATGCGAATGCGCCCTTCGCCGCCGTCCGCCGGCACCGGCCGCGCCAGCGCCACCCGGATGTAATCCATCGACGCATCGGCCTCCGGCAGTTCCTTCCTCGCATCGGCGCCGGAGACTACCGCGAATTTGAGCGGCTTGCCGGTGGCGCGATCGATCACGCTCTCGCCGGTCGAGATGCTGCCCTTGCGGACGGGATTGAAGAATGCCGTGGCGCCGGGCCGCACCGCCGTGATGTCGTAGACGATCCTGAATTTGTGCGAGTCCGGCGCCAGCAATTCGTAGCGCGTATAGCCGTTGGCTTCCTGGGAACCGGGACCGGCGGCGAGGGTGCCGCCGCAAAAGGCACTCGCCAGAAACAGTCCGCACATCACCCGCCGCATCGCACGCTCCTCATTTCCGGTGGCCGCGTATCGCATTCAGGAACGCCGCCCCGAAATCCCTGAGCTTGGCCGCGCCCACGCCATGCACCAGCGCGAACTCGTCCTCGTTGCGGGGGCGCAGGCGGGCCATGTCGATCAGGGACTTGTCGGAAAAGACGACATAGGGCGGCACGCGGCGTTCGCGGGCGAGCTTCAGGCGCAGCGCCTTGAGCGCGGCGATCAGCGCCTGGTCGTCCTCGGACTGGAGCGCGATCGTTTCGGCGCGCGCCTGCTTCCTCGTGCGGCCGCGTTCACGCGGCAGGGCGGGGCGGCACTCGAAGGCGCCGTCGCCCTTCAGGAGCGCGCTGCCGCGGGGCGCGATCTCCAGGCCGCCATAGCCCTGCAGATCGTGGCGCAACAGGCCCGCGCCGGCCATCTGGCGGATCAGCGATTGCCACTCGTCCTTCGCGCGCCCCTTGCCGCAGCCGAATGCCGGCGAGGCTTCGTGCGCGGGCAGCGTCCGTTCCGTGCGGTTGCCCAGCAGCAGGTCCACGACATAGGCCGCGCCGTAACGCTCGCCGGTGGCGCGCACCGCGGCGAGAACTCTTCGCGCGTCCTGCGTTGCGTCCACCAGCGCCGCCGGCGCGCGGCAGATGTCGCAATTGCCGCAGGGTTCGCTCGCCTCGCCGAAATAGCCCAGCAGGATCCGGCGCCGGCACCCCACCGCCTCGCAATAGGAGAGCAGCATATTCAGCCGCGCATGCTCGCGCCGCTTGCGCTCCTCGCCCGCGTCCTCCCGGTCGATGAAGATGCGGCGCATGCGGATGTCGTCCAGCCCGAACAGCATGTGTGCCTGCGCGGCCTCGCCGTCGCGCCCGGCGCGGCCGATCTCCTGGTAGTAGGCTTCGAGACTCCCCGGCAGGTCCATGTGGAAGACGAAGCGCACGTCGGATTTGTCGATGCCCATGCCGAAGGCGATGGTCGCCACCATCGCGATGCCGGGCTCGGTCATGAACGCGTTCTGGTTGGCCTCGCGCGCGTCCTTGTCCATGCCGGCGTGATAGGCGAGCGCGCGGATGCCGTGCCCGTTGAGCAGCGCCGCGGTCTTCTCGGTCTTGTTGCGCGACAGGCAATAGACGATGCCGCTCTCGCCCTTGTGGCGGGCAAGGAAATCGAGAAGCTGGCGGCTGGAATTGCGCTTGGCCTCGACCGCCAGCGCGATGTTCGGCCGGTCGAAGCCCTGCACCAGGGTCTCGACCTTGCCGCCGAAGAGCTGGACCGCGATGTCCGCCCGCGTCGCCTCGTCCGCCGTCGCCGTGAGCGCCGCCATCGGCACGCCCGGGAAGAGTTCGCCCAGCCGCGACAGGGCGCGGTATTCCGGCCGGAACGCCGGGCCCCATTGCGAGATGCAATGCGCCTCGTCGATGGCGAAAAGGCGCACGCCCAGGCCCTTCAGCGCCACCAGCATGCGCTCGGTCATCAGCCGCTCCGGCGCCAGGTAGAGCAGGCGCACCTGACCGGCCGCCACGCGCCGCCAGGAGGCGACGTTGTCGTCCCGGCTGCGGGAGGAATTGATGGTCTCCGCCGCCACGCCCTCGAGCCTCAGCGCCGCCACCTGGTCCTGCATCAGCGCCACCAGCGGCGACACCACCACCGTAAGCCCGCCCAGCACCAGCGCCGGCACCTGGTAGCACAGCGACTTGCCCGAGCCCGTGGGCATGACGGCCAGCACATTGCGCCCCGCCAGCAGCGCGTCGATCGCCTCTTCCTGCCCGGGGCGGAATTCCTCGAACCCGAAGATGTCCTTCAGCACCTCGTGCTTGGCATCATGCTTCCGCTGCGGCAGGCCCATGGTGCCCCATTGTGATCGTCTTCTTGCGGGCCCGCGTATTGTCGGGCGTGGCGAGTCGCGACTAACCTGCCACAGCCGCCGCCGCAGAGCGACGGGTCGAGAGCGTCGAAGGGGAGCGAAATCCGATGAACGTCCGCGCTGCCGGGCTTGCCGGCCTGCTGGCCTTGATGATCATACCCGTGCTGGCCAAGTCTCCGCACAAGCCGGTTCACGCCAGGCCCGCGCACACGGCGGCGCAATCCGCTCCGGCCGCAACCCCCTCCGGTCCCGGCGCCAAGGTGGACGGGGCGGCCATCGCGAATGCCAATTCCGACGCCGATGAATGGCTCGCCCATGGCCGCACCTACTCCGAGCAGCGCTTCTCGCCGCTGTCGGACATCAACACCTCCAACGTCAGCAAGCTGGGCGTGGCCTGGGAATACCAGACCCATTCGGTGCGCGGGCTGGAGGCCACGCCGCTCATGGTCGACGGCAGGCTCTACATCACCCTGCCGTGGAGCATCGTCGTCGCGCTCGACGCCGCGACCGGCAAGCAATTGTGGACCTACGATCCCAAGGTGCCCGGCGCCACCGGCCGCTATGCCTGCTGCGACGTGGTCAACCGCGGCGTGGCGGTGTGGAAAGGCGCGCTCTTCGTCGGCACGCTGGACGGAAGGCTGGTCAAGCTCGACGCGGCGACCGGCAAGGTGCTGTGGAGCGTGGACACGGTGGAGAACCACGCCCACACCTACACCATCACCGGCGCGCCGCGGGTGTTCAACGATCTGGTCGCGATCGGCAACGGTGGCGCGGAATACGATTCCCGTGGCTACGTCACCGCCTTCGACACCAGGACCGGCAGGAAGGTGTGGCGCTTCCACGTCGTGCCCGGCGATCCGTCGAAGCCGCAGGAGAGCGCCGCGCTCACCCGCGCGCTCAAGACCTGGGACACCACCGGCAAGTACAAGTTCTGGAAGATCGGCGGCGGCGGCGCGCCGTGGAATTCCATGGCCTATGACCCCAGGCTCGACCTCTTCTATTTCGGCACCGGCAACGGCAATCCCTGGAACCGCGACCTGCGCTCGCCAAAGGGCGGGGACAATCTCTATCTCTCCAGCGTCGTGGCGCTGCACGCAAAAACCGGCAAGTTCGCCTGGGCCTACCAGACCACGCCGGGCGACACCTGGGACTTCGACTCCACCGCCGACGCCGTGCTGGCCGACCTCACGATCGGCGGCAAGCTGCGCCACGTGCTGATGCACGCGCCCAAGAACGGCTTCTTCTATGTCATCGACCGCGAGACCGGAAAGCTCATCAGCGCGCAGAAATTCGCCACCGTCACCTGGGCCGACCACATCGACCTCAAGACCGGCAGGCCGGTCGAAAATCCCGACGCGCGCTACACCAACAAGATGGCGATCGTCTATCCGGCCGAGACCGGCGCGCACAATTGGCAGCCGATGACCTTCGATCCGCAGACGGGCCTCGTCTACATCCCGGCCATGGACGGCGCGGGCATCTTCGTGGGCGAGAAGCAGCTCGACTATCACCACGGCGCCTGGAACCTCGGCGTGGATTTCGCCGCGGTGTCCAAGATCGTGCTGGACGCGATCAAGTCCGGCCATCCGCCGGCCGCCAGCGTCGGCTACATCAAGGCCTGGGATCCGGTGGCGCAGAAGGAAGTGTGGCAGGTGGCGATGGGCGGCTCGTGGAATTCGGGCCTGCTGTCCACCGCCGGCGGCTTGCTCTTCGGCGGCGACGCCTACGGCGATTTCTCGGCCTACGATGCGAAGACCGGCAAGAAGCTGTGGTCGATGGACCTGAAGACCGGCATCCTCGCGCCCGCGATGACCTACAAGCTGAACGGCACGCAGTACATCGCGCTCTTGGCGGGCTGGGGCGGGGCGGGCGGGTTGTCCGCCTTCAAGGATCCGAACACGGCGCTCTCCAAGTACCAGACCGATCAGGGCCGGCTCTTCGTCTTCAGGCTGGGCGGGGCGCAGCAGGTGGCCGCGCTGGCGCCGGAAGGCACGCCGCCCACCGAGCCGCCGCCGCAGACCGCCGACGCCGCCACCATCGCCAAAGGCTTCGCGCTCTATCACCGCAACTGCCTGGTCTGCCATGGCTTCTTCGCCCAGTCCGAAGGCGAGGTCCCCGATCTGCGCCTGATCGACCGGGGCACCTGGAATTCCTTCGACGACATCGTGCGCGGCGGCGCGCTCAAGGACGGCGGCATGGCCTCCTTCGCCGACGTGCTCTCCAGGGACGACGTCGCCGCGATCAAGGCCTACGTCCTTGAGCAATCGCACCTGGCCTGGGATCAGGGCCACCCCAAGCCGCCGGCGCCGGGGGCGAACAAGCCCGATTGAGGGTTGTGGCCGCGCAATTATTGTGCTACATTAAATTATGATCGTCGAATGGGACGAGGCCAAGCGGCGTGCCAACCTGTCCAAGCACGGCGCGGACTTCGCCGACGTTCCGTTTCTCGACTGGGACACGGCAACGGTCCTGCCCGACAGCCGTTTCGACTACCCCGAGCGGCGGTTCTGGGCGTTCGGGATGCTGCGCGGACGATTGCATCTGGTGGCCTTCTGCATCCGCGGCGAGCGCATCAGGATCATCAGTTTCCGCAAGGCCAACAGGAAGGAAGTGAAGCGCCATGCCAAGAAAGACGAAGACGGCGGCTGACGACATCCCGGAGATGAGCGCGCGCGATTTCGCCCGCGCGCGGCCCGCGGCAAAGGCGATGCCGGGCCTGGTGGCGGCGATGAAGCGCGCCCGGGGCCGCCCGCCGCTCGAACGTCCCAAGGAGCACGTCACCCTCAGGCTCGATGCCGACATCGTCGAGAGCTTCCGTGCCGGCGGCCCCGGCTGGCAGCGGCGCATCAACGACGCCCTGGCGAAGATGGTGTCACGCGGCAAACCGGCACATTGAGCTTCCTCCCCCGCGAGAGCGGGGGAGGGGGACCGGTGAAGCTTCATCTTCGCCAGAGGACACACCCCCTCCGTCTGCTCGCGTTGCTCGCATCCACCTCCCCCGCTCTCGCGGGGGAGGAAGCTGACGACCCTTGCCGCCGGCGCCCCCACCGTCTATTCAATGCCCCCACGATGAGCGACCCGGCCCATGCCCACGGACAAGCAAAACCGCCCCAAGGCGCGGCTGCCGCGCGGATTCCGTGACCGCACGGCCGCCGAGATCGCGGCCGAACGCCAGACGCTGGACACCATCCGCAAGGTCTACGAGGCGTACGGCTTCGAGCCGCTTGAGACGCCCGCCTTCGAATACACCGACGCGCTGGGCAAGTTCCTGCCCGACGTCGACCGGCCCAACGAGGGCGTGTTCTCGCTGCAGGACGACGACAAGCAGTGGCTGTCGCTGCGCTACGACCTGACCGCGCCGCTCGCCCGCTACGTGGCCGAGAACTTCCAGGCCCTGCCCAAGCCCTTCCGCCGCTACCAGATGGGATCGGTGTGGCGCAACGAGAAGCCCGGCCCCGGCCGCTATCGCGAGTTCACCCAGTTCGACGCCGACACCGTGGGCAGCAACTCGCCCAGCGCGGATGCCGAACTCCTGATGATGGTCTGCGACGCGCTGGAAGCGGTGGGGCTGAAGCGGGGGGAATATTCCGTAAATCTCAATCATCGAAAAATCGTAGACGGCGCTTTGGAAGTCGCGAATGTGGATATGTCGAAGCGCGGAACGGTGTTGCGCGCGATCGACAAGTTAGATCGACTTGGCATTGATGGTGTTCGCCAACTATTGGGTCGCGGACGCAAAGACGAGTCCGGAGACTTTACGCAGGGCGCAGGTCTCGCAGGCGAACAGATTGAAATCGTGCTTGCGCAAGTCCAACCGGCGATGACCGGTGGCTCGCCGCGTGCTGGATTGACCGCGAGCGTGAGCATGGCCGTCACCGACGGCCCGTCCGGCACGAAGGGGCACCAAGAGCTTCGAGAAATCTTTCAGCTGGTCGCAGCCGCTGGCTACAACGACGGACGAATAAACGTCGATTTCAGCGTGATTCGCGGCCTTGAGTACTACACGGGCGCCGTCTTCGAGGCGCAACTGAAGATTCCCGTTCAAAACGATGCTGGTGAAGAAATTATATTCGGCTCCGTCGCCGGCGGCGGGCGTTATGATGATCTGGTCGCGCGCTTCACCGGGCAGCAGGTTCCGGCCACGGGCATCTCCATCGGCGTGAGCCGGTTGCTGTCGGCGCTCAAGAGCCGCAGCCGCCCGGCGCTGGCGCCGCTGGTGGTGGTGCTGTCGCTGGACGATCCGCAGGCGAGCTTCAAGATGTCGGCCGAGTTGCGCGCCGCCGGCATCCGCGCCGAGACCTATGTCGGCACCAGGAAATTCGGCGACCAGCTCAAATATGCCGACAAGCGCGGCGCGGCCATCGCGGTGATCGAGGGCGGCGACGAGCGGGCCGCCGGCACCGTCACGCTCAAGGACCTCGCGCTGGGCGCCGAGCTGTCGAAGTCCATCGAAAGCCGCGCCGACTGGGTCCAGGACCGCCCCGCGCAGAAGACGGTTGCGCGCGCCGACCTGGTCGCGAGCGTCAAGGCGATGCTGGAGCGGCGGCGATGAGGGTAGCGACAAATCACCCTTCCCTTGCGGGAGGGTCGACAATTTGCGCAGCGAAGCGAAGCAAATTTCGGGGAGGGGATCTTCCGCCGGCACACGCCCCCTGCCCGAAAAACGCTTTGCGTTTTTCGACCCTCCCGCAAGGGGAGGGTGGCTCTTTCCGATGAGCGCGTTCCCTACATATTCCGCCGCGCGCATCGCCGCGCTCGAGGCGCAGGCGGCGGCGATCCTGGGCACCTTCGCGGCGCGGCGTTACACCCGCACCGAGCCCAGCGTGCTGCAGCCGGCGGAGATCTTCCTCGACCGCTCGGGCGAGGAGATCCGCCGGCGCACCTTCGCGCTCGACGATCCCGCCGGGCGCGAGCTGGTGCTGCGGCCCGACCTCACTATCCCGGTGTGCAAGGCCTATCTGGAATCGAAGGGCCGCTTTCCCGCGCGGCTCTGCTATCACGGGCTCGCCTTCCGCCATCAGCCGGCCGAGCCGGACCGGCCGACGCAGTTCTGGCAGGCGGGCGCGGAGCTGCTGGGCGAGGGCGATGCGCGCAAGGCGGACGCCGAGATGCTGTCGCTGACGGTCGAAGCCGTGCGCGCCGCGGGCCTCGGCCGCTTCAGCCTCAAGCTCGGCGACCTGTCGCTGTTCTCCGCCTTCGTGGACGCGCTCGACATCCCGCTGCAATGGCGTGGGCGGCTGAAGCGGCATTTCTGGCGCAGCGGCTATTTCGAGGCGCTGCTCGGCCGGCTGTCCGGCCGCGCGGCCTCGGGCGCGCAGCGCCTGCTCGCCCATCTCGGCACGCTGCCGGAGAGGGACGCGCGTCCGGCCTTCGAGGGCCTGATGGACATGCTCGGCGAGGCGCCGCAGGGCGGGCGCACGCGCGAGGAGATCGTGGACCGGCTCATCGAGCAGGCGGCGGACGCGGCGGCGTTGCGCCTCGATCCCCGGATCGCCAGATCGCTCGCGGCGCTGCTCTCCATCTCCGGCCCCGCCTCCGGGGCGGTGGAGAAGATCGGGAAGCTCACGAAGTCCGCCGGCGTATCGCTCGATGCGCCGCTCGGCGCCATGGCCGCACGGCTCGATACGCTGAAGAAGCTCGGCGTCGATCCGCAGCGGATCAGCTTCGCCGCCCGCTTCGGCCGCAACATGGAATACTACACGGGCTTCGTCTTCGAGCTGTGGGCGAAGGACGCCGAGGGCCCCGTGCAGGTCGCCGGCGGCGGGCGCTACGACACGCTGATGGAGCAGCTCGGGGCGAGAAAGCACATCCCCGCCGTCGGCATCGCGATCCGCACCGAGCGCGTGCTGGCGGCGCGCGACGCGGCAAATAAAGGAGCGAGTCGATGAGCAGGCTCATCCTCGCGGTGCCGTCGAAAGGCCGCCTGCAGGAGCAGGCCAACGCCTATTTCGCCGATGCCGGGCTCGCCATGAGCAAGGCGGCGGGCGCGCGCGGCTATCGCGCCACGCTGGAGAGCCTGCCGGAGATCGACGTGATGCTGCTCTCCGCCGGCGAGATCGCCGATGCGCTGCTCGCGGGCGACGCGCATCTGGGCATCACCGGCGAGGATTTGATCCGCGAATCCGCCCCGTCGCTCGAGGGTCGCGTCGCGCTGGTCAAGCCGCTCTCGTTCGGCTACGCGGACGTGGTGGTGGCCGTGCCGCAGGCCTGGATCGACGTCGCCTCGATGGCCGATCTCGACGACGTCTGCGCCGCGTTCTACCAGCGCCACCGCCGCCGCCTGCGCGTCGCCACCAAATACGTGAACCTCACGCGCGGTTTCTTCGCCCGCCATGGCATCTGGGACTACCGCATCGTCGAATCCGGCGGCGCCACGGAAGGCGCGCCGTCCGCCGGCATCGCCGAAGCCATCGTCGACATCACCACCACGGGCGCCACGCTCGCCGCCAACAACCTGAAGACGCTGTCCGACGGCACGATCCTGAAAAGCCGCGCCACGCTGGCCGCGGGCCTCGCCGCGAAGTGGGACGCCGACGCCGCCGGCCAGGCCAAGATGCTGCTGGCCCGGCTCGCCGCCCGCGAGCGCGCCAGGGCCGCGCTGGTCCTGCGCGCACGGCTGCACGGCCCGTCCGGCGGCGGGCCGGACGCCGCGATCACGGCGCTCGGCAAGCTCGGCGTGACGGTGCTGTCGCGTCCCGCGCGCGGCAATGCCGGCGGCGAATTCGCGCTCCTGTGCCCGCGCGGGAAGCTGACCGAGGCGGTCACGCTGCTCCGTCGCCGCGGCGGCGGCGGCGCGGTGACGGCGCAGACGGTAGACTACGTCTTCGAAACCGAGGACCCGCTGGTGGCGGAATTCGAGAGATCGATCGCGCGTTAGCGTCCTGCCCGCGCGGGGAGGATGCGCCCGGCTCAAGGTCCTCACATCGCGCGCAGCGCCTCCGCCAACCGCGCCGTGTCCTCCACGGAATGATAAATCCCGAACCCGATCCGCAGGCGGTCGCCGCGATGGTCGACGAGGATGTTCCGCGCGGCGAGGTCCCGGGTGATGGCCGCGGCGCGATCGGTGCGGAAGCAGAGGAAGCGGCCGCGCGCGGACTCGTCCGGCAGCATCAGGGAGGCGGCGTCGAGCGCGCCGGGGGCGCGCGCCAGCGCCGCCAGGAACGCGCGCTCGATGTCACGGACGTGACGGAGCATGCCCGCCACGTCGCGGCCCTCCGCGCGCAGCCAGTCCTGCACGGCGTTGAAGCGGTAGAGCGCGGTGACGTCGAAAGTGGCGCCGAGGAAGCGGCTGCCGTCGGCCGCGAAGGGCACGCCCGCCCCGCCGTGCTCCAGCGCGGAGAAGCCGGCATACCAGCCGGTGTCGCGCGGGCGCATGCCATAGCCGGGCGGGCAGGCGAGGAAGCAGGCCCCTTCCCCCGCCATGGCGTATTTGTAGCCGCCCGCGAGATAGAAGGCGCGCGACGCCAGCGCGGAGAAATCCACCGGCAGCGCCATGAAGGCGTGATAGCCGTCGATCGCGACGAAGGTTCCGGGATCGGGAACCGCGCGCACCAGCGCCGCGGGGTCGCGCACCGCATAGCCGGAATCGAAGAACACCTGGCTGAAGAAGACCAGATCGTGCCCGCCCCTCGCCGCGGCATCGGCGAAGCGCGCCTCGAACGTGTCGAACGGCTCGACGGCGACGCGCATCACCTCGGCGAGCCCGTCTTCCTCCAGCCGCGCGATCTGGCGGGTGAAGCTCATGAACTCCGACGAAGTGGTGAGGATGCGCGGCCGCGGTGGCAGGCAGGACAGCAGGCGCAGCACGAAGGAATGCGTGTTGGGGCCGAACGCGACGCTCGCGGGATCGCCGAGCCCGAGCACCCGCGCGATGTGCGCCTGCGCGCGCGGGATGGTGTCCGCGAACACATGATCCCATTTGCGGTCCAGCATGCGCGCGGCGTCGTGCCAGGCCCGTTCCTGCGCCGCCAGCGTCACGTCGGGCCAGGGATGATGCGAATGGGCCGCGCAATGCAGCGGCGCGCCCGGAAGCCCCACCGACTGCGCGAAACCCTTCACTGCGGCGACACCGGGCCCGCCTTGATGTCCGGATCGTTGAGGTGCTCGGCCTTCCAGCGCATGGCGGTCCAGATGCGGGTGCGGCCGGAAGGGTGGTCGTAGAAGATGAACTCCTCCCACGGGCCGGGATCGAGCTTGCGGTATTCCGCGAGCTGAAGCGCGGCCTGCGCGAATCCGTCCGGCTCGCGCGCCGCGTTGATGCCGAACATGTCGGCCTGCTGCTCCAGCGTGCGGGTGATGGTGTTCTGCACCGGAGTCATCAGGAAGAGATAGACGGTCAACAGCGCCATGAGCACGGGCAGGCCCGCCGGATCGTCCACGCTGCGCACGTCCCAATTCCCGCCGAACACCCCGGCCAGCCGCGGGAACGCCCAGGCGACGGCGCCGAGGCCCACGAAGATCAGGAGCCCTTCCCAGGTCAGCCCGATGGCGTTGTGGTTGAGCACGTAATGCCCCATCTCGTGGCCCAGCACCGCCTTGATCTCGCGCGGCGTGGAGCGCTTGAGCAGATTGTCCGTCATGGAGATGCGCGTGGTGCCGAAGGCGCCGGAGACGTTGGCGGAGATTCGCCTGGACTGCCTGGAGGCGTCGAACTCGTAGACGTTGTCGGCCGGAATGCCCTCGGAACGGGCCAGCGACAGGATCTGCTGCTTGATCGGGGATTCCGGCAGCGGCGTGTACGTGTTGAACAGCGGCGCGATGAAGACGGGCGAGATCACGATGCCGATGAACAGGAAGAACACCATCGCCACGCCGCCCCACGCCCACCAGAAGCGCGGGCTGCGCCGGATGATGGCGTAGATCGCCGAGCCGACCAGCAGGAACGCGACGACCTGGATGGCGAAGGAGATGCAGAATTCGCCGAACCACTCCGGGAAGTCCTGGTTGGAGAGCCCATAGGCGTGCTCGCGCACGAAGCCTTCGTACCAGATGAGCGGGAAGGTCATCACGGTGACGAGCACGACATAGGCGACGATCACGATGGCCGTCTGCAGGCCGCGCGAGCGCGTGCGCGCCTGCGCCCAGTCGCGGATGCGCGCGGAGAGCCGCGACCACATCAGGATGCCGGCCACGATCAGGGCGTAGAGCGTGTCCACCGCCGGGAGCCACTCGGCCTGGCCCTCGAAATAGGTGTCGGACCTGGCCCGCGCCGCGCCCCTGACGGTGGCGAGATAGGCGTTGGTGGCCTTGACGGGATCGAAGGAGGGCTGCGCGCCCAGCCGGGGCAGCGGCTGCACCGTCACGGTGGAGGTCGGCGCCGGCGCGGGCGAGGCCTGGGCGAAGGCGGGAACCGAAACGAACGAGACGAGGAACGGGATGATGACGGCGGCAAACGCAATCCGGACACGATGCATGTGAGGCCTCTCCGACTCCACGGCGGCAGAGCCTATCAGGCGCCGATCAGTCCGCGATAGACCGCCAGCGTGTCGGCGCACATGCGCTCCAGGCTGTAGCGGGCCACGATATGCGCCCGTCCGCGCGCGCCCATCTCCGCGCGCGCCTGCGCATCGAGCCCCGCCAACGCGGCGATTGCCTGGGCGAGGTCCCGCGCGTCGCCGGGCCTGGCCAGGAGCCCGGTCTCGCCCGCCACCACGGTCTCGCGCGCGCCGCCATGGTCCGTCGCGATCACCGGCCGGCCCATCGCACCCGCTTCCGCCGCCACGCGGCCGAACGCTTCCGGATCGGTGGAGGCGGAGAGGACGATATCGGCGGCGAGATAGGCAAGCGGCATGTCGGACGTATGGCCCAGGAGCGTGGCGCGGCCGTCGAGCCCCGCCGCCGCGAGCGCCGCGCGCAGTTCTCCCTCATAGCCCGCGCGTCCCTGCGCATCGCCGGTCATCACCGCGCGGATGTTGCCGAGCATGCCGTCGCGCCTGAGCAGCGCCAGCGCGTCGATCAGCACGCGCTGTCCCTTCCAGCGCGTCAGCCGGCCGGGCAGGAGCACGACGATGTCGTCGTCGCCCGCGCCCCACGCCGCGCGCTGCCCGGCGACGCGGTCCGGCGCGAAGCCGCCGGGATCGAAGCGGGCGAGGTCCACGCCGCGCGGGATGACGTGCAGCTTCCCCGGCGCCACGCGATGCTCGGCGCGCACGTGCCGCGCCGTCCATTCCGAATTGGCGATCACCGCGTCGGCGCGCGCCATCACCGAGTTGTAGAGCCGCTTGACGGGATTCCCGGCATTGTAGATGCCGTGATAGGTCGTCACGAACGGGACATGCGCGCGCCTGGCCGCCATCGACGCGCTCCAGGCGGGCGCGCGCGAGCGGGCATGGACCAGCTTCACGCCGCGGCCGCGCACGACGGCGGTGAGGCGGGCGATATTGCCCGCGATGGTGAGCGGGGATTTCGACGCCGCCTGTAGGGAAATTAATTCGCCCCCCGCCGCCCGGAGCTCCGGCTCCAGCCTGCCGCCCTCGCTGGCCACCAGCGCCGTGAATCCGGCCCGCGCCAGCGCGGCGGCGATGTCGATGGTGGTGCGCTCGACGCCGCCCGCATCGAGCGCCGGGACCACTTGCAGGATGGCGGGGGCGGCGGAGGAAGGCACCGTGTTGCTTGCTTTCGGAGGGTGGGTTGGGCTCTCTTAGCCAATGCGCGCGCGCCTGTCATTCGTCCTGCTGCTCTCGTGGTTTACGCTCCCGGCGCTGGCCGCCGGCCCGCTGGACGACCCCTCGCTCGGCGCGGACCGCTATGGCCGCTGCATGGCGCTGGCGCAGCGCGCGCCGCAGTCGGCGCTCGATGCCGCGGAAGCCTGGCAGAACGAGGGCGGCGGGGCGGCGGCGGCGCATTGCCAGGCGCTGTCGCTGGTGGCGCTGCGGCGCTACGCGGAGGCGGCGCAGACGCTCGACCGCCTGGGCCGCGATCCGGCGACCGGCGCGGCGGCGCAGCGTGCCGAGCTGTTCGACCAGGCGGGCAATGCGTGGATCCTCGCCAGCCAGCCCGCGCATGCGGACGATTCCTTCACCGAGGCCCTGGCGCTCACGCCGGGCGACCGCGACGTGCTGGCCGATCGCGCCCGCGCCCGCGGCGCGCGCAAGGACTGGGCCGGCGCGGAAAAAGACCTGAACGCGGTGCTCGCCGCCGACCCCGGCCGGGTGGATATCCTGGTGCTGCGCGCCAGCGCCCGCCACGCCCAGGGCCGCAAGGCCGAGGCGCGCGCGGACATCGACCAGGCGCTCGCGCTCTATCACGATTATCCCGAGGCGCTGGTCGAGCGCGGCGAAATGAAGGCCGAGGACGGCGACACCGCGGGCGCGCTCGCCGACTGGCAACGCGCCATTGCCGCGGATCCGGACGGCAACGCCGCCAGGGCCGCCCGCGCCCACATCGCCGAAGTCCAGGCGCCGGCGGCGCAAGGCAAGCCGAAATAAGGCGCTACACGCCCGAGGATTCCTCGCCGCGCATCTTGCTGCGGAAGCGCACGACGATGTCGCGCTGGCCGCTGGCGGGCACGGTGAAGCTCACCGTCTTCCGCGGCGCGCCGGCGACGTCCACCGTGGCGCGATAGCGGCCGGAGTCGAGCTTCATCAGCACCCACGGCGCGTCGCAACGCACCTGCGCCACCTGCGTGCCGTCCTCGCGCGTGAGCGTGACGTGCTCGCCCGCGAGCCACTGGCCGTAGCCGCCCACCGCTTCGAGCTTCACCGGATAGGCGCTCCAGCGGCCGCTCCGCTCGTCGGCGTTGCCGATGCCGGTGCAGACGAAGCCGACATTGTTGCGGTACGCGACGCGATCGATCGGCAGGCCCGTGGTGCGGGTCATGGTGCCGGGCATCGCGGCCGGCATGGCGGCGGCGCCGAGAGGCACCAGTGCGGCCGATGCGGCGGCGACGACAAGAGTCTTGATAGGTGTCATGGACAGTCTCCTTGCGAGCGGGAGCGGTCCCCAGGCAGGCCCGCGGCCCGCGACATATCCAAAAAATCCGCCAGCGCCGGGGCAGTTGCGTGAAAGATGCGTCACGCGGAGGAGAAGGCACGATCTCGCGCCGACGCGGAAGAGAACGATCCATGCGCGGACGACAGCGGCGGGCGCGCGCCAATTCCTGTTTCCGCGGTCAGCCACCCATCCTGCGCACGACGCCGCCGCGCGCATTGCCGCTGCGCGCCTCACGCCTTCTTCGGCTTGCGCGCGATGCCGAGGGCGTCCTTCCACACGCGCGGCGCGATCTCTTCCACTTGGCCTTCGCCGAGCTGGCCCAGGTGGAACGGCCCGAACTGGACCCGGATCAGCCGCGCCACCTTCAGGCCCAGCGATTCCATCAGCCGCTTCACCTCGCGGTTCTTGCCTTCCTTCAGGCTGACATTCGCCCACGCATACATGCCGCGGGCGCGCTCGAGCTCCGCGACGACGGGGCCGTAGGCGACGCCGCCGAGCGTGCGCCCCGCCGCGAGCGTGTCGAGGTCGGCCTGCGTCACCTTGCCGAAGAGGCGCGCGCGGTATTTGCGCGTCCAGCCGGCCGCGGGCAGCTCGAGCCTGCGCGCCAGCCCGCCGTCGTTGGTGAGCAGCAGCAGCCCCTCGGAATTCACGTCCAGCCGCCCGACCGAGACGACGCGGGGCAGGCCGCGCGGCAGCGCCGCGAACACGGTCGGCCGGCCCTCGGGGTCGCGGTGCGTGGTGACGAGCCCGGCCGGCTTGTGATAGCGCCACAGCCGCGCCGCGTCGGGCTCGGTGAGCGGCTTTCCGTCCACCGCCACGATCTGGAATTCGGTCGCGCGGGTGCCCTGCTGCGTCACGCGCTCGCCGTCCAGCGTCACGCGGCCGTCGGCGATCAGCTTCTCGGCGTCGCGGCGCGAGCAGATGCCGGCGCGCGCGACGATCTTGGCGATGCGCTCGCCCTTGCCGTCGCCACCTTCGCCGGCGCGCGTGCTATCCTGGGTCGCGGCCTGGGTCATCAAGGGAAACCATGAGAGACGAGGAAGCCATAGCACTGGCGCTGGCCGAAGCCCAAGCGGCGGGGGCGCGGGGCGAAGTGCCGGTGGGCGCGGTGCTGGTGGGCGAGGGCGGCCGGGTGCTGGCCCGCGACGGCAACCGCGTCCTCGAGCGGCACGACCCCACCGCCCACGCCGAGATGCTGGTGCTGCGCGCCGCCGCCGCCGCGCTGGGCAACGAACGGCTGGGCGGCGCCACGCTCTACGTCTCGCTCGAGCCCTGCGCGATGTGCGCCGGCGCGATCAGCCTGGCGCGGGTGAGCCGCCTGGTGTTCGCGGCGGAGGACGCCAAGGGCGGCGCCGTCCTCCACGGCCCCATGTTCTTCGCCCAATCCACCTGCCACCACCGCCCCGCGGTGGCACGCGCGGGCGACGCGGACGAGGCGGGGCGGATGCTGAAGGCATTCTTCCAGGCGAGACGGCGATCCCTGTGAGCCTCCCCTTGCGGGGGGCGGTCACTGCAGCGAGCTCTGCTCCATCTCCGCCGAATGCGCCGGCAGCCGGATCAGCGTGCCATCGTGGCCGAGCAGGACACCGTCCGGCCGCACGTCGCGCACGCCGCGCAGGAAGGCGCGCTCGGCGATGGCGTTGGGCAGGACCGGCAACAGGTGCGTGTAGACCAGCAGCTTCGCGCCGGCTTCGTTGGCGATGCGCGCGGCGTCCACGGGGCTGGTGTGATAGCCCGGGATGTCGTGCATGATCTTGGCGGCGCGCCAGCGGCCGGCTTTCGCCGCCGCGTCGCCCAGGATGGCGACGAGCTCCGGCGACAGCGCCTCGTGCACCAGCACGTCCGTTCCCCTGGCGGCGCGGGCGAGGTTCTCGTCCCTGGACGTATCGCCGCTCACCGTCACGCTGCGCCCGCCGTAGTCGAAGCGGTAGCCATAGGCCGGCTTGACCGGGCCATGATCGACGGTGATGGCCGTGACCTTGAGCCCGTCCGCGTCCAGCGCCACCGCGTCGGGCCTGAGCGGCACGGCGACCATGCCGGCGGCGGATGGCGGCAGGAACGCCGCGCCGTGATGGGCGGTGCGGTAGCCGTCGTCCAGCGCATAGGCTTCGTTGAACCCGGCCACCACGCGTTCGATGCCCGGCGGCCCGTAGACCTTGAGCGGCGTGCGCCGCCCCGCCACCCAGGTCTGCAGCTGCACCTCGCCCAGCTCGCCGATGTGGTCGGAATGCATGTGCGTGATGAACACGCCCCTGATGCGGTCGAGCGGCACGTGCCAGAGCGCCAGATTGCGCATGCAATCCAGTCCGGCATCGACGAGATAGAGGTCGCCGCCCGCCGCGATCAGCGTGGACGGCCCGGCGCGCGCGGTGTCGGGCAGGGGCGAGCCCGTGCCCACCAGCAGCACCGAAAGCTCGCCGGGGCCGGCCAGCACGGGATCGGGCGCGTCCATCGCGTGCTCCGCCATGCGCCGGTAGAGCCACACATCGACTGCCGGAAACAGCGTGGCGGCGTATGCGGCGGCGGCGAGCGCGACCGCCGCCGCGCCCGCGATCAGGGCGATCCGTTTCATGGCGCCTTCCGTTTCTCGAGGCCGTTCTGCTTCAGCCGCCAGAGCAGCACGTCGATGCGGTCCTGGCCGAAGAACGGCTCGCCGTTGAACGCCATGGTCGGCACGCCCCAATGGCCCGCCGCCTCGTGCGCCTTCTGGTTTTCCTGGATGATGGCTTCGTACGTGTCCGGCGCGGCGGCGATCTTGCGGTCGAGCTGCGCCAGGTCGAGGCCGGCCCGCGCGCTCGCCTTCGCGAGATGATCGCCTTCGTGCCAGTTGTCGGTCTCGCCGGACCAGATGGTGCGGCTGACCTCGTGGAGGAACGGCATGCCGCGCCCGGCTTCCGCCGCCGCGCAGCCCAGCCGCGTGAGGCGGTGGATGTAGGGCTGGTCCGGCGTGCCGTGGCGCGTGGCGGGATCGACCTTGACGGGGTCGGGGCGCGGCCAGCGATAGGGCATGCCCAGCATCTGGCTCTGCCGGAAGGTGTCGCGCATCAGGTAGCCGATCCACAAGGGATGAACGCGGTCGAAGAACTCCGCCGTGCGCACCGCCAGCGGGTAGACGGGGCGGACATTGATGGAAAGGTCGTACTCCTCCTGCATCTCGCACAGCCGCGGCGTGGCGAGGTAGGAGTAGGGGCTGCGGAACGACCAGAAGAGATCGAAGCTGAGCGTCATCGCGCGCCTCCCCGGAAATAGGCGATGCAGGCCGCGGCAAGCTCGCCGATGGCCCTGTTGTCGTGGATGCGGGTGGGCGCGCGGCTGTTGAGGACGCCCACCAGCATGAAGCCGTAGATCATCTGCGTCATCACCCTGACGCGCAGGCCCGGGCTCTTCAGCGCCTTTTCGAGCGCCGCCGCCAGCTCGTCGCGGAAGGTCATGATGGCGTTCATGGTCTGGGGATGCTCGAAGCCGCATTCCACGATGGCGCGGAACAGGCCCTTGTGGCGGCGGAAATTCCCCGCCGTCGCCTCGACGAAGGCGTGGATGACGGTCTCGGGATCGTCCTGCGTCGTGCCTTCGAGCAGCCGCGCCAGCCCGGCGCGTGCCTCCTCCGCGAACGACTCCGCGATGGCGAAGAACAGCGCGTCCTTGTCCTTGAAGCGGAAATAGACCGCGCCGACCGAGCAGCCCGCGGCGTCCGCGATGTCGGCCAGCCGCGCCCCGTCATAGCCCTTCTCGGCGAAGACGCGCTCGGCCGCCGCCATCAGCCGCTCGCGGGTGGCGCGGCTTCGCGCCTGGGTGGCGGGGAGCGACCAGCGCTCGGCGGCGATCTTCGTGGCGGTCTTGCGGGCCTTCGGCATCGGTGCTAAATCTGAATTCGGATTCAGAATATGCCGCCACTGGCGCCGCGTCAACCGCCCGTCCCCCGGAGGAAAAGCATGGCCATCATCCCCACGCCCGATCAGATCAAGACGATGATGGAGAAGGGGCCGCAGGGCCCGATGGTCATGGTCAACCTCCTCAAATACCGCGCCACGGCCGCCTACGGGCCGGAGCACAAGGAGGCGAAGGAAAACCTGTCGGGCCGCGAAGCGTACCAGCGCTACGGCATGGTCGCCATGCAGCAGGTGATGAAGCGCGGCGGCGGGGTGGTGTGGGGCGGGCCGGAGAAGTTCGTGATGATCGGCGAGACCGAAGGCAACGACTGGGACGACATCGTCTGCGTCCGCTATCCCTCGCGCGAGGCGTTCCTGAACATGACCCAGGACCCGGAGTATCTCGCCGCCCACTATCACCGCGAGGCGGGGCTGGAGCGCACCGTCCTCATCTGCTGCGGCGCGGGGATGGCCACATGAGCGGCGTCTACACGATCTATGGCGGCCTCGGCTCACCCTATTCGATGAAGATGCGCGCGATCCTGCGCTATCGCCGCCTGCCTTACGTCTGGCGCCAGATGGAGATGGGCGACGACCGGGTGTTCCAGCACGTCAAGGCGCCGGTCATCCCCGTGATCCGGTTCCCGGACGGAAGCTGGCACAACGACTCCACGCCCATGATCTTCGAGCTGGAGAAGCGGCATCACGAACGTTCCATCGTGCCGTCCGATCCGGCGATGGCGTTCATTGCCTGCCTGCTGGAGGATTTTGCCGATGAGTGGGGCACCAAGGCGATGTTCCACTACCGCTGGTACCGCGAGCGCGACCAGAAGCAGATGAGCGAATGGCTGGCCTTCGACCGCATGCGCGGCCGCGGCCGCCAGGCGATCCTCGATGCCGCGGCGGCGTTCCGCGCCCGCCAGGTGGGGCGCATGGCGCTGGTCGGCTGCACGCCGCAGAACGCGCCGGTGATCGAGGAGAGCACGCGCAGGATCCTCGCACTGTTCGAGGCGCAGGTGACGGAGCAGAACTATCTCTTCGGCACCCGCCCGTCGCTGGCCGATTTCGGATGGATGGGCCAGCTCTCCCAGCTCGCCACCGATCCCACGCCAGCCGACCTTCTGCGCGCCGAATTCCCGTTCACCCACCGCTGGCTCGCCAATCTCGACGATGCTTCCGGCGTCGAGGGAGAGTGGAACGAAGGTTACGCATCCGCGGTGAAGGGCCTGCTGAAGCTGGCGGGCGAGATCTATTTCCCTTTCCTGCTCGCCAACGCCGAAGCGGTGGCAAAGGGCGCGCAGACGTTTTCCGTCACGCTGCTCGGCCGCTCCTATGCGCAGGGCGCATTCAAGTATCAGGCAAAGTGCCTGGCCGAATTGCGCGCGGCCTATGGGCGGCTCGACGGCGCCGCGAAGGCGGCCGTCAGGAGCCTGCTCGACGTCACGGCATTGGAGAACTGACATGGGCCGCAAGATCCTCTTCATCACCACCGACCAGCAGCGCTACGATTCCCTCGGCGTCAACGGCAATCCGTTCTGCCGGACGCCGAACATCGACGCGCTGGCGAAGGCGGGGATCAATTACTCGCGCGCCTACAACCAGAACACCGTCTGCATGCCCGCGCGCTCGACCATGCTCACGGGGCAGTACGTGCGCACCCACGGCGTTTTCGCCAACGGCGTGCCGCTGCCGGAGGATGCGCCCAGCGTGGCGCGGTACCTGAAGGACAGGGCGGGCTACAAGACCGCGCTGATCGGCAAGGCGCATTTCGAGCCGGGCTTCGATCCGCAGTTCAAGTTCCGCGAGAACAGCCGCCAGCGCGAGGGCGACTTCGGGCCGTGGCGCGGCTTCGACTATGCGATCCACGCGATGCACATCGCGAGCTTCGCCGGCCGCCCCGTCGGCCACTACGGCCGCTGGTTGCGCGCGCAATCGAAGGAGATGTTCGACGCCTGGCCGCCGCTGCTCAACGCGAGTCCCGGCGGCGACACCGGCGCCCCCGA
>DATJXR010000017.1:0-339747 GCA_035499995.1 Rhizomicrobium sp. | reverse complement strand
CGCTCGGCGTCTTCCATGCCGGCGTCGAGTGGCACTGGTGGAAGGGACCGTCGGCCTGCACCACCGGCTTCCAATTCAGCGGCACGCTCGATCTCAACGCGCCGGTGCCGCAATGCGATCACGCGGCTTGGCGGATGTTCGGCATCTCGCTCGCCGGCTTCAATGCCATCATCTCGCTGGCGGTCGCCGCCACCGGCGCGCTGGCGCTCGTGAGGCGGAAATGACGCGCAAGGCCCGTCCGCAGGCGCCCGGCACCACGGCAGAGATCGAAGCGATGATCCGCGTCGATCATGCCGGCGAATACGGCGCGGTGCGCATCTATGAAGGCCAGCTCGCGGTGCTGGGCAGATCCTCCAGGCTCGCGGGCGCGATCCGCAGGATGGCCGCGCAGGAAGAGGCGCATCTGGCGGCCTTCGACAAGCTCGTCAACGCGCGCGCGGTGCGGCCCACGGCGCTGGAGCCGGTGTGGCGCGTGGCGGGATTTGCGCTGGGCGCGGCCACCGCGCTGATGGGCGAGAAGGCCGCCATGGCCTGCACCGCCGCGGTCGAGGAAGTGATCGACGCGCACTATGCGGCCCAGGTCCAGCGCCTCGACCACGACCCCGGGCTGCGCGAAGCGATCGCCGCATTCCGCGAGGACGAGATCGCCCATCGCGACGAGGCGCTCAGCCACGGCGCCGAACAGGCGCCCGGCTATCGCGTGCTGAGCGAAGCCATCAAGGCCGGCTGCCGCCTCGCCATCAAGCTCTCCGAGCGGATATGAGCGACGACGACACGATCGCGGACCAGCGGCATCTCAGGCTCCAGGCGGCGGCCAGTCCGCGCCGCGCGAAACAGTCCGACGTGCCGGTGCTGTCGCGGCTCTTCGCGGCGGCCTTCCTCGCCGATCCGGTGATGGACTGGATCGCCCAGCCCGGCATGCGCCGCGCCGCGGGCCTGGAGCGCTTCTTCTATTGGATCCTGACGGTGCGCACCGTTCCGTTCGGCGAGGTGTGGATGTCGGACGACGGCGCGGCGGCGGCCGCGTGGCTGCCGCCCGATGCACCCGCAAGTCCGGGCGGCTTCTTCGAGCAGATCAGGCTACTGCCGATGTTCCTCAGGCTCTGCGGCCTGGCGCGCATGGGCCGGGGCAGCGCCATGGGCGCCGCGATGGAGAAGCACCATCCGCACGCCCCGCACTACTATCTCGCCTTCATCGCCACCGCGCCGCGCTTCCAGGGGATGGGCCTTGGCGGCGCGCTGCTCGATGCCAACCTCCGGCGCATCGACGAGACCGGCCAGCCGTGCTGGCTGGAAAACTCCAACCCGAGGAACACCCGCCTCTACGAACGCGCGGGATTCCAGACGCGCCAGCGCATCTCCCCGCCGCAGGCCCCGCCGCTGATCGGGATGTGGCGGGACCGGAAGACGGAAACCGGAACGCGGGCATCGGAAAACGCGCCCTGATACCCGTTTTCCGAATTCCGGTCACGGCTCCAGCTCCGAATCCCAGTAGAGGTAGTCCGCCCAGCTTTCGTGGAGGTAGTTGGGCGGAAAGAGGCGGCCGTGGTTGCGCAACTCCGTCACGCTTGGCCGGTGCGGCGGCGTCGACGGATACATGCCGCAGTGATGCGACAGCCGTCCGCCCTTGAGCAGGTTGCACGGCGCGCACGCGGTGACGACGTTTTCCCAGGTGGTGCGGCCGCCCCTGCTCCTCGGAATCAGGTGGTCGAAGGTGAGATCGTCGTCCGCGCCGCAATACTGGCATTCGAAGCGGTCGCGCAGGAACACGTTGAACCGCGTGAAGGCGGGGTTGCGCGCGGGCTTCACATAGCTCTTGAGGGAGACGACGCTCGGCAGCTTCATCTCGAAGCTGGGGGAGCGCACGGTGCGCTCGTACTCGGCCAGGATGTTCACCCGTTCCAGGAACACGGCCTTGATCGCGTCCTGCCAGGACCACAGGGAAAGCGGGAAATAGCTCAACGGGCGATAGTCCGCGTTGAGCACCAGCGCCGGGCAATGGTCGGGAACACGCTCGGCTAACACGACGCCGCTCCTCTGAAGGCTCACCTCCACCGTTAAGGCCGCGGACTTTACGGATATCCGCCGCCCCTGCCAAGCATAGGCGATTCGCTGTGATGAAACCGCGACAGGGCCCGGAAACCCGCCTCAGAGCGGGCAGGATATCGCGGCGGCCTTGCGCGCCAGCCTTCCGTGCAGCGCCATTTCGAGGAAGGCGCCGCCAAGGGCCAGCCCCACCTCGTCGATGGAATGGCCGATGCCGGGCGAGACATGCCACTGCACGGCCGCCCCCGCGCGCCCCAGGCTGCCGGCGGTCAGGAACAGCGCGCTGGCCGGGATCATGGGATCGCTGCCGCCATGGGCGAGAAGGATGGGCGGGCAGTCCGCGCCGAGCTCGGGTGCCTCGCCCGCCAGCACGCCCGAATAGCCCACGATGGCAAACGGCCTGGGCGCGCGGCGAAGCCCCACCTGGAGCGACATCATGGTGCCCTGGCTGAACCCGACCAGCGCCAGCCGCTCGCCCGGCAATTCCAGCCGCGCCAGTTCCGCATCCAGGAAGGCCGCGAGCGCGGGCGCCGCGCGCTCCACGCCGCGCTGCATCTCGTCCGGATCGAGGCGGGAGATGGGAAACCACTGGAACCCCATGGGCGAGCCCGCGCAGGGCTCCGGCGCGTTCGGCGCGGCGAAGGCGACCGTCGGCAATGCACGTTGCCACAGAGGCGCGAGGCCGATGAGATCGTTGCCGTCCGCGCCGTAGCCGTGGCACAGCACCACCAGATGCGTGGCCTTGCCGCGCGCGGGAGGAAGGCGCGGACCGGACAGCTGGCCGATCATTTGCGCGTCTTCCGTGGTTTGGTTTTGGGCTTGGGTTTCGCGCCGCCATTCGCCTTCGCGGCGTCGCGCAATTCCTTGCGCACGCCGTCTTCGTGGATCCAGAAAATCCGCGCCGCCACCGTGCGCCACGGCCGCCACGGGCGCGAAAGCTTCTCCATCGCCTTCTCATTGGGACGCTTGCGCATCTTGAGCACGCGCGCGACGGCGGCCTGCAGCGAAACATCGCCCACCGGCCAGATATCGGCACGGCCGAGCGAGGCCATGAGATAGACGTCCGCCGTCCACGGGCCGATGCCCTTGACCGCCGTGAGATGGGCGCGCGCATCGTCGTCGTCCATGCGCCGCACGCGCTGAAGATCGAGCGAGCCGTCCAGGATCGCCGCCGCGATGGCTTTCATGTGCTTCTGCTTGGGCGCGGAAAGGCCGCAGGCCCGCAACGCCGCTCCGTCGGTGGCGAGCAGCACCGCAGGCTCGAAGGGCACGACCTTCGCCTTCACCCGCCCGAAGATCGTGTCCGCCGCGGCGCCGGAGAGCTGCTGGGAGACCACGATCTCGACCAGCGCCTCGAAGCCGTGGCGCCGGCGCGGCACGAAAGGCGGCTTGCCGGCACGCGCAAGCATGGGACGAAGCCGGAAATCCGCGGCGTGCAGATGCGTCACGGCGTCGTCCAGATGGCGGGGGTGGGAGATGCGGTGCGGTTTCGGCATGGGCCCAAACGTGCTAGCTCGCGGCCATGATTGTCACGCGTTTCGCGCCGAGTCCAACCGGGCTCCTGCACCTGGGGCATGCTTACGCGGCATGGACGGCGAAGAAGGCGGGCGAGCGCTTCCTGCTGCGCATCGAGGACATCGACAGCGCGCGCGCGCGCAAGGAATTCGAGGCCGCGATCTACGAGGATCTCGCCTGGCTCGGCCTGTCGTGGGAGACGCCGGTGATCCGGCAATCCGAACGCTTCGGCGCCTATCGCGATGCGCTCGCCCGGCTCGAGGCGATGGGCCTGCTTTATCCCTGCTTCTGCACCCGCGCGGAAATCGCGGCCGAGATCGCGCGCGCGGTCGAGGCGCCGCAAGGGCCCGAAGGCGCGCACTATCCCGGCACCTGCCGCAGGCTTTCGCCGGACGAACGGCAGGCGCGCATGGCTTCGGGCGCGCCCTATGCGCTGCGCCTGGACGTGGCCGGGGCCGCGCGCGGGGCGCTCGCTTTCGAGGAGCACGGCAGCGGACCGCACGGCGAAAGCGGAACGATCCGGTGCGAGCCCGCGCTCTTCGGCGACGTCGTGCTGGCGAGGAAGGACACGCCGGCCTCCTATCATCTGGCCGTGGTGGTGGACGACGCATTCCAGGGCGTGACGATGGTGACGCGCGGCCACGACCTTTTCCCGGCCACCCATGTCCAGCGCCTGCTGCAGGAGCTGCTCGGCCTGCCGCTTCCGGCATACGCCCATCACGATCTCATTCTCGGCAGGGACGGCAGGAAGTTCTCCAAGCGGGACAATTCCGTGACCCTGCGCCACCTGCGCGAACAGGGCGCGACGCCGCGCCAGATCCGCGACTGGGTGGGCGTCTAATCCGCCAGGAACGCATCCAGCGCGGCGGCGAATTCGCCGGGCTGATCGAGCATGACGAAATGCAGGGAGTGGGTTGCTTCCACGAACCTCATGCCCCGCACCGCCGCATAGGCCGCGCGGTACATGGCCGAGTTGGCGCCGGCCGGCGCGCCCAGGGGCGCGTAGTCCGGGAAGACCAGCGTGAGCGGCGTCGTGATCGCGGACAGGCCGGGGCGCAGATCGAGCTGAAGATCGTCCGCCAATGCGTTGATCACCGCGTTGGCGTCGCTCGCCTTGCCCCAGTCCGCGATCCTCGCGCGGTCGGCGTCCGACGCCGCCATGGCCTTCAGCGCCTGCTCGTAGCGGGGCCCGCCATGGGCGCCGGCGGGATTGGCGCGGATGGCATCGGCGAGCGGTTTGGCGGACTCCACCGTCGCTTGCGGCCCCTGCATCAGGGTCGCGTAGAAGGGCAGCGAATCCACGATCATCGCCTTTCTCAGGACTTCAGGATGTCGCTCCGCGATGTAGAGCAGCATGGTGCCGCCCAGCGAATGGCCGATGGCGACCGCCGGGGCGAGATGCGCCGCCTCGAGGTAGTCCGCAATCGCCTCCGCTGTCGGCACCAGCACCGGGCCCGACGCGTTGGCGCGCGCCGGTTCGCCCGCGAATCCGGCCACCTGGATGAGATGCACCCGGTAGCGGCTCTCGAGCCGCGCGGCCGTCGCCTTCCAGGTGTCGCGTGACGAGGCCAGCCCGGGGATGAACACGATGTCGGGGCCCTGGCCCGCGATCTCGTCGCTGAAGCGGTCGCGCGTCACGAGTTCCTCGGGCCTGGCGGCCTGTGAGCCGGCGATGAGCGCGCCCGCGAGGACAAACCCCTTGATGAGATTGGACAGCGTGGGACGGATACGCAAGGAACCCTCCATGGGATGCGGCGCCCGGATGCGGGCTTCAGGCGCCGGATGCGGCGGACGCGTCGATGATGGCGCGCAGATAGGCCACGTAATCCTCGAAGGCGCGGCGGCCCTTGCGCGTGAGGCTGACCCGCGTGCGCGGCTTCCTGCCGACGAAGTCCTTCTCGATCGCGACGTAGCCCGCGTCCTCGAGCGTGGCGATGTGGGCGCCGAGGTTTCCGTCGGTGGCGCCGGCGAGGTCCTTCAGCCGCACGAATTCGATGGCGTCGCTCTCGGCGAGCGGCTTGAGCGCGGCCATGATCTTGAGCCGGACCGGCTGGTGGATGGTGGGATCGGGCTGGTCCATCTCACGCGCTCCTGAGCCAGAGCCCGCCCAGGATCAGCCCGGCGCCGCCGACCGCCGCCATGTAGGACTCGAAATGCGCGGCCTGATGGAAGAAGCCGTAGAGCGTGAGGGCCGCGAGCAGGGCGCCCAGCGCCAGCATGCGCCAGCCCCGCGACCAGATTCCGATGAGCGCGTAGTAGAGCGCGACCAGGATCGGAAAGAACGCGCCGTATTGCGCGCCGCTGAGCGGCGGAAGGATCGCGAAGACGGCGGAGACAAAGGCGAAGATGGCGAGGAAGGTCCACAAGAAGCGCGCATCGAAGGATTTGTTCCGGCCGCGCGACATCAGGTAGCCGGCGGCGAAGCTCGCGGCGCAACCCGAAAGCGTGAGCACCGCCCAGAGCGGGGCCCAGTTCACCGACAGCGCCATGGCGCCGTAGCCGATGCCCCAGACCACACCCCAGATGATCAGGTGCGGCCAGGACATCTGGTAGCTCTTGAGCGACACCGTGCGCCGCTCCGTGCGGGCGATATCCCTGAGCGCATCCTCGGCTTCCTGCTTGGTGACGGTCATGTCCATATCTCCAAAGTACTCTGCAATATAGAGTACTCTGACGAAAGACGCAAGGGCTCGCCGAAGGATTCCTCCAAGCCATTGGAAAGCCTACCAGTCGTTCAGGCCCTGAAAGCGGGCGAAACCGGCGCGGCGCGCCCAGCCCGCCCATTCGGCGCGCAGGCGCACCGTTTCGCTGGGGCTGCCGGTGCCCTCGCCGAGGCCCAGGATCTGCAGCTCCGCGCAGCCGGCGAAAGGCCGGCCTTCGGTGGCGGGCAAATGCGAACCCTCCCGCTCAAGACGCGCATACTCCGAATCCTCGATCCCGTCCGACGCCAATACCACGATGGTCGGCATGCCCTGGCAGGTGAAGGCCTGCGAGACGTTGTCGAGGAAGGCCAGGATGTTGGTCGAGCCCTGCGCCCGCCAGCGGCCGCTCCTGACCAGCATCGGCGTGCCCGCGATCAGCCGCTGGATCTCCGCGGCCACATGCTCCGGCCGGTTCCGCACCGAGAGCACCGCGTCGTAGTGGAAATTGTTGGTGTCGGCGTCGTAGCTGCCGAAGGTGCGCACATGGACTTCGGAGGCGAAGCCGAGTGCGGCAACCTCGTCGGCGATGCGCGCCGCCACCTTCTGCGCGAAGGCCTCGTCGTCGATCAGGGGATTGGACTTGGACAGGTCGAGCGCGACGATCATGCGCGTGGGATGAAGCTGCGCCTGCTGGAGATCGTCGACCCTGACCAGCGGGGGCGCGGTCTGGGCCGCGTCGATGGCCATCAGGCCGCCGCCGGCCAAGGCTGCCGCGGTCGCCACTGCCAGCATGAACTGCATGATGCGTACCTTCGCCCGCGCGCGCCCCGCCCTATGATTGCTCGCGGTCGGCCATTTGCAAGAGGTGCAGCTGGGCGAACTGGCGCTGGCGGTGCTTGTAGTCCCGCGCCAGGCTGACGTTGCGGATGTTGTTCTCCACGCCCTGCAGGTAGAGCGCCGCCACCGTCGTCACGATGAAGAAGATGACGCTGGCAAAGGCGAGCCAGAACCAGGAATCGGTGGTGGCGAGCGAGCTCTGCGACAGCTTGGGCAGGCCGAACAGGGAAACCCCGTCGCCCTTGCCGCTGTCCGGCGCGTCGCTGGTGAGCGCGGCCTGCGTGGCGGCCGGCGGATTGACCTGCGCGCCGGCGGAGCTGAACAGCTGGTCGATGGAATTGGTCTGCTGCGCGGAGTCCCGGTGCTCGAGCGTGGCTGACGTGCCGCCCACCATGTTGTTGTAGGCGACGAGATAGCCCAGGCATCCGATCATCACCAGCGCGAACACGAACGCGGTGGCGACCAGCGTGTTGCGGCCGTAGACGCCCGTGATCTTCAGCATGAAATGCACGATGAGCACCGCGAAGATCACCTGCAGGCTCTTGAAGATGACCGTGGACTGCAGGCTCGCCGGCACCACCATGAATTCGTTGGACAGCGCGCGCGTCCAGATGTCGCCGCGGATGATCTGATAGTCCACGAACATGGCCGCCAGCGCGATGACGAGCGCCAGCACGCCGGCGCCGATATAGAGCCAGCGGTAATGGGCGATCTGCCGGCTCTTCTCCATGTTGCGGGCGATGACGTAGTCCTCGTCGGTCGGCTTCTCGTCCTCGAGGTCGGCGCCGGGCTCCTCTTCCGCGTCCTTCTTGCGGAACAGGCCGCGCAACCAGCCCTGCTTCTCGCCGCGCTTGGGCGCGAATTTTTCGCCATGGCGCACCCAGTCCGGCCCCCAGGAGGGTGGATCGGGCGGCGTCATCAGGCGCTCCTTGAGCTGCGCCTCGAGCCGGCGGCGCACGCCCGGCGACATGGCGATCGCCTCGTGAAACATCTCGCTCTCGGCGCGGAATTCCTCCGGCGAGAGGCCGTGAAAGAGTTCGTGCGAGAGGGCCACCTTGCGGCCCGTCGGCGGCGAGGCTTCATCCATCTTCCGGTAGGCGACCATGACGTCCCCCAAAATGAGCGCGCGAGCGCCGTTGCCCACTCTCCTGTCAGGAGAGTGTTAACGATGAAATTGGGCAGAGGTGTGGCAGACCGGGCCTGCCGCGCCGGCCGCGCTCGAATGTCATTTGCGAAGAACGGCCGCGGATGGACGGCTCACTCCGCCAGCCGGACGATCTCTTTCAGGATCGCGTTCAGGTCGTAATCCTTCGGACTGAATACCGCGGCAATCCCGGCGGCGCGGAGCGCGGCTTCGTCTTCCGGCGGGATGATGCCGCCTGCCACAATCTTGACGTTATTGAGGCCGCAATCCCTGAGCTTCGCCGCCACCTCGCGGGCGAGGGGCGCGTGGCTGCCGGAGAGGATCGAAAGCCCGATCACATGCGCCCGGCCCGCCTTCGCGGCCGCCACGATCTCCTCGGGCGAGAAGCGGATGCCGTCATAGATCACCTCCATGCCGGCGTCGCGGGCGCGCAGCGCGATCTGCTCGGCACCGTTGGAATGGCCGTCGAGTCCGGGCTTGGCGACGAGGAAGGTGAGCTTGCGGCCGAGCTTCGCCGACGCGCGCTCCACCTCCTCGCGCAAGGCGCCGATGCGCGCGTCGTTGCGGGCGGGGCCCGGGGCCGAAACGCCGGTGGGGGCGCGATATTCGCCGAAGACCTGCCGCAGCCGGCCCGCCCATTCGCCGGTGGTGACGCCCGCCTTCGCGCAATCGATGGAGGCGGGCATGATGTTGGTCCCGTCCTTCGCCGCGCGGGCGAGTGCCGCGAGCGCGGCCTCGGCCGCGTCGCCGTCGCGCGCGGCGCGCCAGGCCTTGAGCCGGCCGACCTGCTCGCGCTCGGCATTCTCGTCCACCACGACGAAATTTCCGTTTCCGGCGGTGAGCGGCGAGGGCTCGGTCCCGGTATAGGCGTTGACGCCGACGCGGATCTCCGCGCCGGTCTCGATGGCCTCGATGCGCGCGGCGTTGGAGCGCACCAGGCGTTCCTTCATGTACTCCAGCGCGCCTTGCGAGCCCGCGCCGCCCAGCTTTTCGACGCGCGCGATCTCGCCTTCGATCTGGCCCGCGAGCCGCGCGACCTTTTCCTCGATCACCTTCGAGCCGTCGAAGATGTCGCCATGCTCCAGCATGTCGGTCTCGAAGGCGCCGATCTGCTGGAGGCGCAGCGACCATTGCTGGTCCCAGGGCCGGGGCAGGCCCAGCGCTTCGTTCCAGGCCGGAAGCTGCACGGCGCGCGCGCGGGCGGATTTCGACAGCGTCACGCCCAGCATTCCGAACAGGATGCGGTAGACGTTGTTCTCCGGCTGCTGCTCGGTCAGCCCCAGCGAATTCACCTGCACGCCATAGCGGAACAGCCGGAGCCTGGGATCCTCCACGCCATAGCGTTCGAGGCAGATGCGGTCCCACACCCGGCCCATCGCCCTGAGCTTGCAGATCTCGGTGATGAACTTCACGCCGGAATTCACGAAGAAGGAGATGCGCCCCACCGCCGTGGGGAATTCCTCCGCCGGGATGGCGCCGCGCGCGCGCGTCTCGTCCAGCACCGCGATGGCGGCGGCGAGCGCGAAGGCCGCTTCCTCCACGGCATCGGCGCCGGCCTCCTGCAGGTGATAGGAGCAGAGATTGACGGGATTCCATTTCGGCATCTCGGCGCAGGTGAAGGCGATGGTGTCCGTCGTCAGCCGCAGCGCCGGCCTGGGCGGGAAGATGTAGGTGCCGCGGGCGAGATATTCCTTGATGATGTCGTTCTGGGTGGTGCCCGTCAGCGAAGCGCGCGGCGCGCCCTGCTCGTCGGCCACCGCGACATAGAGCGCCAGCAGCCAGGCGGCGGGCGCGTTGATGGTCATGCTGGTGTTCATGCGGTCGAGCGGGATGGACTCGAACAGCGCGCGCATGTCGCCCAGATGGCCGACGGGCACGCCCACCTTGCCGACTTCGCCCTTCGCCAGGGGATGATCGGCGTCGTAGCCCGTCTGCGTCGGCAGGTCGAAGGCGACGGAAAGCCCCGTCTGCCCCTTGGCGAGATTGGTGCGGTAGAGCGCGTTGGACGCGGCCGCGCTCGAATGGCCCGCATAGGTGCGGAAGATCCAGGGCTTGTCGCGCGTCATCGGCCGGGTCTCAATTCTCGCTCAGGGAAAAGCGTACACGGCATTTGCTGCACTGCAAAACGGCGGGGATGGGTTAGTCTCCGCCCGTTTTTCCGGAGCTTGTCCCATGCGATCCGCCATCCTTGCCGCCGGCCTTGCCCTCCTCGCGCTCGCCGCCGCCACGCCCGAGCAGCAGTGGAAGGCCTCGCTGGCCGACGACAACAAGGACTGGGCCCTGAAGCCGCACGCCATCCTGAAGATCCAGGACGCCGCCTATCTGGCGGACGGCCAGTCGTCGAACCTGATGGGCAACAGGGGCCGGCCGGGGAGCTATCGCTGGGGATCGGGCGCGGGCGTGCTCGCCGCCAGCGTGAAGGACGGCCATCCCGTCATCGTCATGGGCGGCAAGACCTACACCGAAGCGGAGATCGCCAAGGGCATCGCGGTGGACAGGGACATCGACGTGGTGGGCGCGCCGACGCAGGTGTCGGCCGGGGTGATCGGCGCGCGCTTCTTCGTCTTCAACCAGCAGAATCCGGACGCGAAGGCGTTCAAGGGCGTCGATTACTTCCCCTACGATCCGCGCTATGTGGTGCAGGGCACGTTCAGGGCGGACCCCAAGCGGCCGGCGCGCGTGTTCCGCACCTCGCGCGGCACCGACAAGCAGTTCTACCGCGTGGGCGAGGCGCGCTTCACGCTGAACGGCCAGAGCTTCACGCTGCCCTTCTACGCCGACAGCCGCGATCCGGCGCAGATCAGGACCATGGCTGCGTTCTTCACCGACGACCTGACGGGCAAGGGCGCCTACGGCTCGGGCCGCTATGTCGACATCGATTCCTTCGGCAGCTTCCCGCCTTCGAACGTCGCCATCGACTTCAATTATGCCTACAATCCCAACTGCTCGCGCTCGCGTTTCTACACCTGCCCCATCGCCACCGACAATCTCGCCACCGCGGTGAAGGCGGGCGAGCGCGATCCGCACGCGTCGCATTCCTGAATGCTGTCCAGGCGCCCGCGCACGCCCGAAGAGCAGCGCAAGGCCGACCGCGCGCGGGCGCGCCGCGCCGCGCTCAAGGCGCTCCGCAAGGCCAGGCTCGCCGCCGGCGAAACCGGCGTGAAGCTGTCGGACTGGGAGGGCGAGTTCCTTTCCTCCGTCGAGACCCGGGTGGAGAAATACGGCCGCGCCTTCCGCGACCCGGAGAAAGGCGCCGCCCGCGCCTCGCTCTCGATGCTGCAGCAGGTGAAGCTGAAAGAGATCGGCGCCAAGGCGCGCGGCGGGAAGTCCGCACGCCGCTTCAAACAGCCGAACCGGGACTGATCAGCGCGGCGGCGCGGCGAAGGCGGCGAATTTGCGCAAAGTGGCCGCCATGCGCCTGCGCGTGGCCATGTCGACGGCGCCGTAGTTGGTGGCCTTCATCTCGTGGCGCGTGACGGTGATGACGAGATCGGTGCGCACCATGTCGAGCGACGCGTCGATGTCTTGGGGGACGGTCGGGGCCTTGCGGCCGAGCCAGCCGTCCATCCGCTTGCCCCAGGAACGGAACACCGGCGGCTTGTACTGCTTGATGGGGATGTAGCCCGGCTCGTGCCGGAGGCTCTTGCTCGAGCGGATCGGGCAGACCCAGTAGATGTTCGCCTTCTCGCTGGCGAAGGACGAGGACACGACCACCGCCAGAAACGAATCGCCGCCGCCTTCCGCGGGCCAGCTTTCACCCGGGACTTCGACGATGTCCCACTGCCTCGGCATGCTCCCCCACTCCCCTCGCGGCGCAGCGCTTACGCGTTGCGGAAGGCCTGCAGCCCGCGCAGCGGCTTGGGCGGCTTCTTGTCTTCGTCTTTGGCCACCTTGACCGTGATGTCGAGCTTGGTGTCGCTCGCCTTGTCCTTGGGGATCTCCACCGAGGCGGTGCTGCCCGGCTTCATCTCGACGGTCTTGTTGTCCTTCATGCCCATCGCGGGCTCCTGTCGTTAACAACCCGTTAAAATATACGTTTTCGCCGTCCTACGGAAGAGGGCCCCCGTCGAGGCGCGTACAATTCGCGCAACGAAGTTGCGTGAATTAACCGCCTTTTGTGGATTTCCCACAAAATCTCTGTTGCGGCGCAAAAGAAAATCTTGCGTCGCACCAAATCCGTGGGCCTAATCCGCGCCCGGTTCGTTGACAGTTCCGTTGCGCGTTTTGGGGAGCACCACATGGCCGCGGCAGAAGCCAAGCCGTCCTTCGACGTCTACAAGGATCTCTACGAGATCGGCGAGATCCCGCCGCTCGGCCATGTGCCCGCCAACATGTACGCCTGGGCGATCCGCAAGGACCGCCACGGCCCGCCGGAAACGGCGATGCGGATCGAGGTCGTGCCGACCTGGCCGCTCGATTCCCACGACGTCCTCATCCTCGTGATGGCGGCCGGGGTGAACTACAACGGCGTCTGGGCGGGGCTCGGCACGCCGATCTCCCCCATCGACGGGCACAAGAACCCCTACCACATCGCCGGCTCCGACGCCTCGGGCATCGTCTGGGCGGTGGGCGCCAAGGTCACGCGCTGGAAGGTGGGCGACGAGGTCGTCGTCCATTGCAACCAGGACGACGGCGACGACGAGGAGTGCAATGGCGGCGATCCCATGTTCTCGCCGTCCCAGCGCATCTGGGGCTACGAGACGCCGGACGGAAGCTTCGCGCAATTCGCCCGCGTGCAGGACCGCCAGCTCATGCCCAGGCCGAAGCATCTCACCTGGGAGGAGTCGGCCTGCTACACGCTGACGCTGGCCACCACCTACCGCATGTTCTTTGGCCACCGCCCGCACATCCTGCGCCCCGGGCACAACGTGCTGATCTGGGGCGCGTCGGGCGGGCTCGGCTCCTTCGCGGTGCAGCTCTGCGCGGTGTCGGGCGCCAACGCCATCGGCGTGATTAGCGACGAATCCAAGCGCGACTTCGTGCTCTCGCTCGGCGCCAAGGGCATCGTCAACCGCAAGGACTTCAGCTGCTGGGGACAGATGCCGCAGGTCGGCACGCCCGAATACGATTCCTGGCTCAAGGAAGCGCGCAAGTTCGGCAAGGCGATCTGGGACATCACCGGCAAGGGCAACGATGTCGACATGGTGTTCGAGCATCCGGGCGAATCCACCTTCCCGGTGTCGTGCCTGGTGGTGAAGCGCGGCGGCATGGTGGTGTTCTGCGCCGGAACCACCGGCTACAACATTACCTTCGACGCGCGCTATGTGTGGATGCGCCAGAAGCGCATCCAGGGCAGCCATTTCGCCAACCTCAACCAGGCGAGCCAGGCCAACCGGCTGATGCTGGAGCGCCGGCTCGACCCCTGCATGAGCGAGGTCTTCCCCTGGGCCGACATCCCGCGCGCCCACACCAAGATGTGGAAGAACGAGCACCTGCCCGGCAACATGGCCGTGCTGGTCAACGCCCAGCGCCCGGGGCTGCGCACTTTCGAGGACGTAATCGAGGCGGGCAAGGAATGATCTGCCGCGCCAGCATGCGCGCCAGCGGCCACGTGCAGGCTGCCGCCGCCGGATAGAAGGTGGGCGCAAAACCGGGCGCCCGCGCCCAGGGCGCGATCAGGTAACCGGGCCAGAACAGCGCGCGCGCGAAGACGAAAAGCAACGCCAGGCCGGGACGAGAAACTGCTTTCCGCGCGTCCGCGGCCTCCCGGTTCGGCTCAGCCGTCGTTCAGCCATGGAAGCTCCCCGGAAAGCCCGATTGATCGCCGGGCCCGCCCAAGCCCATGCCGCATGGTGCAGTGCAAAATATGCATCTATGCTCGCCCGGACGATATTGCGGACGGACATGACGCCGGCACATCTCCTCGACCAATGTGATCGCGCCGCGGCCGCGGCCGGCCGGCTGCTGGACTCCGCCCTGGCCGCCATCCGCGCCCGGGAGGGCGGCGACGGCGACCAGCGCGCCAGCCACGCGCTCGCCTGGTACGCGACTTACGCGGAAGCGCTGCGCCAGATGGCCCGCTGGGCGCACGCGCTGGATCGCGAGAAGCGGCTGGGCGCATTCGAGAAGCTGATCCTGGCGGCGGCCTTCGGCGAATACCTGGCCCAGATGGCGGGCGGCATCGCCATGAGCCAGAGCGAGATCGCCAGGCCCTACGACCTCGGCCTGGACGAGGCAGAGATCGGCGCCTTCTGGACCGGGGAGGTGGCCGCGCTCGCGAAGCTCGGCGCCAGCCGGCAGACGCGCGCCGCCATCGCCGAGCACCTCGCTGCGCATCAGGGCGCCATCGCCTTCGGCGATCCGGGCCTCGACGACACCATGGCGATGGTGCGCGAGCAGTTCTTCCGCTTCGCGCGGGAAAAGGTGGCCCCCTTCGCCCATGGCTGGCATCTGCGCGACGAGCTGATCCCGCTCGCCGTGATCGGGGAGATGGGGGGGCTCGGCGTGTTCGGGCTGACGGTGCCGGAGGCGTTCGGCGGCGCGGGCCTGTCCAAGACCGCGATGTGCGTGGTCTCCGAGGAATTGAGCCGCGGCTATATCGGCGTGGGCTCGCTCGGCACGCGCTCGGAGATCGCCGCCGAGCTCATCCTCAACGGCGGCACCAAGGAACAGCGCGCGCGCTGGCTGCCGAGGATCGCCTCCGGCGAGATCCTGCCCACGGCGGTGTTCACCGAGCCCAATACCGGCTCGGACCTTGGAAGCCTGGGCACCCGCGCGGTGCGCGACGGCGACGTCTACCGGATCTACGGCAACAAGACCTGGATCACCCATGCCGCGCGCGCCGATCTGATGACGCTCCTGGTGCGCACCGATCCCGCGAGCCGGGACCATCGCGGCCTTTCCATGTTTCTCGCGGAGAAGCCGCGCGGCGGCGAAAACGATCCGTTCCCCGCGCCCGGCATGAGCGGCGGCGAGATCGCGGTGCTGGGCTATCGCGGCATGAAGGAGTTCGAGATCGGCTTCGACGGCTTCGAGGTGCCGGCCGGGAATCTCCTCGGCGGCAGCGAAAACCAGGGCTTCCGGCAGCTCATGCAGACCTTCGAATCCGCCCGCATCCAGACCGCGGCGCGCGCGGTGGGCGTGGCCATGAACGCGCTCGACCTGGGCCTTTCCTATGCCAGCGAGCGCAGGCAGTTCGGCAAGCCGATCTTCGAATTCCCCCGCGTGCGCGACAAGCTCGCGATGATGGCGGTGGAGATCGCGGTGGCGCGCCAGCTCGCCTATCACGCCGCGCGCGAGAAGGACGAGGGCCGGCGCTGCGACCTCGAAGCCGGCATGGCCAAGCTGCTCGCCGCGCGCGTCGCTTGGGCGGCGGCGGACGGCGCCGTGCAGATCCACGGCGGCAACGGCTTCGCGCTGGAGTTCCCGGTGAGCCGCGTGCTCTGCGACGCGCGCATCCTCAACATCTTCGAGGGCGCGGCCGAGATCCAGGCGCAGGTGATCGCGCGCCGCCTGCTGGACAACCGCGCGAACTGACGCGGAGGCGCGAACGCAATCGCCGCGCGCCGGATGACAGCGGCGGCGGAAAGGCCTACAAGCGGACATGGCCGACGCGCATGCCATCGATCGCCTCTATCGGGTGATCCTTTCCCGCAAGGACGCCGATCCCACGCAGTCCTACACCGCCAAGCTGTTCGCGCAGGGCCGGCTCAAGATCGCCAAGAAACTGGGCGAGGAAGCGGTCGAGGCCGCGCTCGCCGCCGTGGCGCAGGACAAGGACTGCCTGGTCGCGGAATCCGCGGACCTGCTCTATCACCTGCTGGTGCTGTGGGCGGATTGCGGCGTCACGCCCGACGAAGCCTATGCCGCGCTGGAGGCGCGCGTGGGACGCTCGGGTCTCGAAGAAAAGAAATCGCGCGGTTAGAGCGCAATCGGGCGAAGTGTGCAGCGGTTCGCCCGAAAAATTGCGCGTCAATCAGATACCTGGAGCGGGATCGCGATTCGAAGAAGAGCGATCCTGTTCTAGCCCGCGGGGGCGGCGTCCTTTTCCTTCGCCGCGAGATTCTTGGCGAGGCTGATCAGGTTTTTGCGCGCCTTGGCGTCCTTGATCTGCAGGAGGGCGTTGGCGAGGTCCTGGCCTTCGCGGCTGGAGAAGAAGCTGGTCACCGGCGACGGCGCGGCCTCCTCGGCGAAGCCGGGATTGCGCTGCACCGCCTCGATCACCTGCTCGAAGAAGCGCGATACCGGCGTGCCCAGCGCCTGGGCGATGACGAAGAGCCGGCCGGCGGAGATGCGGTTGGTGCCTTTTTCGTATTTCTGGATCTGCTGGAAGGACAACCCCAGCTTGCGCGCCAGAACCTCCTGGCTCATGCCAAGTTCGGCGCGGCGCGCGCGCACCCGCTCTCCCACGAGCCGGTCGATAGCGTTGGCCTGCTTCTTGTTCATCGCGGCGAACAACTCCCCGCGGCAAACCTAGGTTGCGTTTGCCGTCCTGTCAAAGCGACGGGCTCAGCCCTTGGCGTCCTCGTCGTCCGCGAGACTTTTGACCAGGTCGATCACGCGCTTGCGGACGTTCGGCTCCCTGATTCGCATGAAGGCGAGGCAGAGCTGAAGGCCGTCGGGGCTGGAGAGGAATTCGATGACCGGCGGCCGCGCCCCGCCCTCGGCGAACCCCGGCGCGGCATGCTCGTTCTCCGCGTCCTCGTAGAAATAGGTGACGGGCACGCCGAGTATGCGCGCCACCTGGAAAAGGCGGCCGGCGCCGATCCGGTTCACGCCCTTCTCGTATTTCTGCACCTGCTGGAAGGTGAGCCCCAGCGCATCGCCGAGCCTTTCCTGGCTCATGCCGATGAGCATGCGCCGCAGGCGCACGCGATTGCCGACTTGGGCGTCGATGGGATTCGCTTGTTTTTTCGGCACGGTGAATCTTGGAGAGGATGGCTTGTTCGAAAATGACCTTAGCCTCAGATTCGCCGCTGAAGCAAAGCCTTCCGTCACATGCTAGGCGCGGTTTTGCGGCCGTACATGAAAGCGCAAATTGCAGACGCCGCCAGCAACAACACGAACGTGATGTCGCCAAGCTCCGCGTACGGAGTGGGATGCAACGCTTGCGGGAGTAAGGAGTCCAATACAGCTTTTTGTCCCGGTCCAAGCCGGGAGAGCACGCGGCCGGTGCCGTCGATGACGCCGGAGATGCCGGTATTGGCGGCGCGCACCAGGGGCAAGCCTTCCTCGATTGCGCGCACTTGCGCAATCAAAAAATGCTGTTGCGGCCCGGTGGACCGCGGCGGTCCGAACCATGAATCGTCGGTGACGTTGGCCAGGAAGCCGGGCCGTTTCGGCCCCGTCACCGCGCCGGGAAACACCACTTCATAACATATGAGAGGCCCGACGGAAGGCGCGCCGGGCAAATCGTACGTATGCGGACCATCTCCGGCGGAAAAATCGCCCGGGCTGTCCACCAGCTTGGACATGCCGAGCGCCGCGAACAGGCCCTTGAGCGGCAGGTATTCGCCGAACGGCACGAGGTGGAACTTGTCGTAGCGCCCGATCAGCCGCCCCCCATGCGCGAAGATGAGGAGACTGTTGAAGAACCGCACGCGGTCGTCGTCCTGTTCCGCGCGCACCGCGCCGGTCAGCAGCACGGTGCGGCCCGCGGTCAGAAGCGCCACATCGTCCAGCGCCTCCGGCTGGCGCAGGAGGAAGAACGGCGGCGCCGATTCCGGCCACACGACGATGTCGGGCTGGCGGCCCGTGCCCGCGACGCTCATCTGCATGAGCTCGCGCCAGTTGCGCGCGCGGTATTGCAGCGGGAATTTCTCGGCCTGCGGCACGTCGGGCTGCACGATGCGCAGCGTGACGTTTGGAACGAATGTCGTCGGGGTCAGCGCGAGGCGCGCTTCGCCGCCGATCCAGATCGCGACGAAGAGGCCCACCATGGCGGCGGCGAATTTCCAGTCGCGCCATCCGCGCTCGAACAGGAGCGCCAGCCCGCCGCCCAGCAGCAGCGTCAGCAACGACATGCCATAGGCGCCCACGAGCGCGTTGCCCTGCATCACGCCCAGCGACGCGCCCCAGCCATAGGCGGGCAGATTCCAGGGAAAGCCGGTCAAGAGATGCCCGCGCAGCCATTCCGCGATGCCGTATGAGATCGCGAAGACGAGGATGCGGGCCGGCCCTTTGCGCCAGAGCATGGATGCCGCGGCGGCGGCGAGCGCGACATAGAGCGCCAGGCCGCCGGGCAGCAGGATTTCGACGAACGGGATCTGCCAGGCATGCGCCAGCGCGTCGACCTCGAAGGCATAGCCCACCCAGTAGAGCCCGCCGAGGAAATATCCGAAGCCGAAGGCCCATCCCGCGAGCGCGGCATTGCGCACGGGTCGGCGACGCGAATGGGCGCCGTCGATGAGCAGGACGAGCGTCGCGAACCCCAGGAGCATCGCGGGAAACACGAAGAACGGCGCGAAGGAAAGGACCGACACGAGCCCCATCGCGAAGGCGAACAGGAGCCGCCGCCAGCCGGCGAGCCCGCGCACGAAATCGCCCGCGCGTGCGAGCCAACCCGCGATCATGCCCAAACTCACAGCTTGTCCCGCGCCGGCGGGCGCAGGCGCACGCGCCGCACCCGGCGCGGATCGGCGTCGAGGATCTCGAACTCGAAGCCGCTGGGATGGGGCACGATCTCGCCCCGCTGCGGCACCCGTCCGGTGAGCGAGACGGCAAGCCCGCCCAGCGTGTCGATATCCTCGCCTTCGACCGAAAGATCGATGCCCGTCTTCTCCCGGAAATCGGAGAGGTCGAGACGGGCATCGGCGTCGTAGCCGCCGTCGCCGCGCGGAGTGAGCTTGGGCGAATCGTCGATGTCGTGCTCGTCGGCGATCTTGCCCACGATCTCCTCGACCAGGTCCTCGATGGAGACGAGCCCGTCGGTGCCGCCATATTCGTCGATGACCAGCGCCATGTGGGTGTGCGTGGTCTGCATGCGCAGGAGCAGGTCGCGCGCCGGCATGGAGGGCGGCGCGAACAGGATCTCCCGCCTCAGGCTGGAGATCGACACGTTGGCGGGCCAGCGCAGCGTTCCCCCGGCGTCGACCTCGGCGAGCGACAGGACGTCCTTGATGTGGATGAAGCCCAGCGGATCGTCCAGCGTCTCGCGGTAGATGGGAAGGCGCGAATGCTTGGCCTCGCGCAGCGCCGCCACCAGCCCGGCGAGCGGGGTCTTCTCCTCGATGGCGACGATGTCGGCGCGCGGCACCTTGACGTCGTCGACACGAAGCTCGCCGAAGCGCAGCAGGTTGGCGAGCATCACCCGCTCCTGCTCCGACAACGAGGCGCTCTCGCGCTCGCTCTCCTCGATCGCCTCTTCCACGCTCTCGCGGATGGACTGGGCGTCGCCGCCGCGCAGACGCTCGATGAGCCGCTTCAGCAGCGACGGCGGCCCGGCGGGGCCCGCGGAATCGGACGCGGCCATCAGCCCGCCTCCGCCCGATAGGGATCGGCGATGCCCATCCGCGAAAGCAGCTTCGTCTCCAGCGTTTCCATCACCTTGGCCTGCCGCGCCGTTTCGTGATCGTATCCCAAAAGATGCAGCGTGCCATGCAGCGCCAGATGCGCGGCATGGTGGGCAAGGGGTTTCTTCCCGCGCGCCGCCTCCGCCCTGGCCACGCCATAGGCGATGGCCACGTCGCCCAGATAGCCCGGCTCGCCGGCGGCGAAGGAGAGCACGTTGGTCGGCTTGTTCCTGCCGCGGAACGTCGCGTTGAGGGCGCGCAGCCGCGCGTCGCTGGTGAGCAGCACCGTCACGCTGCCCGCGCCCGGCCGCGTCTCGAGGCCGAGCCGCACGGCTTCCCCGACGCGCGCGGCGAGCCCCGTCCTGCGCCAGCGCGCATACCCGATCCGGATCGCGACCTCGGTGCCCCGCCGCCTCATCCGCCGTTGCGCTCATAGGCGCCCACGATGCGCGTGACCAGCGCATGGCGCACGACGTCCTTCTCGCTGAAGCGCGCGACGGCGACACCCTCCACGCCGGAGAGGATGCGCAGCGCCTCGTTCAGCCCCTCGCCGCGGCCGCCGGGAAGATCGCTCTGGGTGGGATCGCCGGTCACCACCATGCGGGAGTCCTCGCCCAGCCGGGTGAGGAACATCTTCATCTGGGCGGGCGAGCAGTTCTGCGCCTCGTCGAGGATGACGAAGGCGCGGGAAAGCGTGCGCCCGCGCATGAAGGCGAGCGGCGCCACCTCGATGGTGCCCTGCTCGATGAGCTTGACGCATTGCTCGCCCAGGGAATCGAACAGCGCGTCGTAGAGCGGGCGCAGATAGGGATCGATCTTCTCCTTGAGGTCGCCGGGCAAGAAGCCGAGCCGCTCGCCCGCTTCCAGCGCGGGCCGCGACAGGATCAGCCGCTCCACCCGCCGCTCGTGCAGCAGATGCGCCCCGAACGCCGCGGCGAGATAGGTCTTGCCCGTGCCCGCCGGCCCGATGCCGAAGACGAGGGGATGGGTGCGCATCAGGTCGAAATAGGCGGCCTGCGCGGGGGTGCGCGCGCGGGTGCGCCGGCTCGTCGCCGTGCGGATCGACGGCACGCCGAAATCCCCGGCGGGCAATGGCCCGGCATCGTGACCGGCGAAGCGGATTTCGGCGTCCACTTCCGCCGGGCCCGCATCCTCGCCGCTCTCGAGCCGCGCATAGAGCGCGCGCAGCACCGCGGCGGCGCGCTCGCGCGCGTCCGGCGCGCCTTCGACGGCGACGAGATTGCCGCGCATGCCCACGCGCACGCCGAGCTTCTGCTCGATGCGCACGAAGTTCTTCTGCTGCGCGCCGCCCAGGGCCGCCAGGACCACGTTGTCGGGGAATTCCAGCGTCACCTGTTCGCGCGCGGGCCGCTTGACCGCCTTGCCGCTCACTCCGCCGCCGCGCGCGACGGCGCGCCTCCCAGCCTGCCCTTCAGGCTGTTGGGCAGGACCGCCTCGATGAAGACCTCGCGGATCTCCCCGATCAGCGCGGCCGCGCCGTCGGCGTGGACGGGCTGAAGATAGGGGCTTCGCCCCACCGCCTGCCCCGCCTTGCGCCCGGGCTTCTCGAACAGCACGGGCATCGCGCGCCCGGCGCAGGCGGCGTTGAAGGCGGCCTGTTGGGCGGCGAGCAATTCCTGCAGCGCCCGCAGGCGCGCGTCTTTCACCGCGTCGGGGACCTGCTTGCCGGCGGACGCCGCCGGCGTGCCCGGCCGCGCGCTGTACTTGAACGAGAAGGCCTGCGCGTAGCCGACCGCGCGCACCAGCGCCAGGGTGTCCTCGAAATCGGCGTCGCTTTCGCCGGGGAATCCCACGATGAAATCCGACGACAGCGCGATGCCTGGCCGCGCGTCGCGGATTTGCGCCACCAGCCGCAGATAATCTTCGCGCGTGTGCCGGCGGTTCATCGCGTCGAGGATCCGGTCCGAGCCGGACTGCACCGGCAGGTGCAGATAGGGCATCAGCTTGGGGATGTCGCGGTGCGCGGCGATGAGGTCCTCGCGCATGTCGCGCGGATGGCTGGTCGTGAAGCGCAGCCGCGCCAGCCCCTCGATCTCCGCCAGCCGCGCGATGAGCCGCGCCAGGCTCCAGCGCGCGCCGTCCGGGCCTTCGCCGTCATAGGCATTGACATTCTGGCCGAGCAGCGTGATCTCGCGCGCGCCCTGCCGGGCAAGCGCGCGCGCCTCGGCCTCGACCTGCGCCACGGGCCGGGAATATTCCGCGCCGCGGGTGTAGGGCACCACGCAGAAGGTGCAGAACTTGTCGCAGCCTTCCTGCACGGTGAGGAAGGCGGCCGGGCCGGTGCTCCCTGCCTGTTTCGGCAACGAGTCGAACTTGTCCCGCGCCGGAAAATCCGTCTCCAGCGCATGGCCCTTCTGGCGCGCGATCCTGGCGATCATCTCGGGCAGGCGGTGATAGGATTGCGGGCCCACGACGATGTCGACCGCGCTCTGGCGCGCGAGGATCTCCGCCCCTTCGGCCTGCGCCACGCAGCCCGCCACCGCGATGGTCATGGCGCCGCCGCGTGCGTCCTTGATCCGCTTGAGCCGCCCCAGCTCGGAATAGACCTTCTCGGCCGCCTTCTCGCGGATGTGGCAGGTGTTGAGCACGACCATGTCCGCGTCGTCCGCGGTTTCGCTCCGCGCGTAGCCGATCGGCGCCAGGAGCTCCGCCATGCGGGCGGAGTCGTAGACGTTCATCTGGCAGCCATAGGTCTTGATGAAGAGCTTCTTCATGGCCGTGGTTCCGCGGAGCGCGGGTTATGGAGAGTCGCGCCCCCGCTGGCAAGTTTCACGCCGATGCGCCGGAGAGCGCGGGCGCGGCGGCGGGCGCCGAAGGGGCCGATTCCGGAGCCTTCGCGCCATGGCGGCCGGACAGCGCCCGCGCCTGGCCGCGGCGGACGACGGCCTCGGCGCGGGCGGCCAGCGCCTTGCGCCCGCCCACCGTGTCCACCGTCATGGCCGGATGAAACTCCACCGTTACGTCGATGGGCCCGGTGACGAGCTGCTCCCACAGATGCGGGATGAGATCCATGTCGCCATACCAGGCGAAGAACGGGCGGTATTCCCGCCCCATCGGCAATCCGTGCACGCTGCCATAGGCGACGGACACCGGCTGCACCGGCACATGCAGCGGCCCGCCCTGCGCGTCGGTGCCGATCACCGCCTCGGCCGCGCCCATCAGCGCGCTCTTGAACGGCAGCACGCGGTTGCCGTCGTTCGACGTGCCCTCCGGAAACAGCACCAGCGCGTCGCCCTCGAGCAGCCTTTCGCGGATCTGGTCGCGCGACTGCGCGGTCCTGGAGCGGCGCTCGCGCTCCACGAACACGGTGCGCTGCAGCCGCGCGAAGGTGCCGAACAGCGCCCAGCCGGCGACTTCCGCCTTGGCGACGAAGGACACCGACGCGATGCCGCCCAGGATGAGGATGTCCATGTACGATGTGTGATTGGCCACCATCAGCACGCCGCGATCCTGGATGGGCGTGCCGATCACCGTCACACGGACGTCGAACAGCTTCATCAGGAAGCGCTGGTAGAGATAGGGCATGCGCTTGTAGCCGAAGCGCTTGACCCGCAGCGCGAACGACTGCCACGGGATCACGACCGCGGACGAGGCGAGGAACACGAACAGCACATAGGCCGCGCGGAGCGAACGCATGGGCGTCAGTTTTCGACCTTCTTGGCGGTTTTGGGCACGCCGTAAAGCTCCAGCCGGTGATCGACCAGCTCGAAGCCCAGCTCCTCCGCGACGCGCTTCTGCAGCCGCTCGATGTCCTCGTTGCGGAACTCGATCACCTTGCCGGTCTGCACGTCGATGAGATGGTCGTGATGGGAATCGGGCACCTCTTCGTAGCGCGAGCGCCCGTCGCGGAAATCGTGCCGCTCCAGGATGCCGGCATCCTCGAACAGCTTCACGGTGCGGTAGACCGTGGCGATGGAGATGTGCGGGTCCATGGCGGCGGCGCGCCGGTAGAGCTCCTCGGCGTCGGGATGGTCGGTGGCATCGGCCAGCACGCGCGCGATGATGCGGCGCTGCTCGGTCATGCGCAGGCCTTTTTCCGTGCAGAGCTTCTCGATGCGGTTCAAGCGCTTGGTCCCAGTGCCGCGGCCAGTCCACTTCAGCCAGTCTAGTCCAGCCGGGGGCGATTTCCCAATGGCGAAAGCGGCAATTCGGCTTTGAGGACAAGGGCATCGAGGGCGCCGCCGCCCGCTCCGGCCGCATAATAGCCCTTGCGCCGCCCCGCCTCGGTGAAACCCAGACGCCGGTAGAGTGCCCGCGCCGCCATGTTGTCCGCGCCCACTTCCAGGAACATCGCGCGCGCACCCGATGCGCGGGCGCGGGCGGCGGCAGCCTCCATCAGGAGGCCGCCAAGCCCCTTGCGCCGGGCCCCGGGCGCGACGGCGAGCGTGAGGATTTCGGCCTCCTGCGCCGCCACGCGCGCCAGCACGAAACCCGCCGGCGCCGCTTCCTCCGCGAAAACGAAACCGAACGTGCCGCCGGAGGCAAGCAATTCGCCCAGCGACGCCGCGCTCCAGCCTTCGGCGAAGCATTGCGCGTGCAGCCCGGCCATGACGGCGAGATCGGCAACCGTGGCGGCGCGGATCATTGGCGCGCGCCCGGGAGCCTGGCGCCCGGCGCGCGCAGGTAAAGCGGCTTGGGAACGCCGGCCGCCGCCGGCATCGCCGCGGCGAGCCTCGCCACCCACAACGCGTCCGGATGGCGCACCGCGGACAATACCGCGCGCGCGCTTCCCGCGAATTGGCAGGCGCCGCTGCCGGCCAGGGCGAACCTCTCCTCGCACGACGCAAGCGCGCGCTCCACCTCCGCGCGCGACATCAGTTGCGGCGCGCCATGCGGCGCGAACTCGACATAGAATTCCTCGCGCCGCGCATCGTGGATCGCGGCGGCGCGCCCGCATCCCGTCTCCTCCATCGCCTGCGCCGCCATGACGGCGAGGCTGGTGACGCCGTTCAGCGGGATCTTCAGCGCCACGCGCAGGCCGCGCATGAACGCCAGGCCGATGCGCTGGCCGGTGAAGGTGCCCGGCCCCGTGGTGACGGCCAGCCGCTCCAGCGCGGCGAAGGCGAGGCGCGCCTCGCGCATCGCCTCTTCGACCATCGGCGCCAGCGCCTCGGCGTGGCCGCGCTGCATGGGCACGGACCGCCGCGCGGCGGTCCGCGCGCCGTCGAGCACGGCGGCGGAGCAGGCGCCGAGCGCCGTATCCACGGCCAGGATCCTCATGGCGGCGACACTAGAGAATCGTGCAGGCTTCGTCGAAGGAAAGCCTGGGATTGCGGGGGAACACGCCGGCCGGATCGCCATGGCCGACGCTGCAGATGAAGTTCGACCTGATCGCGGTGCCGGCGAAGAATTCCCGGTCCACGCCCGCATTGTCGAAGCCCGACATCGGCCCGCAATCCAGCCCCAGCGCCCGCGCGGCGACGAGGAAATAGGCGCCCTGCAGCGAGCCGTTGCGGAAGGCGGTGCGCTCGGCATGGCCCGGATCGGCGAACCACGCCTTCGCGGTGGGCTCGTGCGGGAAGAGCTCGGGGAGCCTCTTCGCGAAGTCGAGGTCGTAGCCGATGATGGCGGTGACCGGCGCGGCCACCACCTTGTCGCGGTTGCCCGGCGACAGGAACGGCTTGAGCCGGTCCCTGGCCTGCGGCGACGTCACGAACACGAAACGCGCGGGCGAGCAGTTGGCGCTGGTCGGACCCCAGCGCATGAGATCGTAGACCGCCATCAGCATCGCCGGGCTGACGGGCGTGTCGCGCCACCTGTTCTGGGTGCGCGCCTGGCGGAAGAGGACGTCGAGCGCCTCGTCGGGAATGGCGTGGGCGCCCATCGGCTCAGACCGCCTCGACCGCGCTGACCTCGGGGATGTAATGGCGCAGCATGTTCTCGATCCCGTTCTTGAGCGTGAGCGTGGAGGACGGGCAGCCGGCGCACGAGCCGCGCATGTGCAGCGACACCACGCCGGAGGACGGATCGTAGCGCTTGAAGACGATGTCGCCGCCGTCGCCGGCCACGGCGGGGCGCACGCGGGTGTCGATCAGCTCCCGGATCTGGGAGACGATCTGCGCGTCCTCGCCGGAATAGACCGGTTCCTCGTCTTCCTTCTCCGCGGCCCCGTCCTCGATCAGCGGCAGGGCCCGGGTGAAATGCTCCATGATGGCGCCGAGGATGGAGGGCTTCAGATGCTTCCAGTCCCCATCCGCTTTCGTCACCGAGATGAAATCGCTGCCGAAGAAGACGCGCGACACTTCCGGGATGGCGAACAGCGCGGAGGCGAGCGGCGAGCGCGCCGCGGCGTCCGCGTCCGGGAAATCCGCCACCGCGGCTTCGCCCATCACGGCGCGGCCGGGCAGGAATTTCAGCGTCGCCGGATTGGGCGTGGATTCGGTCTGGATGAACATGCCCTTATGTGGACCTCGCGCGCGCGCCGATCAAGCCGGGCGGGAACCCCGGTCAGAAGTCGGAGATGACGCCGTTCTTCTCCCAGTCGCCATAGCGGGTGGGCTCGGGCCCCGCCTGCCCGCCGATCTCCTTGCGCAAGGATCGCCCGGCCCCGGCGCGGCGCGCCTCGGCCTCGGCCCGGGCGCGTTCGCCCGCTTCGCGGATGCGGGCGGCGATTTCGGCGTCTTTCCCTTTGGCGGCCATGGTTATTCGCTTGACGGCGTGGGGGCCGAGATTACATCAGGCGCATGGCAAACACACTGCGCACCGGCCTGCTCATGGCCGCCATGACGGGGCTGTTCCTGGTGGTGGGATTCCTCGTCGGCGGCGAGACGGGCATGGCCTTCGCCTTCCTCTTCGCCGCGGCCATGAACCTCGTCGCCTACTGGCATTCCGACAAGGCGCTGCTCTCCATGTACGGCGCGCGCCAGGTGGACGAGACCAGCGCGCCCGAACTGGTGCGGCTGGTGCGCCAGCTCGCCGCCAAGGACGGGCTGCCCATGCCCAAGGTCTATATCGTGGAGCAGGCGCAGCCCAACGCCTTCGCGACGGGCCGCAATCCGGAGCACGCCGCGGTGTGCGTGACCACCGGGCTGCTCGAGCGGCTCGACAGCGAGCAGCTTGCCGGCGTGCTCGCCCACGAGCTCAGCCATGTGAAGAACCGCGACACGCTCACCATGACCATCACCGCCACCATCGCGGGCGCCGTCACCATGCTCGCCAATTTCGCGTTCTGGATGGGCGGCGGGCGGCGCAATCCGCTGGGCATCGTGGGGCTCCTGATCGTGACGCTGGTGGCGCCGCTCGCGGCGGCGCTGGTGCAGATGGCGGTGAGCCGCACGCGCGAGTTCGAGGCCGACCGCGCGGGCGCGGAGCTTTCCGGCCGGCCGCTCTGGCTTGCCTCGGCGCTGGAGCGCATCCAGACCGGCGCCGACCGGATCGCCAATCCGGCGGCGCAGGCCAATCCCGCCACCGCGCACATGTTCATCGTCAATCCGCTGTCCGGCGGCGGCGTCTCCGGCCTGTTCGCGAGCCATCCTTCCACGGCCGAGCGCATCGCGCGGCTGAAGGCGATGGCGGGACCCACGCCCGGCGCGCCGCGGCGCGGGCCCTGGGGTTGAAGTCCCGTTGACCGCGGACGGATTGCCCGCGCGCATCGCCGCGCAAGACATCCTGGGCGAGGTGCTGCGCCGCCGGCGCCCGCTCGATGCCGCGCTGGAGGCGATCCTCCCGCCGGCGAAGCTCGATGCGCGCGACGCCGGATTCGCGCGCGCCATCGCCACCGAAACCCTGCGCCGCTTCGGGCAGCTCGACGCGCTGCTCAGGACCTTCATCGCCAGACCGCCCGCGCCGCACCGTGCGGGTCCCGCGATGGAGATCCTTCTCGCCGGCGCCTGCGAACTCCTGTTCCTGGAGGTGGCGGCGCACGCCGCGGTCGATGCCGCCAACCGGCTGGCGGCGCGCGACGGCAAGGCCGTGCACTTCAAGCCGCTGATCAACGCCACGCTGCGCCGCATCGCGCGCGAGGGCCGCGCCGCGCTCGCCGGGATCGACGCGCGGCTCGCCGCGCCGGACTGGCTGTGGCTGCGCTGGCGCGAGACCTATGGCGAGGCGCGGGCGCGTGCGATCGTGGGCGCGCATCTGGCCAGGCCGCCGCTCGACATCCATTTCCGGGACGAAGCCGTGGCGCTGCCCGGCGCGCGCGCCCTGCCCGGCGGCATGGTGCGGCTCGACGATCCCGGCCGCGTCGAAGAACTGCCCGGCTTCGCCGGCGGCGGATGGTGGGTGCAGGATTTCGCGGCCTCGCTGCCCGCGCGGCTGCTGGGCGATGTGCGCGGCAGGCCGGTGCTCGATCTTTGCGCCGCGCCCGGCGGCAAGACCGCGCAGCTGGCGGCGCTGGGCGCGAAGGTGACCGCCGTGGAGCGCGATGCCGCGCGCGCGGCGCGGCTCGGCGCGAACCTCCAGCGGCTGAAGCTCGCCGCCACGGTCGTCGAATCCGACCTGCGCGATGTCCGGCCCGAAGCGGGGGCGCCCTTCGTGCTGCTCGACGCGCCCTGCAGCGCCACCGGCACTATCCGGCGCCATCCCGACCTGCCCTGGATCAAGAGCGCCGCCGACGTTCAGCTCTGCGCCGCCACTGCGGGCGAATTACTCGAGGCCGCCGCGGAGGCGGTCGCGCCCGGCGGCACGCTGGTCTTCGCGGTCTGCTCGCTCGAGCCCGAGGAAGGCCCCGAACAGATCGCCGCGTTCCTGGCTGCGCGAACGGATTTCACGCGCCAACCCGTCCTGGCGGAGGACGTGTTCGGGCTTCGCGAGCTGATCTCGCCCGAGGGCGACCTGCGCACGCTGCCATGCCATCTGGCCGGGCAGGGCGGCATGGACGGATTCTACGCGGCGCGGATGACGCGCTCCTGACCTTCCCCGCGACGGCGGGAGACAGGTTCAGCTCAACCGCCCCAGCGCGTAGGCGATGGCGAGGTAGATCTTGCCGGTGTCCGCGCTCAGGATGGTGGAGGTGAGCAGGCCCCCGCCGTCGCCTTCGCGCGCCCGCGCGAGCATCCGCTCGAATTCCTCCAGATAGGTGTTGGCGGCCTCGCGGAAGCGGGCGTTCTCGCGGTAGAGGACCGAGACGCGGTCCACCGCGCCCGCGTCGATGGACTGCGCCAGCCGGCGCGCAAACACCGCGCGGTCGCCGCCCAGATATTGCCGCCACTCCTCTTCGTTCAGCGCGGTGTCGGACATGATGGGATCGAGATCGACGGCCATGTCGGCAAGCGCGGCCTGCAGCGCCCCCATGGCCGCCGCCGCGGCGGGGCGAAGCTCCTTCGACCTGGCCTCGCCGTCTTCCACCGCCGCGAGGAGCGTGCGCATGTCCCACGATTTGGCATCGCTTGCCGGGCGCGGCGAGGGCCTGCGCGGCCGCTGGGTGAGCCGGCGCGCCATGCCGATCAGGCCCTCGCTGTCCGGCTGCTCGGATGGCGCCTGGCCCGGCTGCGGCAGCTTCAGCCCGCTCGCGCGCGCGGTGCGGGCATGGATGGTCGAAAGCGTGCGGGCGGAGAGATCGAGGATCTCATCGGTCTCGCCCTTCACCATTTCGCGCACCCGCTGGGCTTCCTGCTTGGCCAGGCCCGGCAGCGTCAGGAGATGCTTCTCCACCTCGGCCACGGTGCTCGACAGGGTAGTGCGGATCTCGTTGGCGCCGGCGGCGAGCTCGCCGGCGGTGCGCAGCAGCTTCTCGCACTCCGCCATCGCCTCGCCCACGAGCTGCTTGGCGTTGGACCGGGCTTCGGTCGCGGTTTCGCCGATCAGCGTCTGCGCGCCCGCGCCCGCGTCGTGCAGCGAGCCGACGAGGCGGGTCAGCGCGGCGGTGGCGCTTTCGGAAATCTCGCGCATGCGCTCGGCCTCGCGGCCGAAGCTGGCGGTCAACTGGGTGGCGCGCGCGGCGGCGTTGGCCATCAGCACTTCGAGCTGGCGGTCGGTCTCGTCCGCCAATGTCTCGAACCTGCCGGCCTGGGCGGAGAGCGCGTGGATCGCCGCTTCCATCGAGGCGCGCTCCGCGCCCAGCGCGCCCTCGAAGGCCGCGCTCTCGTCCTTCAGCTTCTGCAGCAGATCGCCCAGCGCGGCGCGGTGACGCTCGTGGCGGCCCAGCAGGAATTCGGCGCGCGCCATGGCCGCGTCCGACACCGTCTCGATGCGCTTGGCCTGGCGGTCGAGCTCCAGCGCGATGGCATGCGGGGCTTCCGCCGCGGTCTCCGCCGCGGAGCGGAATCCGGCGGCCTGGGTCTCGAGCGCGATGCCCGCGGACTTGAGCGTGCTCTCCGCCGTCTCGATGGTGGCGCGCAGCTGCGCCACGCGGCCCGCCACGGTTTCGCTGGCGCGCGAGGCGGCGTCGCCCAGCGTGCCGGCCGTGGCGTCGATGCGGTCGCGCTCCTGGGTCAGCCGCGAGACCACCGAATCGGCGCGCACGTCTGCGCGGGCGCCCGCTTCGTCGAGCGCGGCGATGTTGTTTTCAAGGACCGATTCCAGCGCGCGCAGCCGCGTGAAGGCACCGTCGAGGCCGGCGTTCAGCGCATCGAGCTCGCGGCGGATGGCGCGCGTGAGCCGGGCCGCCATGCGCGAGGCCGTCTCGTCCGCGGAGAAGAGCTTGTCCGTCAGCTCGGCCAGCGAGCGGGTGGCGGCGGACAATTCGTTGCCGCGCACCAGCGCCCAGGCCGTGACGATCATCAGCATCGGCGGCACCAGGGTGGCGAAGCCGGTCAGCACCAGCTCCTGCACGTCCAGGACCGCGAAGCCCCTGGGACCCAGATAGCCCCACAGATAGGCCGCCGCCGCGCCCATCCAGAACGCCCCCAGCGTGGCGGCGAACACCATCGGGCCGAGCCCGGGCCTCGGCGCGCGCGCCTGCCGCTCGGCCCTGGCCTCCTCGGCGAAGGTCTCGGCGGTCGGCAGGAGTACGGGCTGATTGCGCTCGGGGGCGGTTGCCACACTGAGGTCCCTTCGTTCGACGCGGAGCCAATCTAGCCAACCATGTCCGTTTAACCAACCAAGTCCTTGGCCGGGGGCCTGGAACATCCCGCTTCGCGGGAGCTTCCTCTGTGGATGGATCGGGTCCAAAATCGGGGTGAAACGACACGCCGAAGTTGATTCATGCAAGCCCATCGGCCCAGCCGGACCGCGCATGGCGCGGCCCTTCACCGCGCCGCCCATCAATTGGTGGACCGCCCGCCCGTTTTCGAGGACCCGCTGGCGCTCAGGATCGTGGGCGAGGATGCCGCGTCGGAACTGCGCGCGGGCCGCGATCCGCACGCGCTGTCGGCGCTCGCGCCCTTGCGCCTCTTCATCGCCACGCGCAGCCGCTTCACGGAAGACAGCCTCGCGGAAGCCTACGCCGCGGGCGTGCGGCAATATGTGCTCCTGGGCGCGGGCCTCGATACCTTCGCCTATGCCCGCGCCCGGGCGTTCGACGGCCTTTCGATCTACGAGATCGATCATCCCGCCACCCAGGACTGGAAGCGCGAGCGGCTCCGGGAAGCCGCCATCGCCGTGCCCGGCGCGGTGACCTACGCGCCGGTCGATTTCGAGCGCGAAACCTTGCGCAACGGCCTCGATCGCGCCGGCTTCGACTTCGCGCGGCCGGCCTTTTTCGCCTGGCTCGGGGTCACGCCCTATCTGACCATGGACGCGATCCGCGCCACGCTCGCCTTCATCGCGGGCCTGCCCAAAGCCAGCGGCGTCGCCTTCGACTATGCGGAGAGGTCGGGCGCCGCCAGCCCCATGTTCCGCGCGATGGCCGAGCGCGTGGCCGCCGCCGGCGAGCCGTTCCGCTCGCTCCTCGATCCGGGCGAGCTTGCGGCCATGCTGATGGCGCTGGGCTTCTCCCGCATCGAGGATTTCGGCGGCGACGCGCTGAACGCGCGCTACTTCCAGAGCCGCGCGGACGGCGCCAAGCTAGCCGGCCGCGCCCACATGATGCGCGCATTCGTCTGACGGGGGACCACGATGAACAGCCTGATCGCCGCCGCGGCGGCCTTCCTTGCGATCCATATCCTGGTTTCGGGCACGCGGCTCCGCGACGCCATCGTGGCGCGCACGGGCGAAGGGCCTTACCTCGGGCTGTTCTCGCTCGCCTCGCTGGGCGTCATCGTGTGGCTGTGCGTGGCCTACAATTCGGCGCAGACGGGCGGCGATCCGGTCTTCTACGACCTCGGCCATGTGCGCGATCTCGGCATTCCCGTGGTGCTGATCGCGTTCTGGCTGGGCATCCAGGGCCTCCTGATGCCCAATCCCACCTCGCTGCGCCAGGAAGCGGCGGCGGAGAAGGCCGGCACGATCAGGGGCGTGCTGCGCATCACGCGCCATCCCTTCCTGTGGGGCGTGGCGCTGTGGTCGGGATTTCATCTCGCGGCGAATGGCGACGAGGCTTCGAGCATCCTGTTCGGCACCTTCTTCGTGACGGCGATCCTGGGCACCTTCGCCATCGACGCCAAGCGCAGGCGCAAGATGGGCGACAAGTGGAAAGCCTTCGCCGAAAAGACGTCCAACATCCCCTTCGCGGCCGTGCTTTCGGGGCGCAACGCCCTCAACCTCTCCGAAAGCTTCGGCTGGCGCGGCTGGCTTGCCATCCTCATCTTCGCGGCGGTGCTGTTCGCGCACGCGCACGTCTTCGGCGCCTCGCCCTTCCCCGGCGGCGCCGTGCCGATTTGAGACAGCGCGCTTTAACGCGGCCTGAAGCATGGCGACGGTAGGCTTGACCGATGTCAGGCCCCGTCGACATGGCCCACCTTGCCCGCTACACGGGCGGCGATTCCGCCCTCAACGCGGAAGTGCTGAGGCTGTTCGATACCCAGGCGAACGAACTGGTCGCCCGGCTCAGATCCATCCTGGACGCGCGCGACCAGAAATCCTGGAAGGAAATCACCCACACGCTGAAGGGCGCGGCCCGCGGCATCGGGGCCTTCGGATTCGCCGACGCCGCCGCCATCGCCGAGCCCCTCGACCTTGCCGGGCAACCCGCCGAAGCCGGGCGCGCGCTGGCCGACCTGAACGCCAGCGCCCAGGCCGTCCAGGCTTTCATCCGCGCCTATCTGCGCCGCTGAGCCCGTCCCGCGCGTCCCGGTATTCCGCGCCGCGCCATTGAATGGCATTGTGACCCGGACCATTTCTACATATAAGGGCGGCCCTTCCGGCGCACTTACAGAAAATCGCGTGTGAATAATGGCTGCTACCGTGGAAACCGATGTCGCCATCGTGGGCGCGGGCCCCATCGGGCTCTTCGCCGTGTTCGAGCTGGGGCTGCTCGACCTCAAGGCCCATCTGGTCGACATCCTCGACCGGCCGGGCGGGCAGCTCACCGAGCTCTATCCCGAGAAGCCGATCTACGACATCCCGGGACTGCCCATCGTCAGCGGCCAGGAGCTGGCCGACAGGCTGATGGAGCAGGTCAAGCCGTTCGCGCCCACCTTTCATCTTTCGCAGATGGCAAGCGCGCTGGAGAAGCTGCCGGACGGGCGCTGGAAACTCACGACCGACGCCGAGACCGAGATCGTCGCCCCCGTCGTCGTCATCGCCGCCGGCGGCGGCAGCTTCGTGCCCAAGCGCCCGCCCATCGCCGGCATCGAGGCCTATGAAGGCAAAAGCGTCTTCTACGCCGTGCGCAAGATGGAGAGCTTCCGCGGCAGGAACATCCTGATCGCGGGCGGTGGCGATTCCGCGCTCGACTGGACGCTCAACCTCGCGCCCCTCGCCGCCAAGCTCACCCTGGTGCATCACCGCGACGGCTTCCGCGCCGCGCAGCACAGCGTCAACCGGATGCGCGAGCTCGCCGCGCACGGCAGGATCAATTTCGAGATCGCCGGCGTCAAGGCGCTGCATGGCGCGGACGGCAGGCTCGAAGCCGTGACGCTGGCGAGCCCCGACAAGAAGGAGTGGCGCCACGACTGCGACATCTTCATCCCCTTCTTCGGCCTGACCATGAAGCTCGGCCCGATCGCGAATTTCGGGCTCAATCTCCACGAGAACCTGATCCCCGTGGACACCGCGAAATTCGAAAGCGGCACGCCGGCCATCTTCGCCATCGGCGACATCAACACCTATCCCGGCAAGCTGAAGCTGATCCTGTCGGGCTTCCACGAAGCCGCGCTGATGGCGCAGGCGGCATTCCACGTCTGCCGGCCCAACGAGAAGCTGCGCTTCCAGTACACCACCTCTTCCTCCTCGCTGCAGAAGAAGCTGGGGGTGGCGTAATGGGTCTGTGCTTCGTGGCGCCGCGATGCGGCGCACCTCAGCATGACGAAAACCGTGCACGCGTCATCCTGAGGCGCGAGCGCAGCGAGCCTCGAAGGAGGACGGCATGAAGATCGTCGCCATCGACCGCAACGGCGCGGAGCACGTCCTCGAAGGCCGCGACAATTGGAGCGTGATGGAGATCCTGCGCGATGCGGGGCTGCCCATCGCGGCGGAATGCGGCGGGGCCTGCGCCTGCGCCACCTGCCATGTCTATGTGGACGCGGCGTGGCTCGAAAGGATTGCGCCCAAATCCGACGCCGAGATCGACATGCTGGACATGGCGCCGGCGGTCGAGCCCAACTCGCGGCTCTCCTGCCAGATCGCCTGCAAGCCGGAGCTGGACGGCATCAGGGTCACCATCGCCCCCGAGTGAGACCTTACGAATTATTGTATTGCGATAATAAATCGCCGTGATATAGCACGCGGGCAATCCCCGGGCGGCGTCATGGCGCGTTGGCGGAAACCGGCGGCCGCGGCCTTCGTGCTGGCGCTGCATGCGCTGGTGCTTGCCGCGCTGGTGCGCTGGCAGTTCGCGCCCGCCGCGCTCCGGCCCGAACGCGAGATCACCCTGCTGCTGCCGCCGCTCACCCCGGCCAAGCCGAAGCCGGAAGAGAAGCCGGGCAAATCGCTCGCGCCCTCCATGCCATCCGGCGCCATCACCATCGTCATTCCGCCTTCGCTGCTGACACCTCCCGAGAGACCGGAGGACCGCCGCACCCTCCAGGCGCTGGGCGCCTCCCTCGGCTGCGGCGCGGGCAATTACGCCAGCCTCGATCCGGCGGCGCGCGCGGCCTGCGCGCATGGGCCGTGGACCGACGACAGGCGGCAGCGCGAAACCGCGTCGCTGATCCTCAAGGCGCCGCCGCCCGCGATGACCCACGCCGAGCGCGCCGAGCGCATCCGCGACACCGTCGATCCCTGCGCGGCGGAGAAACTCACCCATCAGACCGACTGCATCTACCGGGCCATCTATGGCGACAAGCTCCCATGAAAACGGGCTGGCGGAAGCTGGCGGCCGGCGCGGCGGTGCTGGCGCTTCATGCGCTTCTGGCGCTGGCCCTGATCCGCTGGCAGTTCGCGCCGGCCGCCGAGACGCCGGCCAGGGAAATCACCCTGCTTCTGCTGCCGGCTCCCAGGCCGAAGGCGGAACACGCGTCCGCCGGGGCGGCCACGCCGCGCGACACCGTACCCTCCTTCATGTTCGTGCCGCCGCCTTCGCGCAACGCCATCGCCGGCGCCGATGGGGGGCCCTGCGCGGCCTGGGCGCATCGCTCGGCTGCGGCGCGACGAACTACGACCGGCTCACGCCGGAAGCGCGCGCGGCCTGCCGCCGGGGACCCTGGACCGACGACCGCGCGCGGCGCGAAACCGCGGCGCTGACGATCCCGCCGGGACCGCACGTGACCACCGGCGCCGAAGCGATGGCGCACGAGCGCGCCACCGTCGATCCCTGCCTGCCGCAGAAAGCCGCGCATGTGCCGTTTTGCATCTACCGCATCCTCCACGGCGGCGAGCCGTAGCGAGCGATGCAGAAAGGGAGTGACGCCATGAAAGTTTCCCAACGCCTCGTGACGGCCAGCCGCATCATGGGCTGGCTGTCCGTCGCCGGCGCCGTGCTCGGGCCGGTGATCGTGACACTCTGCTTCCTGTTCCCCCATTCGACGCGGGTGCTGGACATCCATTTCAACCATCTGGGCGCCGACCTCATCGAGGCGGTGCCCATCGAATTCCGCGTGCCCGCGCTTCTGTGCGCGCTCTTGCCCACCGGCATCGCGAGCTTCGCGCTCGTCGCGCTGGCGCGGCTGTTCCGCTGCTACGCCTCGGGCGAGGTGTTCTCCGGCCGGGCGCTGGCGGCGCTGAGCCAGGTGACGTCGGCCCTGTTCTGGTACGTGCTGGCGGGCTTTGTCATGCAGGCGCCGATCTCGCTGCTCCTCACCTATTACCGCGGCCACGGTCATCGCGCGATCTCGCTGGGCTTCGGCTCCGACGACGTGGAGGTGCTCTTCATCGCCGGCGTCACGTTCGTGATCGCGCGGGTGATGGCCGAGGCGCGGCGCATCGCCGACGAGAACGAGGGGTTCGTGTGATGGCGATCGTGGTCCATCTCGACGTCATGCTGGCGCGCCGCAAGATGCGCTCCAAGGAGCTGGCCGAGGCCATCGGCATCACCGAGGCCAACCTGTCGCTGCTCAAGAGCGGCAAGGTCAAGGGCGTGCGCTTCGCCACGCTGGAAAGGATCTGCGCCACCCTGCAATGCCAGCCGGGCGATTTGCTGGAGTACCGGGGGGAATAGCCGCCCTTGCGCGGGTTATACGTTTGTTATAACGTCTTGTTATAACATCCGTATGAACAGGACACCTTCAAAATGCCGGACGACAGGCTTCGCCGCGATGAACCCGGGCGCAATCGGATCGACATCCGTGAGTCGCACGACGTCGAGTATTGGGCAGGGCAGTTCGGTGTCAGCCGCGACAGGCTCATCGAGGTTGTGAAAGTCGTGGGGCCGGCGACAAGAAATGTGAAAGCATTTCTGGACGCGCCGAAAGCGCCCAGGCCCCTCGAATTGAAAGTCATCCAGATCGGCAATTCCCTGGGCGTCACACTGCCGAAGGAAGTGCTGAACGCTCTCAACGTCGACAAGGGCGATACGCTGACCTTCACGGCGGCGCCCGACGGTTTTCGCATCACGCCATACGACCAGGAAAAAGCCCGGCAATTCGAGATCGTGCGCAACATCATGAAGCGCCGGCGGAACGCACTGCGCGAACTTGCCAAATGAGCGGCTGGCTCTGGATCGATTCCGGGATTCTTCTTGCCGCCCATGACGAACAACTTTCCGAGCACGGCGGAGCATCCGGCATTCGCGACATGGGCTTGTTCGAGTCCGCTCTCGCGCGACCGCAGAATCTTGCGGCCCATGGCGAGCCGGATGTCTCGGCTCTCGCGGCCGCCTATGCGTTCGGCATCGCCAAGAATCATGCGTTTGTCGACGGCAACAAGCGCACGGCATTGGTCGCACTCGAGTATTTCCTCGAACTCAACGGCTTTGGTCTTGTGGCCGACGATCCACAATGCGTTCTTGTCATCCTCTCCGTCGCCTCCGGCGCGCTTTCCGAGGACGGACTCGCGGACTGGATTCGCGGTCACCTCGGGCCGCTCTGACGTGCTAGTCTCCCGCCGAGGGAGACATCCATGGGCTTCTACGACCGGCATATCCTGCCCCGCGTTCTCAACCTGGCGATGGGCGCCAAGCCCATCACCTATCAGCGCCGCAAGGTGGTGCCGCGGGCGGAGGGGCGCGTGCTCGAGGTGGGCTTCGGCGCGGGGCACAATCTTCCGTTCTACGATGCCTCCAGGGTCTCCCATCTCTGGGCGCTCGAGCCCGCCGCCGAGATGCGCGCGCGCGCCGCCGAGCGCGTGGCGGCCTCGCCGATCAAGCCCGAATTCATCGACCTGCCCGGCGAGCGCATCCCCCTCGACGCCGAAAGCGCCGACACCGTGCTCGTCACCTACACGCTCTGCACCATCCCCGACGTGATGAAGGCGCTGTCCGAAATGCGCCGCGTGCTCAGGCCCGCGGGCCGCATGATCTTCTGCGAGCACGGCGAGGCGCCGGACGCGGACGTGCGCCGCTGGCAGGCGCGCCTCACCCCGGCCTGGAAGGCCATCGGCGGCGGCTGCCATGTCGGCCGGCCGATCCCCAGGCTCATTTCCGATGCCGGATTCCGGGTCGGGAAGATGGAGACCATGTATCTCCCCGGCACGCCGCGCTTCGCGGGCTTCAACTATTGGGGCGATGCGGCGAAGGCGTAGGCCATGGGCCCGCTGCCGCTCACTTCGCTGAAGTCGCCGTCACCGCGCGCCTCGTCGTCGGCGCCAGCGAACCGGCCAGAAGTGGTGACCCTCATGCGCGGGCTGCGCGGCAAGATCAGGTATTGGGCGGAGTCGGACGGCGCTTATCCCGCGCGGTTCAGCCTACCAAAGTAATCCAATCCTGCAACTAACGTCCGGTCTTACGTCGTTTGGTTGAAGGCGCCGAGATTGCTAATTGTTCGATCGCCCGCAGTTCAGCATCATGTTCTGAATTTGAGGCGTCGTTATCTGCAATTTGGCGGGCATTGTCATAACGTTCGTATCGCTCGGCCGCGACGCGCTCCATGCGGTCGTGTGAGATTGTTCCCGCGTCATGGAGTACCGGACGTTCGTTGAATGCAAGAAATCGATCTAGCTCCGCCTCCCAATCCGCCATGGTCATAGCCCTGCGTCTAGCTGCGCGATCTTCGGCTACATCCAGGAACATCGTAACAATCCTATTCAAATCACGAATTTCATCGGCGTTGAGATAGTTCTTTGCTATCATAATATCACCTTTTCTAACTCGGCTTCCTTTCCAAGCCGTAAGACCCATATTCGGTTTGGATATGTCCGCGCGTGCGCAAATCAGCTCGGCGGCGGTCTTTCCAGTAACGGCATGAAGCATTTTGTTTTGAACTGTCGCAAAAAATTTCTGCGCTCGCTCCGACTGACCGTCATAGTCAACGCTGGTTGCGTATACACTTCGGATTTTTTGATAGAATCTCTTTTCCGACGAACGGATTTCTCGAATCTTTTCGAGAAGCTCGTCAAAATAATCGAACTGTTCCCCACCCTTGAGTCGAGCTTCATCAATCGTGAAGCCTTTGAGCAAGTATTCTCTCAGCCGCGTCGAAGCCCATTGGCGAAACTGGACGCCACGGACGGTTCTCACCCGGTATCCGACACCAAGAATCACGTCCAAGTTGTAGAGCTTGATAGCTCGACGAACGTCGCGTTCACCCTCCAACCGAACTTGTAAGAGTTCCTTACAAGTTGCCACTTCGGTCAATTCACCATCCGAATATATGGTTTTAATGTGCTGGGTGACATTCTGCGGAGTCGTTTGAAAAAGCTCGGACATTTCCGCCTGAGACAGCCACACTGTCCCGTCCTCAGCGCGTAGCTGAACTTCGGATTTGCCGTCCTCTGACTGATAAAGAATCAGTTCGCCGCCTGGCATTGGAATCGAGTTCCTATATTGTTCATGGCACCATACTCCAGAAATTGGTGCTGGACGACCCCCAAGATGGATGGGGAGTCAGACAGCCCGGCATTGGCGAGCAGCCGCCTTCACGATGGTCTTGAATTGCTCGCCATTACTCACCGTGATGGTGCGTGCCGAGTTCCGCGCGGCGCAGGCGGCTGACGAACGACTCCGCCATGTTGGTCGAGCAGCCGTTCAAATCGCCATAGGCTTCGGAGTGATCGATGCGGCGGGTATCGTAGCGAGTGTGGAGCACATCCCAGTGCGAGGCTTCGTCCGCGTACACCGTGCTGCCAGCCTCAATGCGTTCTTGCGGCATCGGGACCGCCACCGCTTCCGACTTGGTGACAAAGGTGATGGTCTTGCCATTGCGCTCGCGGGCAACGATTACGACGCGGCGCTTGCCGTCCTGGTTTACCGCCAGGCGGCGATCAATGCGGTTCTCCTTCGGGTTCGCGGGCTTCACATGTCCGCCGATATGCATGCCGTCGATTTCCACGTCCCCGGAAACCTTCGTGCCCTTGTCCTGTGCGGCGATGGCTTCGCGAAGCTTGCGCAGCATCTCCTCCAGCCGGCGTTCGGCCAAGCAGGCGCGGGCCTCGGCCAGCACGGCGCGGGCGCTGCGCAGGATGCGGCGGTATTCGCGCATCCGGGCCAGCCGCGCCGCCGACCGTCGCCCGTGCTTCCAGGCATTGCGGTTCCCATTGGGCGCACCCGCCCGCCGCTTCGGCGCAAGGAAATTTCCCGCAGGCGCAATGGAATTGTTCGCCGGAATCCGCGAATTCGCGTTTTCCGGGCCACAACCTGAGGATATGTTCATCTCACTATTCATTCTATCCTAGGTAGTACATCCCGCCCGCGCTGTCAACCGCCGCAATCGGCGTTAGGCTGCGCCGGTCCTGACGGGGAGACGGGGATGCGGCGGGGATGGATCGCGGCGGCGATGCTGGCGGGCGCCGTGGCGGCGGGCCTTCCGGGGCCTGGCGGCGCGCGGGCCGATGCCGATGACGCTCCCGCGGCGAGCATCGCGAATTTGCGCGCCGAGCTCCAGGAGGCGGGCAGGCTCGTCACGGCGGACAAGCCCGATTTCGCCCGTGTCGCGAGCCTCTGCCAGAACGTGGCCGGCGATCGCGATTTCGCCGATCTGTCGGCGCGGGAGCAGCATGCGACCTATCTGCTTCTCGGACTCGCCGATTACTACAATGGCGACGACGTGGGCGCGCTGGCCGCGCTGAACGTCTCGGTCGCGATGCCGGGCGCGAACGGGCTGGACTGGGATTTGCGCCTCCGGGCGGCCGATCATGTGGAGTCCCACCAGATCGCGGCGGAAAGCCTGGGCGTGCTGGTCGCGCGCTATCCCGACATGCTTGCCGGCGAGAACGACCGGACGGTCGTCTCCACCGCCGCCGAGGCCGGGGAATACGAAAGCGCCGCCGAGGCGACGAAGCTGCTTTCCGGGCTGCACGCGCGCAAATGGCATCCCACCAATCCGTTCTGGACGGCCGACACGATGTGGCGGGCGCTGGCCGCGCTCGACCTCGCCGCGGGCGACGACGCGGGCGCGCGGGCCGCGCTCGAGGATATGGTGGAGCCCGACACCTTCATCGGCGTGTGGACCGACAGGCGCTTCGATGCCGTCACGGCGGGCGCGGGCCCCGAGCTCGGCGCCATCGCGGCCGCGCGGCTGGCTTCGCTGAAGGCGCTGTCCGCGGCGCATCCGGACCTGCTGGAGGGCGTCGTCGACGTGGCGCTGCAACTCATCGAGCAGGGCCGCGCGCAGGAGGCCCTGGCGATGATGGACGATGCGCTGGCGCGAACGGCGCGGGACCACGCCTATGCCGACCAGGACGAGCAGCGCAACTGGGCGCTCGACACCCGCGCCGTCGCGCTCTACCGGCTGGGCCGCTTCGACGATTCCGTGGCCGCGCGCGTCAAGGCGGCGGCCATGAAGGAAGACGGCGGCGTCAATGTCAGCCAGGCGATCAATCTCGCCAATCTCTATAACGACCTCGCCCGGCCGGCGGACGCGCTCGCCGCGCTGGCGACGCTGGGGCCGATGAGCGGCTACGGCCGCATGCAGGCCGAGCTGGAGCGGGTCTGCGCCGACGCGCAGCTGAAAGACGCCGACGGGCTCGCACAGAGCCTCGGCTACATGCGCGCCCATCTCGACGATGCGCCCAATTCCGCCATCCAGGCCGAGCTCTGCGCCGGCAACCAGGACAAGGCCGCCGCCCTTCTCATCGCCCAGCTCGCCGATCCGGTCCGGCGCGGCGATGCCCTGGTTCCGCTCCAGGACTGGGCGCCCATGCCGGAGGGCCCGCACGACAAGGCCATGGACGCCGCGTGGGACGCGCTCAAGGCGCGCCCCGATGTCAGGGCGGCGGTCGCGCGCGTGGGGCGCATCGAGAGCTGGCCGATCAAGCCGCTCTGAGCGGGCGGCGGCCGGCGAGGCTTCCGCCGCGGGAGAAATTCGGGCAATTTCGCGCCGCCATGCGCCAAACCATCATGCGGTATTCCTGGGTTGCCATCGGGCTTGCCGTGCTCGCGCTGGGCGCGGGCATCGCGCTCCATGCCGGCTGGATCGAGGCGCCGCGTGTCTTCGGCTTCAACGGCAGCGCGGCGCCGTGCGAGGTCGACAACCAGATCGACGCGGACGCGCGCGCCGAGATCGACCGCACGGCGGAGACGTTCGGCAAGACGTTCCTCGGCGCCGATCCCGACCGCTCGCTGGCGCTGATGACCGATGCCGCGCGCGCCACGACCACGGGCGACTTGGCGGAAGGGCTCAAGCGCTCCACCGGCGGCGCGAAATTCACCCATATCCGCGTGCTGCGCACGATCTACATGGAGAACCATGGCACCGGCGCCGACGGGCACATCCTCTGCCCCGTCGGCGGCCACCGGGTTTCGCTGTTCGTGCGCCCCGGCGCGAACCAGGCGCACGTGCTGGTGGGCGCCGACAGCCCCAACGCCAGCTTCACCCTGGCGCTGTGGCTCCTGCCGGAGCATGGCGGCTGGCGCGTGCAGTTCGCCCATGTCGGCGTCAGCGCCATGGCGGGGCACGACACAGCGAGCCTGCTGGCGATGTCCGGCGCCGAGCACGATGCCGGCCACGATTTCAACGCCGCCATGCTCTACACCGCCGCGGTCGGCACCTCCGATCTGGGCAATTCCTACCAGGACGCCGAGATCGGCAAGACGCTCAGGCTGGCGCGCGATCGATTGCGCCGGCCCGCCGAGCTGACCGGCGCGCCGCCCTTCACCTGGACGCTGGGCGGCAAGGATTACAAGGTCGGGCACATCTCCATCGAAGGCATCGGCGGCCAGATCGGGCTCATCTTCGACCTGCCGCAAGCCGACTGGCCGAGCGACCAGGCCGCCAACGAGCGCGGGCGCGAATTCCTCAACGCCTATGTCGCCGCCCACCCCGAATATGCCCGCGTCTTCGGCTACCTTCTGGCGCGCGCGATCAAGCCCGACTACAGCGGCGGCTACGCGACCCTCTACCGGCGCGGGACCGGGTTGTTGAATTAGAAGCCTCGCGCCCCGCGACGGCGGGGAGGGCGGGTTTCATCCGATCGCCGCCACGCCCTTGAACGGCTCGTCGATGCTGGCGGAAGGCTCGGTGAACCAGCGCGGGCCGGTCTCGGTCATGTGGAAATGGTCCTCGAGGCGGACGCCGAATTTGCCCGGCACCACGATCATGGGCTCGTTGGAGAAGCACATGCCCGGGGCGAGCGGCGTGCCGTCGCCGCGCACCAGATTGGGCGCTTCGTGCACGTCGAGCCCGATGCCGTGGCCGGTGCGGTGCGGCAGGCCCGGCAGGCGGTAGCCGGGACCGAAGCCGTCGGCCACCAGCGAGGCGCGCGCGGCGGCATCCACGCTCTCGCACGCGGCACCCGGCCGCGCGGCGACGAAGGCGGCGGCCTGCGCGCGCTGCTCCGCCGCCCACACGCGGCGCATTTCCGCCGTGGGCTCGCCGAACACGTAGGTGCGGGTGATGTCGGAATTGTAGCCGTCGGCCTGCGTGCCGGTGTCGATCAGCACCACGTCGCCCCTGGCAAGCCGGCGGTCGGTCTCGCCGCCATGCGGCAGCGAGGTGTCCTCGCCGAAGGAGACGATGCAGAAGGTGTTGCCCGCGCCGATGAGCTCGCGGTGGGTGCGGTCGATGAAGGCTTCCACCTCGGAGGCGCGCACGCCGGGCACCAGGCTCTTCCAGGCGCGGCGCTGCGCCTCCAGCGTGACGTTCTTCGCGTGCTGCATCAGCGCCAGCTCGGCTTTCGACTTGCGCCGGCGCAGCGCGTTGATGAGCGGCCCGGCATCGGCCAGCCGCGCGGGGTCCATCCGCCCGGCCAGCGCGCGGTAGAAGAAGAGCGCCATCTGGTCGTCCAGCCCGAGCGCGCCCGTCACGCGCGCGGCGATGAGCGCGGAGGGCTCCTCGTCCTCCTCCCAGGTGAGCATCTCGCCCGGCAGGGTGACGAGCCCGCCCACCTTGTCGCGCTCGAAGCCGGGGCAGACATATTCGAGCGCGCCATCGGCATGCACCAGCGCGCCGGTGAACCGCTCGGAGGGATGCCAGGCGATGCCGGTGAAATAGCGCAAGCCCGTGGTCGGCCCCAGCAACACCGCGGCGAGCCCCGCCTCCCCCATCGACGCGGTCAGCGCCCGCAGCCGCGCCTTGCGTTCCTCCACGGCGATCGGCGGCGGTGCGGGGAGCATGGCTGTGCCTTTCATCGCAATCCCTATCCCGGGAAATTCACGGCTTCGAGCTTGTTGCCTTCGGGGTCGAGGATGAAGGCGCCGTAGTAGGCGGTGAGCGCGGCCGGGCGGGGGCCCGGCCCGCCCTCGTCGCGGCCGCCATGGGCGAGAGCCGCGGCATGGAAGGCGCGCACCGCCTCCTGGCTCCGGGCGCGCAGGGCGACATGGCTGCCGGTGCCCTCGGGCGCGGACGGCCCCGACGGCCGCGCGTTCAGCCACAGTTCGGGATAGGCCTTGCCGAAGCCCACCGCGCCGGGCCGCTCGATCATCCGCGACAGGCCGAGCGGCGCCAGCACGCGCTCGTAGAAATCCGCGCTCTTCGCCAGATCGCGCACCGCGATGGAGACGTGGTCGATCATTTCGCTTCCGCCGGCGTGGCGTAGAGCATCTGCTCCTTGTAGGCGAGATAGAGATGGAGCTGCCTCAGCACGCCCGAGCCCAGGATCATCTGCGGCCCGTCCTTGCCGAAGGCGTTGTCGGGCATGATGTCGATGTCGGGATGGTTCACCGCGATGCCTTCCAGATTCACCGTCTGGAACGGATAGTGATAGACGGTGATCGGCGTGGTGCCGTTGACCGAGACGTCGTCGCGCCTGGTCATGCCCGGGCTCGACGGCGTCAGCCCGAAGAGATCCTTGACGGTGCCCAGCGAGACGATCGAGCGTTCCGCGCCGGTGTCGACGAAGGCGGTGAGCGGCCTTCCGTCCAGCGTCAGCGGCACGGAGATGTGCCAGGAATCGTCCACATGCATGGGGATGCGCGCGTAGGGCTCGTGCGTCCAATAGACCACCTGGCCGGGGCAGTGATCCTGCGAGAACAGGCCGAAGCGGTTGTGCGCGTAGTCGATCTCCACGTCGTAATTGTTCATGGCGTCGGGCCCGAACAGCCCGTCGGTGTCCAGGTGCAGCGCCGTGGACGGCGCCACCAGGAAGCCGACGCGGCCGGTGGCGAGCTGGCCCATGCGGAAGCTGTGCGAATAGGCCATCTGGTAGATCGGCACGCCGCCCAGCATCTCGTAGACCTGGGCGCTCATGTCGCGCTCGAGCTTGAGCTCGTCGGCGATGCGCGAGCTGATCACGGTGTGGATGGCGCCGGTGTCCACCGCCAGCATCACCGTGCGGTCGTCGAGCTGGACCGGCACGGCGACGAGCCCGTCGGGCTCCGTCTCCATCTCCACGTCGACGATGCGCGTCTGGTGGCAGGCCGCGCCCGCCACGGCGCCCGGACTGTCCGCGCCCCGCGCGGCCGCGGCGCAGGCGAGGAGCGCCGCCAAGCCCGTTGCGAGGGACAGCGCGCGCGCCATCGTCAATGTCTCCGGCCGAGCCGCGCGAGTTCGGCGGAGGCCGCGTCGCGCTCGATGAATTCCAGCGGGCAGGATTGCTGGGCCGCGGCGAGCATCGGCCGCGCCGCCGCTTCCTGGCCGTGCTGGAGCTGCCATTCGCCGCCGTAGAAATTGGCCTCGCACAGCTGCTCCTTGTTCTTCTCGGCGTCCGGATCGGCGGCGGCGGCGAGCACCGCGGCTGGCGTGGACTGGCCGAGATAGAGCTGCACGATGGGCGCGGGCCATTTGGTCTTGTCGGCGGACGCGGTTTCGCCGGCGAAGCTCTGCGCGTAGTCCTTGCCTTCGGCCGCCAGCGCCAGCGCGTGCCAGATGGCGGTGTAGGCGAAGGCGGGCCGCGCGGTGACGAGCTGGGCGAACGTCGTCTCGGCATCGGAGAACTGCCCCGCCGACCATTGCGCGCGGCCGAGCTCCATGCGCCCGTCGAGGTCGGCGGGCTTCAGCCGCACGCCCTGGGCCGAATCCGACACCGCACTGTCGTAATCGCCCTTGTCCATATAGGCCTCGGCCCGCTCGAACAGCGCGCGAGAGAGCGAGCCGTCGAGCTCGAGCGCCTTGCTCTGGTCGGCGATGGCCATGTCGAAGCCGCCCTTGCGCCGCCACGCCGAGCCGCGCAGCACGTAGAACGCGGGTTCCCTGGGCTCGAAGCCGATCACCGTGGTGTAGTCGGCGATGGCGGCGTCGAGATTGCCCTGTTCGTCATAGGTGATGGCGCGGCCCTCATAGCCCATCGGCAGGGTGGGCCGGATCTTGATCACCTGCGTGAAGTCCGCGATGGCCGCGTCGTACCGCTTCTCCTCGCGGAAGACCGCCGCGCGCAGGATCCGCGCCTCCAGATTCTCGGGCTTGGCCTGGAGCACCGCGGCGTAGTCGGCCTCGGCCGGCGACCATTGCTGCTTGGCGGCATAGGCGTCGCCGCGGTCGATATGGGCGGGCACGCGGAAGCCGGGCAGCAGATCGGGCGCGGCCAGCGCCGCGTCGTCATCCTTGATGGTTTCGTCCCAGTCGCCGCGGTTGTGGGCGGCGATGCCGGCGTTGAATTCGGAATAGGAACTGGCCTGCGCGGCCCGCCAGGCGCACACCAAAATGCATCCCAATATGACCGCGCGCCACATCGCCCGGAAAGAGTAAGCGGGAATCCCCGCAACAGGCAACGCGCCGCCCGCGCCCGGCGCGCGCACGATTTGGTTAAGCGTCTTTGCGGACGCGGGCTTTCGCCCCGGCCCTCAGGAGGTTTGCGCGGGCCGGCGGTTGGCGCCGAGGCTGTAAGGGCCGCCTTTCTCGATGGCGCGCCTGTAGGCCGGGCGCGCCTGCATGGCGGAAAGGTATTTCCCCAGCGCGGGATAGGCGGAAAGAAGCCCGCTGGCGTCGGCCGCCTCCAGCACGAAGGCGATCTGGACGTCGGCCCCCGTCAGCCCCTGGCCCACGAAGAAGTCCCGCCCCTTGATGGCGGCCTCCATGTAGGAGAGCTGGTTGGCGACCTCCCCGTCGATGCGCGGGCGCAAGGGCGCGGCCGCCTCGCCCAGGAGCCCGGCATAGAGATGCATCATCAGGGGCAGCATGGCCGAGCCCTCGGCGTAGTGCATCCACTCGATGTATTTCACGTGGTCCCTGGAGCCCTGGGGCGGGCGCAGCCGGCCGTTGCCGTATTTCTCCAGGATGTACTCCACGATGGCGCCGGATTCGGCGATGGTGACGTCGCCGTCGGTGATCACCGGCGACTTGCCCAGCGGATGGATCTTCTTCAGCTCCGGCGGCGCCAGCGGCACCGGGCTCATGCGCCGGTAGTGCGCGATCTCGTAGGGCGCGCCCAATTCCTCCAGCAGCCACAGGATGCGCTGCGAGCGCGAATTGTTGAGATGATGGACCTTGAGCATGCCGTTCCTCCGATGGCGATGCTATGATCCGAACAGGATCGAGGGGCGCGCGCAAGGCCATGGCGGATGACGCAGAGCGGGGCGGCGCGGTTTCCGGCGGCGGGGATTCGGGCAACGCGGATTCCGGCGGCGCGCACGTGACGGCGTGGCAGCGCCTGGCCGGCAAGGGAATCTACCCGGCCAAATATGCGATCTTCCTGCTGCTGCCGTTCCGCGGGCTCATGCTCTCGCCCACGCGCCTCATCCGGCGCATGGGGATCGGGCGCGGCGACGCCGTGCTCGAGATCGGCTGCGGCCCGGGCTACTTCAGCCCCGCGGTGGCGCGGCATCTGCGCGAGGGCAAGCTGGTCCTGTTCGACTACCAGGACGCCATGCTCGATATCGCCGAGCGCCGGCTCAGGCGCAAGGGGCTCACGAATTACGAACGCCACCAGGGCGACGCCAAGGCGCTGCCTTTCGCGGACGCTTCGTTCGACGCCGCGTTCCTGGTGACGGTGCTGGGCGAGGTGGGCGATCCGGCGCGCGCGCTCAGCGAAGCCGCGCGCGTGCTCAGGCCCGGCGGGCGCCTCTCGGTGAGCGAACTCACGGGCGACCCCGATTATGTGCGCTTCGACAGGCTGAAACCCATGGCGGAAGCGGCCGGACTCACATTCGAGCGCCGCTTCGGTCCGCGCTTCGCCTATACGGCGAATTTCGTCAAAGCTTCGTGAGCCGGATCGCCTTCTCCGGGCAGGCCGCGACGCACAGGCCGCAGGCATGGCATTGGTCGGCGTTGACGGCGAAGGCCTGCCTGCCGCCATGGACCATGACCTTGAGGCGGACGAAGAACGGCAACGCGGATCGCTCGCCTTCGGTCAGCTCGCGGACTTCGAACACGCCGTAGGGGCAGACGCGCACGCAATCTTCCTTGCCCTCGCAGCGGTGCGGGTCGATCGCGGGCGCCACCACGCCGGCGGGCTGCTTGCAGTCCGGGGCCGCGGCGCTCATTGCACCGTCACGTTCGTGACATTGCGGACGTCGCGCGCGGCGTGGCCGTCGCCGGGCACGATGAGGACGGGGCTTGCGAGCGGCGTGCCGTTCTTGGCGGTGGCGAGGATCACCTGGCCGTTGCCGAGATCGGGATGGATCTCGCCCAGGCTCACCACCGCGCCATATCGATCGGCGGAGGACGAGACGAGGATGGCGTGGCGCAGGATGGCATTGCGCTGCGGCCCGTTCACCAGGCCCGCCCCGTTCACCAGCGTCCACAGCGGCACGCCGTGGAACGTGCCGGTGAAGCCGCCCTTGTCCGTTTTCTGGTCGACCTTGACGTCGATTCCCGGCAGGGCGCGCAGCTGCGCCATGGAGTAGGTGCCCGGATGCTGCACGGCGCCGGAGAGCGCGATGCCGCCGGCAAGCGCCGGGGCGACGGACAGCGCGAGCGCGGCGGCGACCGCCAGGACTCTCAGCCCCATGACCCGGACTCCCCCCAAATGCCCCGCCTCAGCCCGCGGCACCGCCGGCCCAGACTACCTCATGCCCGGAAAAGCGCATCCTGCCTCTTGTCTTTATCGATAAACGATGTATGTATCGTTTATCGATAAAGAACGGAGGCTTCCCATGGCATCGACGGCATTCCTGCCCAGGCTGTTCCGCTGGGGCTTCACCATCCTGGAAGGGATTTTGGCCCTTGGCGCCCTGTGCATCGCCCTGACCATCCTGGTCCACCCCTCCTTGCCGCCCTATGCCCATATCGGGCCGATCAAGCGCCAGGTCGGCGGCCAGGCCCTGACCTTCAGCATCGCGCCGCCCCCGGGTGGCGGGCCATCCGTCGCCGCCGTCCAGGCCTTCGACGGCCACGTGGCCATGACGGTGGACCACCCCGCGGGCCTGACCGACCTGCTGATCGGCCACGGCCTGCCGCTGATCCTGACCTATGTGCTCTTCGTGGCCGTGCTGTTCGACCTGCTGCGCCGGCTGTTCCGCAACGTCGAGCGCGGCGAGAGCTTCACGCCGCAAAGCGTGCGCCTGGTGCAGATCGTGGGCGGCGCGCTGATCGCCTTCGCCGTGGTCGCGTCCGCGATCCGGGGCTGGTACCTGCGCATGGTGTTCTCGTATCTGCTGCAGCACACCCAGATCGCGGTTTCGGGAACGCCCGTGCGGTTGCCGCACATCAGCCCCGGCCCGCCGCATTTCGGCGCCTGGCTGCCGTTCGGCGACAGCCTGTTCTGGAGCGGGCTGCTGGTGCTGGCGCTGGCGGAGGTGTTCCGCCAGGGCCTGGCGCTCAAGCGCGACGCCGAGCTGACGGTGTGAGCCCGCGATGCCGATCAAGCTCAACCTCGACCGCGTGATGGGCGAACGCCGGATCAGCCTGACGGAGCTCGCCGAGCGCGTCGGCCTCACGCTGGCCAACCTGTCGATCCTGAAGACCAACAAGGCCCGCGCCATCCGCTTCACGACGCTGGAAGCCCTGTGCCGCGAACTCGAATGCCAGCCGGGCGACCTGCTCGAGTTCGTGCCGGGCGCGGTGGCCGAGAGCGGCGAGCAGGATGTGTAAGGGACGCGCTACCGCGCGTCGCGCCACATCGGCCACAGGGTGGGGCCGTTGGGGATCTGAATCTCGCCGGTCACCTTGAATCCGAACGACTGGTAGATCGGGATGTTGGTGGGCTTGCTGGATTCGAGATAGCACGGCACGCCCTGCGCGTCCGCCACCGCGAGCTGATGGCGCAGGATGACGCCGCCGAAGCCCTTGCCCTGCTTGTCCGGATCGGTGCCGAGCGTCTGCAGGTACCAGTGGTTCGCCTTGGGATGCTGCTTCTCGATCCGGTCCATCGTCGCCATGACGGTGAGCGCGTTGCCGCCGAACACCGACAAGAGCGGGATCGCGTTGAGCACATAGTCCTTCAGCGTCAGGTGCCATTTCCCCGGCGGCCGCCACAGCGCCACGGACTCGTAGTTCTCCGTGACGAAACAGGCGCCATGGGGCTCGCCCAGCTTGAACAGCAGCTTGAACATCGGCGGCAACTTCTCCCGCCGCTTCGCCTCGTCGGGAAAGAAGAACACCGTGACGGGATCGTCGAAAAACGCGCGGGCAAGCGTAGCGGCGAGGGGATCGGAATCGGCCGCTGTGGCGGCACGCGCAGCGCCGGACTTGCGCGATGTTTCGGCGGCGGGATCGACCATGCGCGCATGGGATCAGGGGAATGCGGGAGGCGCAAGCCCCCGTTAACAATACCCATAAGCATCCTCAAGGGCGGCTGGAAGCGGATGGTGCAGGAGCGGCGACCCGAGGCCGCGGGCGGGCGAAGGACGGGCTCTACACGCCTGCGTCCGTCGATCCGATGCCGGCGTGCCACGCCGATCAGGACGGCGCGCACAGATAGAGCGCCCAGAACCAAAGCACGATGGCTCCGGCAGTGAGCACAATGGCGGCCGTGAGCCGAAGCGCGCGTGCCCCGTTGATGTCCATGGCATTCCAGATGTCGGCGTCGATTTGGAGTGCATCGGGATGGCGGGGCGACACCAGAAGCATGTTCCAGAGCAACAGCAGTATGGCGGTTAGTGCCGCCGCGATGACGATCTCGGTAAGGCCTTCACTGGCGGGCGTCTTGAGCGCCACGCAAGCCAAGAGCAAGGCCAGCACCTGCATCAATCCCAGTGACTTGTCCGTGATGCGGTCGATCTTGTGGTCCTCGCGCTCCAGCGCCAATGTTTTGGCGCAGCGCTCGATATCCGCGGCCGTCTTGGAGCCGCAAGCCCGCAGATATCCGGCATTAACGGCCACGAGAGCTTCATAGCGCGCGGCTTTGTCGCGCCGGGAGAGCGGACTCCCGATCAGAAAATTCTTCATGCCAATGCCTCCAGACCAAAAATCCTACCGATTCAACTCCCGCATCGCCGCGTCCAGGCCGCCGAGTGTGAGCGGGAACATGCGGCCTTCCAGGATCTGGCCGATGAGGCCGATGGAGGGGGTGTATTCCCAGTGCTTGGCGGCCACGGGGTTGAGCCACACCACGTGGGGATAGATCTGGGCCACGCGGTCGAGCCAGAGCGCACCCGGCTCCTCGTTCCAGTGTTCGACGCTGCCGCCCGGATAGGTGATCTCGTAGGGGCTCATGGTGGCGTCGCCCACGAAGATGACTTTGTAGTCGTGGGGGAATTTGTGGAGGATGTCCCAGGTCTGCCACTTCTCGTTATGGCGGCGGCGATTGTCCTTCCACACGCTCTCGTACAGGCAATTGTGGAAGTAGAAGAACTCCATGTGCTTGAACTCGGTCTTGGCGGCGCTGAACAGCTCCTCGCACAGCTTGATGTAGGCGTCCATCGAGCCGCCGATGTCGAAGAACAGCAGCACCTTGACGGTGTTGTGCCGCTCGGGGATCAGGCGCAGGTCGAGATAGCCCTTGTTGGCGGTGTCGTGGATGGTGCCGTCGATGTCGAGCTCGGTCTCCGCGCCCTCGCGCGCCCATTTGCGCAGGCGCCGCAACGCCACCTTGATGTTGCGGGTGCCGAGCTCCACCTGGTCGTCCAGGTTCCTGTATTCGCGCTTGTCCCAGACCTTGACCGCCTTGCCGTGGCGGCCCTTGTCCTGGCCGATGCGCACGCCCTCGGGATTGTAGCCGGAATTGCCATACGGAGACGTGCCGCCGGAGCCGATCATCCTGGAGCCGCCCTCGTGGCGCTTCTTCTGCTCCTCCAGCCGCTGCTTGAGCGTCTCCATGAGCTTGTCCCAGCCGCCCATGGCCTCGATCTGCTTCTTCTCCTCCTCGGTCAGGTACTTCTCGGTCAGCGCCTTCAGCCATTCCTCGGGGATCTGGGCGAGCAGCGAGGCGTCGATGTTCTCCAGCCCCCTGAAGACATGGCCGAAGACCTGGTCGAACTTGTCGAGGTTGCGCTCGTCCTTCACCAGCGCGGTGCGCGAGAGGTAGTAGAAATCGTCGATCCTGAGATCGATGACGTTCTTGTCCAGCGCGTCCATCAGCGCCAGATATTCCTTCAGCGTCACCGGCACGCGCGCGGCGCGCAACTCGTCGAAGAACTGGAAGAACATGGGTGCGTTCCGGTCGATGGCGGTTGGAAGGAGTATGGCCCACTTTTCCCTCCACACCAACGGTGTCATCCCCGGCGAGGCGCGCACTTCGCGCGCCGAGGGAAGGGGACCCAGGTGCTGAAACACGGGAAATGCTTGACCGCCTGGATCCCCTTCCCTCGCGCTACGCGCTCGCCGGGGATGACACCTAGTTTTTGACGGCCGCCAACTCCGGCCGGTATTCGAAATGCATGGTGTCGTAATGGTACCAGCGGCCGCCCCAGATGAAGCCGTGGCGCTCGAAGGCGGCGACGATCTCCGCCGGCATGCGGTTGGCCCAGCCGAAATGTCCCTTCTGGCGGTCCCACAGCCAGTACTGCGAATAGGCGAGATTGAGGTCGATGGCGGCGCCGTAGGCGTGCATCGAGGGCTGGCCCCGGTCGGCGACGCCGCGGCAGGCATAGGTGCCGGCGACGGGCCAGGCGGCGCGTTTGATGTCCGGCGGCAGCGCATCGATCTCCGCCGAGACGGCGCGGAGCGCATCCGCCGCCCGCGGCGCGAACTTCACGTCATGGCCCCAGCTCTTCGGCAGCCACGTCACGGACACCAGCGTCTTCTCCACCTCGCCCTTGCGGCAATCGCCGTAGAGCGCGTCGAAGAGCGCCTTGTTGCGGTAACGCCCGGGATCGAAATTCCGCGGCGGCTGCGCGAGCGGCGCACCGGCGGGATAGCGGAACCGGAACATATCGGCGAGGGAGGCCTGCGCGATCGCGTCATCGAGCGACGCATGCGGCGTGCCGATGGGCAGATGCATGCCGTCGCGAAGGATCACGGCGTTAAGATTGTATCCAGCAATCTCGTCCGGATAAGCGGCGATCAGCGCATCGAGCGCTTTGTTCGGCGGATCGGCGTTCGCGCACAGCGGCAGAAGCACCGCTATCGCCGCCGCAACTGTCCGGAAAATCCTCATCTCTCCAATGCTAACACACTCGATTACATCATTTCGCTTGCGTCAAAGGACGATCTGGCACAAATTGGGAACCATGAGCGGCGTCGGCGACAACATCGTTCTTGAGCATCTTCGCCACATCCGCACGGCGGTCGATGAAGTTCGCCTCGACGTCAAGGAATTGAAGACACGAGTGAGCTTGCTCGAACAGCAGTACGGAAGCCTGTCCAATCGTGTCGACCGAATTGACGAACGCCTAGAGCGAATCGAGCGTCGCGTTGGCCTGATCGAAGCCTAATTCCGCGTCTCGCGCCGCGCCAGGAACGCCAGCCGCTCGAAGAGATGCACATCCTGCTCGTTCTTGAGCAGCGCGCCGTGGAGCGGGGGGATGAGCTTGGTGGGGTCCTTCTCGCGCAGCATCTCCGGCGAGATGTCCTCGTTGAGCAGCAGCTTCAGCCAGTCCAGCAATTCGCTCGTCGAGGGCTTCTTCTTCAGGCCCGGCACGTCGCGGATCTGGTAGAAGACGTTCAGCGCCTCGGCCACCAGTTTTTGCTTTATGTCCGGATAATGCACGTCGACGATCTTCTGCATCGTCTCGCGGTCGGGGAACTTGATGTAGTGGAAGAAGCAGCGGCGCAGGAACGCGTCCGGCAGCTCCTTCTCGTTGTTGGAGGTGATCATCACGATCGGGCGGATCCTGGCCTTGATCGTCTCGCCGGTCTCGTAGACGAAGAACTCCATGCGGTCGAGCTCGAGCAGAAGGTCGTTGGGGAACTCGATGTCGGCCTTGTCGATCTCGTCGATGAGGAGCACGGGGCGGCCGTCCATCTCGAAGGCGTCCCAGAGCTTGCCCTTCTTGATGTAGTTCTTGACCTCCTTGACGCGCGGATCGCCGAGCTGGCTGTCCCTCAGCCGCGTCACCGCGTCGTATTCGTAGAGGCCCTGCTGCGCCTTGGTGGTGGACTTGACGTGCCAGGTGATGAGCGGGGCCCTGAGCGCGTCGGCCACCTGGAAAGCGAGCTCGGTCTTGCCGGTGCCGGGCTCGCCCTTGATGAGCAGCGGACGCTGAAGCGCGATGGCGGCGTTGACCGCGATCCTGAGATCGTCGGTGGCGACATATTTGTCGGTGCCTTCGAAACGCTTGGCATCGGAACGCGGGGCGGCCATGGGTTCTCTCGATTGGAAATAGCGGTATCCGAAGCGTAGGGGCGCGGGCCCGGGCGCGCAAGTCCGCCGCGTTGGCGTCCCCGCGCGCGGCAGGCCTGGACCGCTGCTTTGATTTGCGTGGCGGATTCGTGCTCCAAAGGACGGCGGGAAACGGATTTCCGCAACGGCATCCCCGTGCGGAGCCGCATGTCGCCAAGCCAGGTGCGTCGATGGAAAGAACCGCGCAAGTCACGCTCGAAGCCGCCCTCTACCGCGATCCCGGCGTCTACGACAGCGAGCGCCGGCGCGTCTTCGCCCGAAGCTGGCTGATGTTCTGCCACGAGAGCCAGCTGCCGCAGCCGGGCTGCACGGTCGCCGCGCAGGCCGCGGGCTTTCCGCTGGTGGCAGTGCGCGGCGCCGACGGGCAAGTGCGCGCCTTCCACAATGTCTGCCGCCATCGCGCCGGGCCGCTGGCCGACAACGGCGCGGGCAAATGCGAGGGCGCGCTCGTCTGCCGCTATCACGGCTGGCGCTACGCGCTGGACGGCCGGCTCGCCAGCGCGCGCGATTTCGGCCCGGCGGAGGATTTCGATCCGCGCGACTACGCGCTGGTGCCGCTGCGCTGCGAGAGCTGGCGGGGCTTTCTCTTCGTCAACATGGACCCGCAAGCCGAGCCGCTGGCCAAAGCCATCGCGCCGCTCATCGCGCGCACCGCGCATCTGCCGCTGGAGGATTTCCGCTTCTCCCACGCCACCAGCCACGACATCGCCTGCAACTGGAAGACCTATGTGGAGAACTACCTGGAGGGCTACCACATCCCGCTGGTGCATCCCTTCCTCAACTCCGCGGTGGACGCGGCGAAATACGAAGTGGACGTCTCCGCGCCGGTGATCTTCCACCAGGCGCCGCCGCGCGACGGCTCGCCGGTGGCCGGGCTGTGGGCCTGGGCGTGGCCGTGCCTGGGCGTCAACGTCTATGCCGGGGGCGTCCTGATGGAGCGCATGTGGCCGGTGGACCACGCCCACACCCGCCTCGACTATCTCTACTTCTTCGCCGACGGCACGCCCCGCAACGAGATGGAGCGCTCGGTGGCGGCGTCGGAGATCACCACCCAGGAAGACAAGTCGATCTGCGAGGCGGTGCAGCGCAACCTCGACGCCGGCATCTACGCGGCGGGCCGGCTGTCGCCCAAGCACGAGCAGGGCGTGGCCTGGTTCCAGCGCGAAGTGGCCAGGGCGCTGAAGGATTTAACCAACCCGCCCGCCGATTGTGCGCGGGCGCGCCATCGGCGATAAGCTCGGCCCATGAGCGACGCCGCCGCGCCTTCCCAAAGCCTGAACGGCCTGATCCGGCAGGCGCTGGCGCTGCTCAACCGCGACGATCTGTTCGGCGCGGAGCAGCTTCTGCAGACCGTCCTGCAGGCCGAACCCGGCAATGCGGACGCGCTCCAGCTTCTGGCGCTGGTGCGGCGCGGCCAGGGCCAGCCCACCGAGGCCGAAGCGCTTCTGCGCCGCTCGCTGGCCGCCAATCCCGCCCAGCCGCACGTGCATCACAACCTGGGCAATCTCCTGGCGTCGCTGGGCCGCAATGCCGAGGCGGTCGCCGCCCAGCGCGAGGCGCTGAAGCTCAAGCCGGATTACATGGAAGCGATGCTGGCGCTGGGACAGGCGCAGCAGGATTCCGGCGACCTCGCGGCGGCGGAGAAGACCTTCCGCGCCATGCTGCACGTGCAGCCGGGCCTGCAGGTGGCCAGGCAATGCCTCGCCAATGTGCTCAGCCTGGCCGAGCGGCCGCGGGAGGCGGAGACGGTGCTGCGCCAGGCGCTGGCGCAGCCGCAGACCAATCCCCGCCAGACCGCGGCGCTGACCCACAATCTGGGGCTCGCCCTCAAGAAGCAGAAGCGCCACGCCGAAGCGCTCGACTGTTTCGACCGGGCCAAGGCCATGGTGCCGGACATGCCGCTGGTCGACTACAACCGCGCCGCCACGCTGCAGCAGCTGAAGCGCAGCGAGGACGCCATCGCGGCCTATCGCGCCGCCATCCGGCGCAATCCCGGCGACGTGCTGGCCCATCGCGAGCTCAATCAGCTTTTCTACCGCCTGGATCGCGGCGAGGAGTTCCTCGGCTCCTACGACGAGGCGATGAGGGCGCTGCCGGAATTCGCGTCCCTGCCGCTGGGCAAGGCCGACCTGCTCCACCGGGCCGGCCGCCACGCGGAGGCGCTGGAGAATTTCGAGCGCGCCATCCGGCTGGCGCCGGCGAGCGTGAGCGCGCATGACGGAAGGGGCCTGGCGCTGGCCGCGCTCGGCCGCGTCGACGAAGCCGTGCGCGAGCACGAGGCGACGCTGGCCATGGAGCCCGAAAACGTCGGCTCGCGGGTCAACGCGCTGTCCGCGCTTCTGCGCGCGGGGCTCGCCGATCGCGCGCTCGAGGTGGCGGAAGAGGGGATACGCCGCGAGCCCGCCAACCAGACCATGCTCGCCATGTGGGGGCTGGCGTTGCGCGCGCTGGACGATCCGCGCGAGGCGGAGCTCAACGACTACGAGAAATTCGTGCAGGTCTTCGAGCTCGATCCGCCGAAGGGCTTCTCCGACATGGAGAGCTTCAACCGGGAGCTCGACGCCTGTCTCGACCGGCTGCACACCGACAAGCGCGAATATCTCGACCAGACGCTGCGCGGCGGCACGCAGACGCTGGACAACCTCTTCAGCGGCGGCCACGACCCGGTGAACCTCCTGCGCGCGGAAATCGACAAGGCGGTCGCCGCCTACATCGCGCGCATGAAGGCGGACGCGAGCCACCCGCTCCTGAAGCACAAGGCGGGCGGCTTCCGCTACACCGATTCCTGGTCCTCGCGGCTCCACGATTGCGGCTTCCACACCAACCACGTCCATCCCCGCGGCTGGATCAGCTCGGCCTATTACGTGGCCGTGCCGGACGCGGTGGCGGACGACGGCGAGAAACAGGGCTGGATCAAATTCGGCGAGCCGCATATCGAGATGGGGCTCGCCGATCCCATCCGCCGCGCGGTCAAGCCCAGGCCCGGCACGCTGGTGCTGTTCCCGTCCTACACCTGGCACGGCACCGTGCCCTTCCGCTCCACCGCCGCCCGCACCACCGTCGCCTTCGACGTGGTGCCGAAGTGATCATTTTCCGGGCGGCTTCAGCCCCGCGTCCTTGAGGATCGCGCGGCAGGTGCCGGTCGGGATGTCGCCGCTGTGGATGGGCAGCACGACCCTGCGCTTGTTGACGGGATGCTTGAAGATCGCGTGACTTCCCGACTGCCGCGTGAAGACAAATCCGTTCTGCTCGAGAATCCGCCGCATCTCGCGCGGCGTCATCAGGCGCGGGCCTTCAGCCTGCGGCGCGGCGCTGCCGCGCGGCCGGACCTCGGCAGCAGGGATTCCTCCATGACGTCGTCGAGGTAAAGGCGCACGGCGTCCTTGAGATTCGTGAGCGCCTCGGCCCGGCTGGCGCCATGGGAATGGCAGCCCGGAAGCTCCGGACTCCAGGCGTGGAAGCCGATGCTGTCGGGTTCGATCTTGAACGTGACCATGGCTGGAATCTCCCCCATCGCCCGGGCTTTGTCCACCGTCGCCAGCCTCGCCGCCGCGGGTTAAAGTGGCGCGGATTTCCGGGGGCTTTGCCATGGATTGGAAGATCGTCGCGGCCGTGATCGCGGCCGGTGTCGTGTCGAGTTTCAGCGACTGGTACTTCATGGGGGTGCTGTTCCGCGGCCGCTACGTGAAATATCCCGACACCTGGTGGCCGCGCGCGGGGCAGAAGGACGAGACCAAGCCCATCCTCTATTCCACCGCCATCGGCTTCGTCACCGCGGCCGGCGTGATCGCGCTCTGCGCGCTGGCGGGCGCCAGCGATTTCCGGAGCGCGCTCACCGTGGCCGTCATCGCCTGGGCGGCGGGGCCGCTGGTGGTGAGCGTGACCAACGGGCTGTGGATCCGGATCGACCCGCGCGTCACCTTCGCCCACTGCCTGGGCTATCTCGCCCGCTTCGTCATCGCCGGGATCGCGGCGGCGCTGGTGCTGGGATGAAACGGGCGCTCGCGCTCGCGCCGGCACTCGCCCTCGCCCTCGCCCTCGCCCTGGCCCTCGCCTCGGTGCTGGCGCCGCACGCCGGTGCCATCGGCGTCGCCGCGAAGGCGGCGCCTGGCGGAAGCGTTTCTCCTGACGAGGCGGCGTGGAGAGCCTTTCTCGGGATGATCGTGCCCGCCGAAGGCCGCCATGCCGTGCAATTCGAAACCTGGGCATCGGATTCCGATCTCTACACGGCCCATCCGCGATGGCCCGCCGCCGCGGCGCCAAAGCGCCTGACGCGCAGCCTGGGCGGAGCGGCGGGCCACGGGATGGCGGCGGCGCCGAAGGTCGCCGCGCCCGGTTCCTGCGCCAGGCCGCAGGACGGAGCCGCCGGCAATTTCCCTGCCGATGCCTGCATCGGCGAGGAGGTGCGCCATAACGGTCTCGCCTTCGGCTACATGAAGGACAACGGGCTGACCACGATCGACGGCCTTGTCGCCGCCTATGCGCGAAATGCGAGGATCGCGCTGCCTTTCGGCGCCGTCATCGCCAAGGCCGACTGGGTTCCGGTGACCGACATCCTGAAATGGCAGCCGCGATACAGAAGCGCGGAGGAGGTGCGCCGCGCCTTCTACACCAGCACCGCGACGCTTGACGGCGCCGCGCGCGAATTCGCGCTGGTGGGCGTCTCGGTGCAGGTCAAGGACAGGCCGGACTGGCTGTGGTTCACCATCGAGCACCGCAGCAATCCCGGGCGCTGCGACATCATCGGGTGTCACGACTCCTTCGGCGCGGCGAAAGCAGATGTTGCTCCGGCGGCGACGCCCAACACCGACTACGGTGCATGCGAAAAATCGAAGGCCATCGAGAAGCTCTTCCCTGTCTTCGGCGTGGCGAAAGTCTGGGACAATTACTGCCTCAAGGGCACGCAGGTGGATTACCTCGACCGCAAGGGCCGGCCCACCATCCTGGGCAACTCCGTGGTGGAGCGGATGAACCACGGCGTGCCGATCCCGTGGATCTCCTGCCAATCGTGCCACGCCTATGCGTCGTTCGACAAAGGCGGCGCGGCCAATGCCGGCGTGCTGGCGCACACCCCGACCGGGCCGGTGAACCCGCTGGCGCTGGAAGGCTTCGACCGCTCCGATTTCGTGTGGGGCATTCTGTCGGCGAAATAGAAAGCCGGCACACTTTGCGACAGGCCCGGGACAGGGCGGACAAGCCTTGCGCGCAGGCTCGCGCGCACACTCCCCTCCATCGGGGGGAGAGCGATGACGGTCGCGCACATCTATACCGTGGCGTTCCAGGGCATCGAGGCGCGCGAGGTGGACGTGCAGATCAACCTCATGCCCTCGGCCAATGGCGGCTTCACCATCGTGGGGCTGGCCGACAAGGCGGTGGCGGAAAGCCGCGAGCGCGTGCGCTCCGCGCTGTCGGCCATCGGGCTCGCGCTGCCGTTCAAGCAGATCGTGGTCAACCTCTCGCCGGCCGACCTGCCCAAGGAAGGCAGCCACTACGATCTTCCCATCGCGCTCGGATTGCTCGCGGTGATGGGGGTGCTGCCGGCGAGCGAGATGGCGCGCCATGTGGCGCTGGGGGAATTGTCGCTGGACGGCCAGCTCGTTCCGGTGGCCGGCGTGTTGCCCGCCGCGCTCGCCGCCAGCGCGCAGAACCGCGGCCTCATCTGCCCCGCGGCCTGCGGCGCCGAAGCGGCCTGGGCCGGCGGGGTGGAGGTGATCGCGCCGCCGTCCCTGATCGCGCTGGTCAACCACATCAAGGGCGCGCAGGTGCTGAGCCCGCCCATGGCGCGCCTTGCCGAGGAGCGCGGCGCCGTTCCCGACATGCGCGACGTGAAGGGCCAGGAGACCGCCAAGCGGGCGCTCGAGATCGCCGCGGCCGGCGGGCACAACATGCTGATGATCGGTCCGCCCGGCGCGGGCAAGTCGATGCTGGCGGCCCGGCTGCCCGGGCTGCTGCCGCCGCTGGACGCGCGCGAGGCGCTGGAGATCTCCATGGTGCAATCGCTGGCGGGCGAATTGCGCGACGGCGCGATCTCCCGGAAGAGGCCGTTCCGCAATCCGCATCACTCCGCGTCCATGGCGTCGCTGGTGGGCGGGGGCCTGCGCGTGCGGCCGGGCGAGGTGAGCCTCGCGCATCTGGGCGTGCTGTTCCTGGACGAGCTTCCGGAATTCCAGCGCCCGGTGCTGGATTCGCTCAGGCAGCCCATCGAGACCGGCGAAGCGGTGGTGGCGCGGGCGAACGCGCATGTCCGCTTCCCCGCGCGCTTCCAGCTGGTGGCGGCGATGAACCCGTGCCGCTGCGGCTATGCCGGCGAGCCGGGCCGCGCCTGCGGCCGCGCGCCCAGATGCGCCAACGACTACCAGGCGCGCATCTCCGGTCCCTTGAGCGACCGCATGGACATCCATGTGGAAGTGGCCGGCGTCTCCGCGCAGGACCTGGCGCTGCCGCCGCCCGCCGAAGGCACCCAGAGCATCGCCGCGCGCGTGGCCGGGGCGCGCGACATCCAGCGCAGGCGCTACGACGGCGCGGGCGTGCGCACCAATGCCGAGGCCGAAGGCGAAACGCTGGAACGCCACTGCACGCCCGAGCCGGCCGGCGCGCGCCTGCTCGAGGAAGCCGCGGACGCCATGCGGCTGACCGCGCGCGGCTATCACCGCGTCCTGCGCGTGGCCCGCACCATCGCCGACCTCGCCGGCGCCGACACCGTCGCCCGCGCGCACGTGGCCGAGGCGCTGAGCTACCGGCGGCGGCTCTAGCATGCATGGAACTCTCCGGCACGCCCGCCCGTTTTGAACCCGGGCCGGGCCGAAGGAGGAAACCGCATGCGCGGGATGGCGCTTCTGGGCGTGCTGCTCATCGTGCTCGGCATCGTGGGCTTGGCGTTCGACCATTTCAGCTACACCGAGACCAAACCCGTCCTCAAGGCCGGGCCGCTGCAGGTCGACACGCAGGAGCATCGTTCCATCGCCGTGCCGCTGGCGGGCTCCATCGTGCTCCTGGTGGTGGGCGCGGGCCTCGTCATCGTGGCGCGGCGGCGCGCATGAGCCCCTCGCCGCCGCCGCGGCGCGTGGCGGGCGCCGGCGCGCCGAAAAAAGCCCCGCGCCTGTCGCCGTTCGCGCGCTTCGCCAATGCGGTGGCGCGCGCCAGCGGGCGGCCGCTCGCCTTCTTCCTCTGCTGCGTGGCGATCGTGGTGTGGGCCGTCACCGGCCCGATCTTCCGCTATTCCGACACCTGGCAGCTCGTGATCAACACCGGCACCACCATCGTCACCTTCCTGATGGTGTTCCTGATCCAGAACACCCAGAACCGCGACGGCGCGGCGCTGCAGGCCAAGCTCGACGAGCTCATCCTGGTGACGCGCCAGGCCCGCAACGAATTCATCGAGGCCGAGCAGCTTCCGGACAAGGAGCTCGACCGCATCCGCAAGGATGTGAAGGACGCCGCCGGCGCGGCTGACAAGCACGCGGAAGCGTGATATCCATACGGATATCACGCTATCGGAGAGCCTCTTGGGGACATTGAAGGGCTTGCTGGCTTCGGCCGTACTGGTGGGCCTTGCCGCCATGGGCGCATGCGCCGCCGCATCCACACCGGCGGCCGACAGCGGCACCATCACCGTCTTCGCCGCCGCCTCGCTCACCGACGCGCTGACGCAGGCCGGCAAGGTCTACGAGGCCAGGACCGGGCGGCACGTGACGTTCTCCTTCGCGGCCTCCTCCACCCTGGCGCACCAGATCGAATCCTCCGGCGGGGTGGACATGTTCCTGTCCGCCGACCGCGACTGGATGGAGTATCTCGACGCTCGCGGCCTGATGAACCATGCCAGCATCCGCACGCTGCTGGGCAACCGCCTCGTGCTCATCGCGCCGAGGGACTCCGCCGCGCATGTCGCGCTTGGGCCGCATGCCGATCTTTCGGGCGCGCTCGGCGGCGGGCGGCTTGCCATCGCCGATCCGGATTCGGTGCCGGCGGGCAGATATGCCCGCCAGGCGCTCACCTCCCTGGGCGCGTGGAACGCCGTGGCCGGCCGCCTGGCGGTTGCCGAGAACGTGCGCGCCGCGCTCGCCTTCGTGGCGCGCGGAGAGACGCCGCTCGGCATCGTCTACGCCACCGACGCCGCGGTCGAGCCGAGGGTGAAGATCGTGGGCGTGTTCCCCGGCAATTCGCATCTTCCCATCGTCTATCCGGTGGGCCTGACAAGGGACGCCAGGACCGGCGCCGCGGCTTTCGAGGCCTTCCTCGAAAGCGGGACGGCGGCGGCCATCTTCAGGACGTACGGCTTCGAGATTGCGAGATAGGCTTCCGCTCGCGCACCGGGCGAAACTCCTCTCGCGGCCAGAGCGCAATCGGGCGAAGTGTGCAGCGGTTCGCCCGAAAAATTGCGCGTCAATCAAATACCTGGAGCGGGATCGCGATTCGAAGAAGAGCGATCCCGCTCTAGCTTGCCGCCGCCGGCTTTGCCGTGCGGCCCAGCCACCAGGCGATGGCGAGGCCGGAGGCGAAGGCGGAGACGATCTCCACGAACGCCTGCGCCACGGTGTAGTCGAGCGGATAGCCGTACCAGTTCCAGTACGACACGTTGGTGGCGATGCCGGCGATGACGCCGGTGAGCGTCACCGCGCCCAGCCGCCCCAGGAAGCCGAGCCCCGCCATCATCGACACCAGGAACGCGGCGACGGTCGCCTGCACCAACTGCTTGAGGAATTCCACGGCCAGCGGCGCGGCCATGTTGGCGGGGTCTTCCATCGCCGCGCCGGGCGGGTGGTAGACGAGATAGCCCGAGCCGTGAACCTTCATCAGCGCGGAGGATTTCTCCATCATCTTCGGATCGCCGGGATCGACCCAGGGAAAGATGTAGAGCCCCGATTTGGCGGTGCCGGATTGCAGGTCGTTCTCCACCCGGGCCTCGTTGGGCAATTGCGAGAAACCGATGGTGCCGAGCGGCGTGGCCACGTGGGCAACGGCGGTCCAGGCGAACATGGCGACGGCGCCGAGCAGGCCGGCGATGAGCACGCGCATCGGATCCCCCCGAAAGAATGCGGCGTGCCGATCATAGCGTGGCGCAGGGCCGGCGGCTATTCGGCGGGCGCCGGTTGTGCGCCGCGGAAATCGGCCCAGCGGGCGCGGATGGTCTCGGTGGTGTCGCGGCTTGCGTCCGGCGACCAGCCCGGCGGACCCAGAAGATAGCCGCGCGCTTCGCCCGCCGTGCGGGCGCGCGCGAGATCACGGCCGATGCCCACCCATTCGTGCAGCACGATGCGCAGGGGATTGAACGTGGCCAGGTTGTGCACGATGCCGTAGCGCGGCGGGTCGCTTGCGTCTTCCGCCACGAAGGTGCCGAACAGCCGGTCCCACAGGATGAACACGCCCGCATAGTTGGAATCCAGGTAGCGCGCGTTGGTGGCGTGGTGCACGCGGTGGTGGGAGGGGGTGTTGAACGCCGCCTCGAACCAGGCGGGGCATTTTCCGATGGCCTCGGTGTGGATCCAGAACTGGTAGACGAGATTGATGCCGTGCACGAAGGCCAGCATGGGCACGGGGAAGCCCAGGAAGAACAGCGGCACGCGGAAGAGGAAGCCGAAGGTGAGCACGCCCGTCACCGGCTGGCGCAAGGCGGTGGACAGGTTGAAATGCTGGCTGGAATGATGCTGCACGTGATCGGCCCACAGCCAGCGCACCCGGTGGCTGGCGCGGTGCCAGAAGTAATAGGCGATATCGTCGGCCACGAAGGCGGCGAGGAACACGGGCCAGGTCCAGCCGAAATCGGCCAGCGCATGGGCGGAATTGAATTTGTCCATGGCGAGATAGAACGCGCCCACCGCGAGCCCGCTCAACACGCTGAGGAACCCCAGCATGAGGCTGGCGGCGGTGTCGCGCACTTCGTAGCGCCCGCGGCCGGCGAACCGGACGAACAGCATCTCCGCGACGACGAGGAAGATGAAGGCGGGCGTGGCGAGCTGGGTGGGATTGACGAGATGCATGTTCAGCCCGCGAAATCCTTCAGCCGCGCTTCCCACGCGCTGGCCTCGGCATCGCCGGCGAAGGCGAGTCGCGCCCGCGGGAAGGCGAAATCGGCCAGCCGCAGGTCGAGCGCCGCGCCGTCGCGCGCCAGCCGCTTGAGCGTGCCGCGCCCGAGCTTGCGGACGACGAAGCCCTCGCCATTGGCGCGCGCCACGTAGAGCGCGCCGTCCGCCGCGTTCTCGATCAGCGCCGCGGCGCCCGCCAGCACCTTGTTGCCCGCGCGGAAGCCCGGCTCGTCGAGCCCCAGCCGCGCCTCCAGCGCCGCCATGTCCAGCCCCCGCCCGCGCCGCCCGAAGAGCAGCGCGTTCACCCCCACCAGCACCGCGATGCCGGCCAGGGAGACGAGGAGATAGAGCGCGAGCGGATTCATGGCCCCAACTTAACCTCGCCCTCGCGGGCAGGTCGATTCCGTTCTTCCGCCTTCGCGGGGGAGGAAGATCCCGCCCGCAAGGGGGAGGTTGTTTGCGGGCGCATATCCCGTAAAGATTCGTTCCGGGAGACAGGGGGCGGGTCATGCGGGGCGTTCGCGCGATACAGCTGTTGCTTGTGGTGCCGTATCTGGCGCTGGCCTGGGTGCCGTTCTACGACCGCGCGCGGCCGGACCTGTTCGGCATCCCGTTCTTCTACTGGTACCAGCTCCTGTGGATCCCGCTGGGCGCGGTGCTGCTGCTGCCCGTCTACCGCGCCGGAAAATCGGCGGAGAAAAAGCGGTGAGCGCCCTTCGGCCGGACGCGACGGCCATCGCGATCTTCGTGGCGCTGTTCGCGCTCGTCACCGTGCTCGGCTTTGCCGCCTCGCGCTGGCGGGCGGGCGATCTCAGCCAGCTGCATGAATGGGGGCTGGGCGGGCGGCGCTTCGGAAGCTGGGTGGTGTGGTTCCTTCTGGGCGGCGATCTCTATACCGCCTACACCTTCGTGGCGGTGCCCGCCGCGGTGATGGCCGGCGGCGCGCTCGGCTTCTTCGCCGTGCCCTACACCATCTTCGTCTTCCCCATCATGTTCTCGGTGTTTCCGCGATTGTGGTCGGTCTCGCACGCGAAGGGCTACGTGACGGCGGCGGATTTCGTGCGCGGGCGCTTCGGCAGCCGCATGCTGGCGCTGGCCGTGGCGCTCACCGGCATCGTGGCGACCATGCCCTATATCGCGCTGCAGCTGGTCGGCATCCAGGTGGTGCTGGCCGGGCTCGGCATCCAGGGCGAATGGCCGCTCGTCATCGCCTTCGTGGTGCTGGCGCTCTACACCTATTCCAGCGGCCTGCGCGCGCCGGCCATGATCGCCATGGTCAAGGACACGCTGATCTACGTCACCGTCATCGCCGCCATCGCGGTCATCCCCGCCGAGCTCGGCGGCTTCGGCAGGATCTTCGCCGCGGCCGATGCGAAGACCCTGCTGCTGGCGCCCTCCACCGCCGCAAACCTCGGCGCGCCCGCGGCCTACATCACGCTGGCGCTGGGCTCGGCCATGGCGCTGTTCCTCTATCCCCATGCCGTCACTGGCGTGCTCTCCTCCTCCGGCCGCGACGCCATCAGGCGCAACGCCGTGGCGCTGCCCGCCTATTCGCTGGCGCTGGGGCTGATCGCGCTGTTCGGCTTCATGGCGCTGGCCGCGGGGGTGAAGACCGATCCCGCCTATGCCGCGGCGTTCAGGACCTATGGCGCCAATTTCGCCGTGCCGGCGCTGTTCCTGACCATGTTCCCCAAATGGTTCGTGGGCGTGGCGTTCGCCGCCATCGCCATCGGCGCGCTGGTGCCGGCCGCCATCATGTCCATCGCCTGCGCCAACCTCTTCACCCGCAACATCTGGCGCGAATTCATCGAGCCCGGTTGCGCGCCCGCCCGCGAGAGCCAGGTCGCCAGGATCGCGTCGCTGGCGGTGAAGCTGGGTGCGCTCGCCTTCATCCTCGAGCTCCACGACCAGGCCATCCAGCTTCAGCTGCTGGGCGGCATCTTCATCATCCAGATGCTGCCTGCGGTGCTGATTGGGCTCTACACGCGCTGGCTCCATCCCCTGGCGCTGCTGATCGGCTGGGGCTTCGGGGTCGCCAGCGGCACCTGGATGGCCTGGACCCTCGGCTTCGCGAAATCGGTGTTCGCGCTGCACATCCTGGGCGTGACGGTGCCCTGCTACGCCGCGCTCTCCGCGCTGGTGCTGAACCTCGCCGTCGCCGCGGCGCTGAGCCTGGTGTTCAACGCGTTCGGCCGCGGGCGCGACGAGACGGCGGCGGGGGATTACATTTGAAGTAACCTCCCCCTTGTGGGGAGGTCGAAAAATTGGAGCGTAGCGAGAATTTTTCGGGTGAGGGGCCCGGTGGTGAGGGCACGGCACCACGCCCCCGCCCCGAAAAACGCTCGCGCGTTTTTCGACCCGCCCACCAGGGGCGGGTTACGACGTCACCCGAACCGGCCGGTGATGTACTCTTCCGTGCGCTTGTTCCTGGGGGCGGTGAAGACCTGTTCGGTCTCGCCGTATTCGATCAGCTCGCCCAGGAACATGAAGGCGGTGAAGTCCGAGGTGCGGCTGGCCTGCTGCATGTTGTGGGTGACGATGGCGATGGTGTAATCCTTCACCAGCTCGTCGATCAGCTCCTCGATCTTGGCGGTGGAGATCGGGTCGAGCGCCGAGCACGGCTCGTCCAGCAGGATCACCTCGGGGCGCGTCGCCACGGTGCGGGCGATGCACAGCCGCTGCTGCTGGCCGCCGGAAAGCGACAGGCCGGAATCGCGCAGCTTGTCCTTCACCTCGCCCCACAGCGCGGCGCGGGAGAGCGCGTCCTCGACGCGGCCGTCGAGCTCGCTCCTGGGCAGTCGCTCGTAGAGTTTGATGCCGAAGGCGATGTTGTCGTAGATCGTCATGGGAAACGGCGTCGGCTTCTGGAACACCATGCCGATGCGCGCGCGCAGCAGGTTGAGATCCTGCCCGGCGCCCAGGATGTCCTTGCCGTCGAGCAGCACCTCGCCCTTCGCGAACTGGTTGGGATAGAGGTCGTAGATGCGGTTGAGGACGCGCAGCAGCGTGGACTTGCCGCAGCCCGAGGGGCCGATGAAGGCGGTGACCTTGCGGTCGTAGAGCGGCAGCGAGACGTCCTTCAGCGCGCGGTTCCTGCCGTAGAAGAAATTGAGCTTGCGGATGTCGATGCGCACCTTGCTGTCTAATCTGGTCATGTCGTTCATGGTCAGCTCCGGCGCCCTTCGAGCAGGCGGGCGAATACGCTGAGGGTGAGGACCGCGGCCGTGATGATCAGCGCGCCCGCCCAGGCGAGCCGGTGCCAGTCGTCATAGGCCGAGTTGAAGAAGTTGAAGATGGTGAGCGGCAGCGCCCCCACGGGCCCCAGGATGTTGAAGGAGGTGTTGGGATTGCCGAAGGCCGTGAAGAGAAGCGGCGCCGTCTCGCCGGAGATGCGCGCCAGCGCCAGCAATATGCCCGTGACGATGCCCGCCCGCGCCGCCCGCCAGGTCACCGCGCGGATCGAGATCGCCCGCGGCGCGCCGATGGAGGCCGCCGCCTCCCGCAGCGTGTTGGGAACGAGCAGCAGCATGTTCTCCGTCGTGCGCACCACCACCGGGATGACGATGATGGCGAGCGCCAGCGACCCGGCCAGCGCCGAGAAGCCGTGCATGCGCGGCACCATCAGCACGTAGATGAACAGGCCGATCAGGATCGACGGCGCCGAAAGCAGGATGTCGTTGGCGAAGCGCACGAAGAACGCCGTCCAGGAATGACGGCCATATTCGGCGAGATAGGTGCCCGCGAAGATGCCGATGGGCGTGCCGATGGCGATGGCCATGGCGTTGAGCAGCAGGCTTCCGTAGATGGCGTTCTTGAGGCCGCCGATGGATTGCGGCGCCGGCTGGTCGAGCGTGAACAGCGTGGGCGAAAGCGCCTGCACGCCGTTGACCACCAGCGCATAGAGGATCAGCGCCAGCGCGATCATGCCGACGAGCGCCGCCGCCACCGAGAGCGACAGGAACGTGCCGTTGACCAGCCGCCGGCGGGCGTAGATCGCGCGGTTCATGCCGACCTCCCGCCCGCGCGCCGCTCGAAGCCGCGCAGCATCAGTTGCGCCGCCGCCAGCACGGTGAAGGTCAGGCCCATCAGGATCAGGCCGCATTCGATGATGGCGGCGGGATAGACGTTGCCGAGCGCCTCGGCGAACTCATTGGCGATGGTGGCCGAGATCGTGGTGGCCGGCGCGAACAGGTTGGCCGTGATGTGGGTGTGGGCGTTGCCGATCACGAACGTGACGGCCATGGTCTCGCCCAGCGCGCGGCCCAGCGCCAGCATCGCCCCGCCGACCACGCCGGACTGGGTGAACGGCAGCACGATGCGCCACATCACCTCCCAGGTGGTGCAGCCGGTGCCGTAGGCGGCTTCCTTCAGCATGGGCGGCGCGGTCTCGAACACGTCGCGCGTGACCGAGGCGATGAAGGGCAGGATCATGATCGCCAAGATCAGGCCCGCGGTGAACAGGCCGATGCCGTAGGGCGGGCCGGCGAACAGGCTCTGCAGCACGGGGATGCCGTCGAACCAGTCGATGACGTGCTGCTCGATGTTGACCTGGAAATAGGGCGCGAGGATGAAGAGGCCCCAGATGCCGTAGACGATCGAGGGGATGCCCGCCAGAAGCTCGATGGCGATGCCGATGGGCCGCTTGAGCTGGCGCGGGCAGATCTCGGTGAGGAAGATGGCGATGCCGATGCCCAGCGGCAGCGCAAGGATCATGGCGATGGCCGAGGAGACGAGCGTGCCGTAGATCGCGGGCCAGGCGCCGAATTTCTCGGTGACCGGGTTCCAGGTCGAGGTGGTGAGGAAGCCGACGCCGAACTGGGTGATGGAGACCCAGGCGCCGCCGATCAGCGTGACCAGGATGCCGGCGAAGATCGCGAGGATCGCCAGCGCCGAGCTCCGCGTGAAAAACCGGAAAACCGCGTCGCTGCGGCTGAAGCGGCGCAGCGCGGTCGCGCGTTCCGTTGTCGCTGAGGTGTCGCTCAAGGCGATATCGGCCATTGGTTGATACAGCACCGTTCTAGACGAATTGGGGGGCCTCTTCAGCCCCCCAATCCAGGCTCGGATCTCAGCCGGTTCCTTACGGAACCGCGTTGGCGTCGATATTGGCCTTCCAGCTCGCCTTGATCGCGTCCACCGTGGAGGCGGGCAGCGGCACATAGTCGAGGCTCTTGGCCAGGTTGTCGGCTTCGGCGCTGTGCGCCCAGGTGAAGAACTTGAGCACGTCCTTCGTCTTGGCCGCATCGGCCGGGTGCTTGTAGACCAGGATGAAGGTCGCGCCCGCGATCGGCCAGGCGTCGTGGCCGGGCTGGTTGGTCAGCACCACGTAGAAGGCCGGCGAGTGCGCCCAGTCGGTCTTGGCCGAGGCGGCCTGGAAGGCGTCCGCCGTCGGGCTCACCGCCACGCCGTCGTGATTGATCATGCGGATGTAGGTGAGCGTGTTCTGTTTGGCATAGGCGTATTCGACATAGCCGAGCGCCCCTTGCGTCTGCTTCACCGTGCCGGCCACGCCCTCATTGCCCTTGGCGCCGACGCCGGACGGCCACTCCACGGACGTCGCCGCGCCCACCTGCGAGGCCCAGGCCGGGCTCACTTTCGACAGATAGTTGGTGAAGATGAAGTTGGTGCCCGAACCGTCCGAGCGGTGCACGCCGATGACCGCCACATGCGGCAGCGCCGCGCCCGGGTTGAGCTTCTTGATCGCCGCATCGTCCCAGTACTTGATCTTGCCCAGGCAGATATCGGCCAGCGTCGCGCCGTCGAGCACCAGTTCGCCCGGCTTGATGCCCGGAAGGTTCGCGACCGGCACCACGCCGCCGATCACGGTGGGGAACTGGGTGAGGCCCGCCGCATCCAGCTCGCCCGGCGAGAGCGGCTTGTCGGAGGCGCCGAAATCGACGGTCTTCGCCTTGATCTGGGCGATGCCGCCGCCGGAGCCGATGGCCTGGTAGTTGAGGCCCGTGCCCGTCGTCTTCTTATAGGTCTCCGCCCATTTGGCGTAGATCGGATAGGGGAAGGTGGCGCCCGCGCCGGCCAGGTCGGCGGCCGAGGCCGCGGTGACCGTCATGCCCGCGAGTGCGGCCGCCGCGATCATGTGAAACGGCTTCATGGAAGACCTCTCGTGTGTGGCTGGCCGTGACCGTCCCGAACGTCTGGAAGCACGCGCTCCCCACCCCCTCGCAACGCCGGCCGGGGCCGATAAACCCCGTCAGGGTTTAAGGACCATCACACTTCCATGAAGCTTGTGTGACGGTGACTAACATATTGAGGAAAAAGACATTTCCAGCACAGCGGGAGCGCGATTGCGGCCACCCTCTCACGTGCGTGCCGCTGCCGCATGGCCCGCCGCGCTGGCGAGCGCCGGCAGGGCAGAGGCCCGGCCCGCTGATGGTTGCATCGGCGCCGGCCCGTTCGACATCACGGGCGGGACCGTCACCACGATGGGCGCCACCAAATGGACGCGGCCGGCACACTGAAGGTGACGGACACCGGCGGCGCGGGCGATGAAAACGGAAAGCCGCGGGCATCGCTGCCCGCGGCTTTCGCATTCCAGGCCGGATCAGCGGCCGGCCGAGAGCGACACGTCGAAGGTCTCGCCCTGGTCGTTGGTCACCGACCAGCTGTCGCCGACATTGTGCTTCTGCAGCGGCGAGCATGACGGTGCCGAACCCGGCGTGTTCGCCGGCAGCCTGGGCGCGAGACAGATGGTGTTGCCGCCATCCTTGAGCGACCAGGCGCCACCATAGGCCACCGGCTGGCCCTTGGCGTCCGTCGCCTTGGCCTGGTAGGTCATGTCGTTGTTGAAGTAGAGCGTCCCCACCGCGCCGGTCTTGTGACTCTTGGTGGTGACGGTGTTGCCGTAGGTGTTGGCCATCGGATCGTCGGCCAGCGCGGCGGTCGTGGCCGCCACCAGGAATGCCGCGGCAAGTGCTGTGCCCGCAAATCGCATCGTCGTTTCCTCCCCTTGAAGAGATAGCGCGCCGCCGGAGCCGGCGGCTGCCAATTGTTAACCTTTCCCGGGGCCAAAGCCAGCCGTTAAATCTTTCGCAAGGGCGAACGCGGTTAAGTTGCCGTTCACTTCGGGAGCTGCCGTGTTCGCACGCGCGGGCAAGATCGTTTTCGGCCTGGGCGCGATCGCCGTCGGTGGCGTGTCGCTCGCCCAGATCCTGCTGCATCGCCAGGCGGTGTCGCCGCTGCTTCTGGGCGTCCTGGGTCTGCTCGGCCTGATGCTCCTGTTCATCGGGCTGATCGAGGCGCGCGGACGCGCCCGCGCGCTCGCCACCAGCGAAGCGGAACTGCGCACGCTGACGGCGCGGCTCGAAGCCTCGCTCGCCACCGTCTCGGCGATGAACGCGCGCATGCACGAGAGCGAGGCGCGCTACAAGGGCCTGGTCGACAGCCAGGGCGACGCCATCGTGCGCCGCGCGCCCGACAGCCGCGTGACCTACGCCAACGACGCCTTCTTCAAGCTCTTCGGCCTCGATCCGCGCCGCGCCGTCGGCCAGCCTTTCGCGCCGGAACTGCACCCCGATTCCCGCGCGCCGCATTTCGGCTCCTTCGCCGGGCGCGAGACGGGCCATGCGCGGGTGAAGTACGACCAGCACCTGCGCACGGCCTATGGCTGGCGCTGGATCGCGTGGGAGGACTACGCGGTGCGCGACGCCGGCGGAAAGCTCATCGAGGTGCAGAGCGTCGGCCGCGACATCACCGAGCGCAAGGCGCTCGAGGACGCGCTCACCGACGCGCGCGACAAGGCCGAGGCCGCGAGCCGCGCCAAATCCGGCTTCCTCGCCACCATGAGCCACGAGATCCGCACGCCCATGAACGGCGTGCTCGGCATGGCGCGGCTGCTCACCGAGACCAAGCTGGCGCCCGAGCAGCGCACCTACGCCGAGGCGATCCAGCAATCCGGCGAGTCGCTGCTCGCCCTGATCGAGGACATCCTGGATTTCTCCAAGATCGAATCCGGCACCGTGACGCTCGAGGAAGACGAGATCGGGCCACGCGCGCTGGTGGAGGGCGTGGTCGAGCTTCTGTCGCCGCGGGCCCACGGCAAAGGCATCGAGGTCGTGGCCGTGGTGGCGCCGGACACCCCCGCCGCCGTGCGCGGCGACGGGGTGCGCCTCAGGCAGGTGCTCACCAACCTCGTGGGCAACGCCATCAAGTTCACCGAGAAGGGCGGCGTGCGCGTCGACCTAGGCGTGGGCGAGAACAAGGGCCGGCGCTTCCTGCATTTCGAGGTGCGCGACACCGGCGTGGGCGTGCCGGTGGAGAAGCGCAAGGACATCTTCAACGAATTCGTGCAGGCCGATTCCACCCATGCCCGCAGGTTCGGCGGCACGGGGCTGGGGCTCGCCATCTCGCGGCGCCTGGTCGAGGCCATGGGCGGCGACATCGGCATCGATGCCGCCCAGGGCGGCGGCAGCGTGTTCTGGTTCACCATGCCCGCCAAGGTGGCGCGCGAGGCGCTCTACGAACCGGAGCGGCTGGCCGGCCAGAAGATCGCCGTGCTGACCCGCAACGCCGTGCTGCGCGAGGGCCTGACGGCGCAGATCCGCGCCGCCGGCGGGGAGGTGGTGTCGCTGGCCGGCGCCAAAGCGCCCGTCGACGTCGCCATCGTCGATTCCGGCACCGACGCGGTGCCCGACGTGCCGGCGCTGGCGGAGAACGCCAGGCGCTCCGTCGTCCTGCTCGTGCCGGAAGCGCGCGGGCGGCTGCCCGAGCTGAAGGCGATGGGCTTCAGCGCCTATCTCGTCAAGCCGGTGCGCCAGATTTCGCTGGTCGAGCGGGCGCGCGCCCGCAACGGCGGCGCGCCGGGCATGACCAGCGTGGCGGCCGATGCGAGCCCCGGCGAGGAGGTCGCCCAGCGCGCCGAGCAGCGCGGGAAGGACCGCGTCGCGGGCCTCAGCATCCTTTTGGTCGAGGACAATCCCATCAACGCCATGCTGACGCGCGAGCTGCTGCGCCGCCGCGGCCACCAGGTGACGGAAGTCACCTCCGGCGAGGCGGCGATCGTGGTCATGGAGAACGAGCGCTTCGACCTGATGCTCACCGACATCCACATGCCCGGGCTCGACGGCGTGGAAGCCTCCAAGCGCATCCGCCTGGCCGAGCTGCGCGCGGGCAAGAAGCGCACGCCCATCGTGGCGCTCACCGCCGACGTGCTGGAGACCGGCAAGCGGGCTTGCCAGGACGCCGGCATGGATGGTTTCCTGCCCAAGCCGATGGACCCCGCCGAGCTCGATTCGATGCTTGCCAGACTCTTCGCCCAGCCCGCCGCCCCATCCGCCGCGCGCCACGCGGCCGCATGAGCGCAAGCACGACGCGCCATCCCTGGCGGGCCTATCTGCGTCCCAAGACGCTGGTGATGCTGGTGCTCGGTTTTTCGTCGGGCCTGCCTTTCCTGCTGACGGGCAACACGCTGGGCTACTGGCTCAGGGACGAAGGCACTTCGCTGGCCGCGATCGGTTTCCTGGCATGGGTACAGACCGTCTACTTCCTGAAATTCCTCTGGGCGCCCCTGATCGACCGCACGCATGCGCCGCTGCTCGGCTTTCTCGGCAGCCGCCGCGGCTGGATGGCGCTGGCGCAGATCGCCGTCGGAGCCGCGCTCGCCGCCATGGCGCTCCTGGGCACGCGTTACGGCCTCGTCGTGCTCGGCCTCCTCGCCATGCTCGTCGCCTTCGCCTCGGCGACGCAGGACATCGTCATCGACGCCTGGCGCATCGAGGCCTCGGACAGCGGCGAGGAGCTCGGGCTCCTGTCGTCCGCCTATCAGTTCGGCTACCGGCTGGCGCTGATCGCGACGGATGCGCTCATCCTGATCGCCGCGGCGCATCTGGGATGGCGCGCGTCCTACGCCGTCTACGGCGCGGCGATGGTCATAGGATTGGCCGCCACGCTGTTCGCCGCCGAGCCCGCGCGGGCCGACGAGGTCATGCAGGCCAAGGCGCGGATCACGTCATTGCGCGGCTTCGCGGATTCCGTCGCCGGGCCGTTCAGGGTCTTCATCGAGACCCATGGCGGACTTGCGCTGCTGATGCTCGCCGCCATCAGCCTCTACCGCCTGCCCGATTTCATCATGGGGCCGATGGCCAATCCCCTCTACCACGACATCGGCCTCTCCAAGGACTGGGTCGGCGCGGTGCGCATCTCGGTGGGGCTCATCGCATCCTTCGCGGGCGTGGCCGCGGGCGGCGCCTGGGTGCTGCGCTTCGGCTACATGAGCGCGCTGGTCGCCGGCGGGATCCTGCAGGCCGCGGCCGTCGCCGCCTACGCGTTCCTGCCGCTGATGGGCCCTGTGCCTGCGGATTTCGGCATCGCCGCGCAACACTCCTGGCTTGGGCTTCTCGCCGCCGTGGTGAGCACGACCGTGCACGAGCCGCACCTGCGGACCTTCGCGCTCGTCATGGTCGGGGACAATTTCGGCATCGGCTTCGCGGGCGTGGCGCTGGTCTCCTACATGTCGAGCCTGACCAGCCTCGGCTACACCGCCACGCAATACGCGCTCCTGAGCTCGACCTATGCCTGGGTGGGCAAGCTGGTGAAGGGCTTGTCGGGGGTCGTCGTGCAGGGGCTGACCCCGGCCCTCGGGCTCATGGGGGCCTATGCCGCCTTCTTCGTGGCCGCGGGCCTGATCGGCATCCCGGCCATCGTCCTTTTCCTGGTGCTGGAGGCCCGCCAGCCGCGCCCGGCCGCCGGGCCGGGGTCCTGAAAAGATCAATTATTTCAAGGAACTTGCAACCGCCTCAACCATCCCCATGTTTGCCCCATGGCCTCGGGTCGTCTAGAATTGTCATATTCGGGGCGTAGGGCTTGGGCCCTGGGCCGATTCGGGGCCTTGAGCTCCGAGGCTTTGGCCTCGAAGCCTTGAGCGCCAGCGTAGAGGAACAGCGTTTGGTCAACATCCACGAGCCGGGCCCAGCGGAAGGGCGTTTCGCCCAATGGCCCGTCCTGGCCAGTTGGGGGGCGCTCGAAGTCCGCCTGGCGGAGACCGAGGCCGAGATCGAGGCCGCGCAACGCCTGCGCTACCGCGTCTTCTACGAAGAGATGAGCGCCATCCCCTCGCCCGCCATGCGCGAGGCCGGCCGCGACTTCGACCGCTTCGACGCGTATTGCGACCATCTGCTCGTCGTCGACCGCGAGGCGCATGGCGAGGACGGCCAGCCCCGGGTGATCGGCTGCTACCGCATGATGCGCGACGTGGACGCGCGCCGCGCCGGGGGCTTCTACACCGCGGGCGAGTTCGACATCGCCCCGCTCATCTCGGGCCAGGCCAAGGGCGCGAAGCTTCTGGAGCTGGGCCGCTCCTGCGTGCTCAAGGCCTACCGCGCCAAGCCCGCCTCGCTGCAGCTCCTGTGGAAGGGCCTGGGCGTCTTCAACGGCCGCTTCGCCACCGACGTGATGTTCGGCTGCGCCTCCTTCGCCGGCACCGACCCGGATGCGTGGAAGCTTCCGCTCTCCTATCTCCATCATTTCCACGCCATGCCCGAGCACATGCCGGTGCGCGCGCTGCCGGGACTGTTCGTGGACATGAACCGCATGCCCAGGGACGCGATCGATCCCAAGGAAGCGCTCAAGGCGCTGCCGCCGCTGATCAAGGGCTATGTCCGCGCGGGCGCGCGCATCGGCGACGGCGCGGTGATCGACCGCCAGTTCGGCACCACCGACGTGTTCATCCATTTCCCGCTTTCGGGCATGAACGCCCGCTACCAGAGCCGCTTCCGCTGAGCCGCGGTCCGCGTTCCCACACGCGGTGTTTGCGACCGCTCACGCCATGTCGAACAGCAGGATCTCGCTCGGCGCATGCGCGCGCACGGCAAGGGCGGCTTCGTCGGTGACGCCGAGCGCGTCGCCGGCCTTGAGCCTGCGCGGGCCGGCGGTGACTTCGCCGCCCGCCACCTGCAGCCAGGCGCGGCGGCCGGGCTCCAGGCGGTGCACGACTTCCTCGTCCGGCGCCAGCTTCGCCGCCCAGATCTCGGCATCCTGCACCAGGCGCACTTCGCTGGCGCGCGGATCGGGCGCGGCGATGCGGGAAAGCCGGTTGCGGACCGACTGCGGATCGATCGCCTTCTGCTCGTAGGACGGATCGAGGCCCGCCTTCGACGGCACGATCCAGATCTGCAACAGATGCGCGGTCTCGCTCCGCGAGGCGTTGAATTCCGCATGCACGATCCCACGCCCCGCGCTCATGCGCTGGATCTCGCCGGGACGGATGATGCCGCCATGGCCCAGCGAGTCGCGGTGCTCCAGCGCGCCGTCCAGCATGTAGGTGACGATCTCCATGTCGCGATGGGGATGGGGATGGAAGCCGCCGCCGCCCCCGATCCAGTCCTCGTTGATGACCCGCAGCGGGCCGAAACCGGCATGGTCGGGATCGCGATAATCGCCGAAGGAAAAGCTGTGGCGGCTGTCCAGCCAGTCGATGCGGGTCTTGCCGCGGTCCTCGGATTTGCGAAGCGTGAGCATGGGGCACCTTGAGGGATAGCGTTCGCCCAAAGATAGGAAACGCGCAGCCCGGGTTTAAGGGCGCCCGGATTGCGCGCGGCGCAGCGAGGCCGAGCGCGGTGACAGCGATGTGACCGCCTATTTCCGCCGGGCTTCGATCGCGTCCCAGATCAGCACGGCGATGTCCGCGCCGCCGAAGCGCTTGACCTCGCGGATGCCGGTGGGCGAGGTGACGTTGACCTCGGTGAGGTAGTCGCCGATCACGTCGATGCCGGTGAACAGGAGCCCGCGCGCCCTGAGCTCCGGCCCCAGCGCTTCGCAGATGCCCTGCTCGCGCTTCGTCAGGGCGGTCGGCTCGGGCTTGCCGCCGACATGCATGTTGGAGCGCGCCTCGCCCGCCGCCGGCACGCGGTTGATGGCGCCGGCGAACGCGCCGTCCACCAGGATGATGCGCTTGTCGCCCTTGCGCACCTCCGGCACGTAGCGCTGGACGATGATGGGTTCGCGGTAGAAGGCGGTGAACATCTCCAGCATCGCGCCCAGGTTCTCGTCGTCCGGCCTGACGCGGAACACGCCCGCCCCGCCATTGCCGTAGAGCGGCTTCAGGATGATGTCCTTGTGATCGTCGCGGAAGCGCGCGATCTCCGCGCGGTCGGAGGTGATCAGCGTGGGCGGCATCAGGTCCTTGAACAGGGTGACGAAGAGCTTCTCCGGCGCGTTGCGCACGTGGAAGGGATCGTTGACCACCAGCGTCCCGGGATGGATGCGCTCCAGGATGTGGGTGGCGGTGATGTAGGCCATGTCGAAGGGCGGGTCCTGGCGCATCAGGACGACGTCCATGGCCGACAGGTCGCGCACCGCCGCCGCGCCGGAGGTGAAATGGTCGCCCATCACGTCGCGCACCTCGAGCGGGCGCATGCGCGCGCTCACCTGGCCGTCGCGGAAGGTGAGATCGCGCGGGCCGTAGTGATAAAGACGATGCCCGCGCGCCTGGCCTTCCAGCGCCAGCGCGAAGGTGGAATCGCCCCTTATGTCGATCCGCTCGATCGGGTCCATCTGGATCGCGACGTTGAGCGCCATGGATGCTCCTAGTTCAGCCGGCGCTTCAGCGCGGAGAGCGCGAGCGCGGCTTCGTTGTGCAGGGCATTGCCGCGCTTCGCAAGCGTGAGGCAGGCCTCGTAGGACTTGAGCGCGGCGCCGAGCGCGCCGTTGGCTTCGTTGAGCCGGGCCAGGTCGATCCAGAGCTCCGGCTTCTTCGGCGCGATCAGCACCATGCGCTTGGCGACCTCCAGCGCGCGCACCCGCTCGCCGCCGTTGATGGCGCGCAGCTTGAGATTGTTCTCGAGCCTGAGCAGCACCTCGATGTCGCCCACCGCTTCGGCACGGCGCGGATCCTCGGCGCCGGGCGCGCCCATGCCGGGCGGGGTGCCCAGCTTCTCCGCGTCCAGCGCGGCGCCGCCGTTGAAGGGATCGATCAGCGCGTCGTGCCCGCGCAGGCCCAGCCGCAGGAAGAAATGGCCCGGCGTGTTCAGCCCCGCCGCCTCGAAGCCCGCCGCGCGCGCGGCGTGGATGTAGAGGATGCCCAGCGCCACCGGCAGTCCGCGGCGCCGGTCGATCACCGCCATGAAATCGGCGTTGCGGGGATTGTCGTAGTCGAGCCGGTCGCCATCGTAGCCGTAGCGCCCCACCATCAGGGCGGAGAGAGAACGCGCGCCATCTTCGACATTGGTCGCCAGCCGCGCCTCGCTGCGGGCGTGCCCGGCGATGTCGGCCAGATGATCGGCATAGGGCTTGAGCGGCCGTCCCGAATGGTCGAGCGCGGCCAGCATCAGCGCGGCCATGGCGATGTCGTGCGGCCCTTCGCCCGCCTGGCCCAACGCCCGCAAATAATCCGCCGGATCGTCCATGCCCAAATCTGCCTCACGCCTCGCCGGGCCGCCAGACGTCGCGCGCGTGCAGCGGCCACGCGAACCGGCCCCGGCCCGCCACGGTGACGACGTCGAAGCGGAAGCCCTTCGCCGCCAGGCCCGGGCGCTGCGCCAGATATAGGGCGGCCGCGCGCTCGATGCGATGGCGCTGGCGGGGCTTGAGCGCGCGCAGCGCGTCGTCTTCGGCGTCGCGCGCCTTGACCTCGATGAAGCAGACGAGGCCCGACGGCGCCCGGGCCACCAGGTCGATCTCGCCCAGCCGCGTGCGCACGCGCCGGCCCAGGATGCGGTAGCCCTTGAGCGTGAGCAGCAGCACCGCCCAGCCCTCGCCGCGGCGTCCGCGCCGCTCCGCCGCCTGCCGCGCCGCCAGGCTCATGGAGGGCTCACGATCCGGGCTTCCGTTCGAGTGCGCGCTGGTAGAGCGCATGGCGCGACAGGCCGGTGGCTTCCGCGACCAGTTCCGCCGCCGCGCGCACCGGCATGAAGGCGAGCGCCTTGTCGAGCAGCGAGTCCGCCCGCGCCATGTCCGGCGCCGCCGCGCCCGGCGGGCCGACCACCAGCGTGATTTCGCCCCTGGGCGGTTGCGCTTGCGCATAGTCCCGCGCGAGCGCCGCCAGGGAGCCGCGGCGGCATTGCTCGTGCAGCTTGGTGAGCTCGCGCGCCACCGCGGCCTCGCGCGCGCCCAGCACGGAGGCCATGTCCATCAGGCATTCGGCGAGGCGATGCGGCGCTTCGAAGAAGACGAGCGTGGCGCGCAGCGGCTTGAGCTCCTCCAGCACCGTGCGCCGCGCGGCGGATTTGGGCGGAAGAAAGCCCGCGAACAGGAACCGGTCCGTCGGCAGGCCCGACAGCGACAGCGCCGCCAGCGCCGCCGAGGCGCCGGGCACCGCATGCACCGCGATGCCGCGCGCGACCGCCTCGCGCACCAGCTTGTAGCCGGGATCGGAGACGAGCGGCGTGCCCGCGTCGCTGACCAGCGCGATGCGCGCGCCGTTCCCGAGCCGCGCCAGCAGCCTGGGGCGCTCGCGCGCCGCGTTGTGGTCGTTGTAGGCGCTGAGCGGCCTGGAGATGCCGTGGATGGCCAGCAGCTTGGAGGTGACGCGCGTGTCCTCCGCGGCGATGGCGTCGCAACCGCGCAGCACGTCCAGCGCGCGCAGGCCGATGTCCCGCGCATGGCCGATGGGCGTCGCGGTCAGGTAGAGCCCCGGCGCCAGGGGGCTTTGCGATTCCCCCGGCGCGGGCTTAATTTCGCCCGGTTGCCAGACAGAATGTGCCTGCGATGCGCCGTCCGAGGAATCCCGTGTCCGCTTCATCCGTCCGTTTCGCGCGCCATGCCCGGCGAGTTTGCGCCATCGGCGCGCTGGTGGCGAGCCTTGCCGCCTGCGCCGCGCCCCCGCCGCCTCCGCCGCCGCCGCCCCCGCCGGTCGCGGCCGGACCGGCCACGCCCGCCACCCATCCCATCACCCAGGACTCGCCGGACTTCCTGCGCCTGCCCAACACCGCGGCCGGCACCCCCGTGCGCGTGGGGCTGCTCCTGCCCTTCTCCAACGGCTCGGCGGCGACGCGCGCGCTGGCCCAGAGCATGCTCAAGGCCGCGGAGCTGGCGCTCTACGATTCCCACAACCAGAACATCATCCTCCTCACCGCCGACGAAGGCGGCTCGCCCGACACCGCCGCCAACGGCGCGCGCAGCCTGCTGAGCCAGGGCGCGGAGATCGTCATCGGGCCGATCTTCGCCCAATCGGTGACGGCGGTGGCGCCCATCGCGCGCGACCGCGGCGTGCCGGTGATCGCCTTTTCCACCGACCGCACCGTGGCGGGCGACGGGGTGTTCCTGCTCTCCTTCCAGCCCGCCGCAGAAGTGCGCCGCGTGGTGGACTTCGCCGCCGCGCAGGGCCGCACGAAATTCGCCGCCCTGGTGCCGCAGAACACCTATGGCGACCGCATCGCCGAAGCCTTTCGCGGCGAAGTGACGGCCAGAGGCGGGCAGGTGACGGACATCGAGCGCTTCGTGCCCTCGCCCGACGGGTTGAGCGCGCCCGCCAAGGCCGCGCTCGCGACCGGCCCCGATGCCCTGCTGGTGGCCGAAGGCGGCACGGCGCTGCGCACCGACGCGCCACAGCTGGTCGCGGCCGGCGTGGACGGCAACCGCATCAAGCTCCTGGGCACCGGCCTGTGGGACGATCCCGCCAACACCCATGAATCCGCGCTGGCCGGCGGCTGGTTCGCCGCGCCCTCGCCCGAATCCGACGCCGCCTTCGAGAGCAAGTACAAGGCGATCTTCCAGGCGAGCCCGCCGCAGCTGGCCACGCTCTCCTACGACGCGGTGGCGCTGGTGGCGCTGCTCTCCGGCGGGACGGCCTATCACCGCTTCACGCCGGCCGCGCTTGCCGATCCCAACGGCTTCGCCGGCGTCAACGGCATCTTCCGCTTCGCGCCCGACGGCACGACGGAGCGCGGCCTCGCCGTCCTCGGTGTCGCCCCCGACGGCTTTCAGACCGTCAGCCCCGCGCCCACGACCTTCCAGGCGAACGGGTCGTAGACAGCATCGCTATCGCGCCAATTCCGCGATCACCGCGTTCAGCACCAGCCGGCCACGCAGGGTGGCCGCGATCGTGTCGCCGGACCTGGCGAGCAGGCCCTGCGCGACAAGCGCATCGATGCGCGCCGCATCGGGCCCGGTTCCCCAGCGCGCGCGATAGGCCGCGAGGTCGAGACCTTCCGCGAGCCGCAAATTCATCAGGAGATGCTCGCGCGCCGCGTCGGCGTTGCCGATCTCGCCGCGCTCGGCGATGCCGTGACCCTGGCGCGCGACGGATTCGCGCCAGCGTTCGGGGAGCTTCTCGTTGAAGGTGCCAAGACGCGCGCCGCCCAGCGTCAGCCGGCCATGCGCGCCCGGCCCCACGCCCGCGTAATCGCCGTAGCGCCAGTAGAGCAGGTTGTGCCGGCATTCCGCGCCGGGCGCGGCATGGTTGGAGATTTCATAGGCGGGGCGCCCGCCGGCTTCGGTCAGCTCCTGCGTGATCTCGTAAAGCGCAGCGGCACGCTCGTCGCCGGGGATGCGCAACGCGCCCGTCCTGGCCAGCGCCGCGAACGGCGTCGCGGGCTCGATGGTGAGCTGGTAGAGCGACAGGTGCTCCGCGGCGAAGGCGAGCGCCTGCCGCAGCTCGTCGCGCCACGCCGCTTCCGTCTGGCCGGGGCGCGCATAGATCAGGTCGAGCGAGACGCGATCGAACGTGCGCATTGCCAGCGCCAGCGCCGCCCTGGCTTCGGCGGCGTCGTGCAGGCGCCCGAGGAATTTCAGGTCGGCGTCGTCGAGCGCCTGCACGCCCAGCGACAGCCGGTTGACGCCCGCCGCGCGATAGTCGCGGAAGCGCGCGGCCTCCGCGCTGGCGGGGTTGGACTCCAGCGTGACCTCGACGTCGTTGGCCATCGGCCAGAGCGCGGCGATCTTCTCCAGCACCGCGCCGGCCGAGCGCCCGCGCATCAGCGACGGCGTGCCGCCGCCGAAGAACACGCTCCCCACCACCGGCCGCGCCGCGCCCTGCAGCGCCGCCGTCCACTCCAGCTCCCTGAGGATCGCGTCGACCCAGCCGGTCTCGTCGACCGCGGCGCGAACATGGGAGTTGAAATCGCAATACGGACATTTCGCCGCGCAGAACGGCCAATGCACATAGACGCCAAATGGGACGGCCGCCATCGCCTGTACCCTGGTGTCGTGGCCCGCGGATACGGGCCGCGCGGACGACATCGGTGCCGGCGCGGATGCGCCGATCCCCGCAACCTTTACGCCCATTGTCGCGGGCGAAGAAGGCGCGACCCGGAGGGCCCGTTTCCCCGGGCCGCGACACCGCCGGGGATTCATCGCGTTTTGAGCCGCGCCGCCAGCTTCGCGAACGCCCGCGCCCGGTGGCTGACGGTGTGCTTGTAGGCGTTGTCGAGTTCGCCGAAGGTCCTGGTCTCGCCGTCCATGACGAAGATGGGATCGTAGCCGAAGCCCTTGTCGCCGCGGGGCGGGAATTCCAGATGGCCGGGCGCCTCGCCCACGAAGATCTCCATCCCGCCATGCGGCTCGGCCAGCGCCAGCGCGCAGACGAATTTGGCCGACATGTCGCGCGCGCCCTTCGCGTCGAGCTCGCGCTTCACGCGCGCCATGGCGCTCGCGAAGTCTTTCTTCTCTCCCGCCCAGCGCGCGGAGTAGATGCCCGGCGCGCCGTCCAGCGCCGCGACCGCCAGGCCGGAATCGTCGGCCAGTGCCAGCCTGCCGCTCGCGTCCGCCGCCGCGCGCGCCTTGAGCGCGGCGTTCGCTTCGAACGTCGCGCCGGTTTCCTCCGGCTCCGGCAGGCCGAGCTCGTCCGCGCTCTTCACGTCGAACCCGAACGGCGCGATCAATGCGCCCATCTCGCGCAGCTTGCCGGGATTGTGCGTGGCGATGACCAGCGCCCTCACGCCAGCGCCTTCCTCTGCAGGTCCACCAGCTCCGCCACGCCCTTGCGCGCGAGCCTGAGCAGGGAGGCGAACTCCTCGTCGGTGAACGGCGCGCCTTCCGCGGTGCCCTGGATCTCGACGAGGCCGCCCGCGCCCGTGAGCACGAAATTGGCGTCGGTCTGGGCGCTGGAATCCTCGTCGTAATCGAGGTCGAGCACGGCCGCGCCCTTCCAGATGCCGCAGGACACCGCCGCCACCTGGTCCTTGATGACGGGCCTGCTCACCATGCCGGTCTTCTTCATGAAGGCGAGGCACTGCACGAGCGCGACGTAGCCGCCGGTGATGGAGGCCGTGCGCGTGCCGCCGTCGGCCTGGAGCACGTCGCAATCGATCTGGATCTGCCGCTCGCCCAGCGCCGCGAGATCGACCACGGCGCGCAGGCTGCGCCCGATCAGCCGCTGGATCTCCAGCGTGCGGCCGGACTGCTTGCCCTGGGCGGCCTCGCGGCGCATGCGCTCATGGGTGGAGCGCGGCAGCATGCCGTATTCGGCCGTCACCCAGCCCTTGCCGGTGTTGCGCAGGAAGGGCGGCGTCGACTCCTCCAGGCTGGCGGTCACCAGCACATGGGTGTCGCCGAATTTGACCAGGCAGGAGCCTTCGGCGTGCTTGGACACCCCGGTTTCGAGGCTGACGGGGCGCATTTGATCGGCGGCGCGTCCGGAGGGGCGCATCTTGGGAACCCTTGAAGTCGTTGGCGTCTGCGGCTACCTAGCCTTGGCCGGGCGGCGGCGCAACGCATCCTTGCAGCCTGCCGATAAACGCAGATACTACAATAACTTACCATGAGCGTCCCACCCCTCGACCCAAACCGTCTCCTCGCCGCCGAGCTGGGCGAGCGGCCGCGCGAGATTTTCCGCCATCTGGTGGACGCCTTTCTCGCCTCCGGCGAGCCGGTGGGCTCGCGCACGCTCTCCCAGCGCCTGCCGCACACGCTTTCGCCCGCCTCCATCCGCAACGTGATGTCGGATCTCGAGCACATGGGCCTTCTGGCCGCGCCGCACACCTCCGCCGGCCGCGTGCCCACGGAGAAGGGCCTGCGCCTGTTCGTGGACGGACTCCTGGAGATCGGCGAGCTGGCGCCGCCGGAGCGCGCGCAGATCGAGGCGCGCCTGCAGCAGCAGAACCGCAGCCTGGAAGACGTGCTCACCCAGGCGAGCCTGATGCTCTCCGGCCTGTCGCGCTGCGCGGGCCTGGTGGTCGCGCCCAAGCAGGACGGCACGCTGCGCCACGTGGAGTTCGTGGCCGTGGCGCCGCGGCGCGCGCTGGTGGTGATCGTGAGCGAGGACGGCCAGGTCGAGAACCGGCTGATCGAGACCCCGCCGGGCCTTCCCGCCTCCGCGCTGGCCGAGGCTTCCAATTATCTCTCCGCGCGGCTGAAGGGCCGCACGCTGGAGAGCGCGCGCGCCGAGATCGCCCAGGAACTCGAAGGCGAACGCGCCGAGCTCGACACGCTCACCAAGAAGATCGTGGCCGAAGGACTGGCGACGCTGTCGCAGGCGGCGGACGGCGCGCGCTCCGAAGAGAAGGTTCTGATCGTGCGCGGCGCCTCGCATCTGCTGGAAAGCGTGGAGGCGCGGGGCGACCTGGAACGCGTGCGCACGCTGTTCGACGACATCGAGCGCAAGAACGATCTCATCCGCCTTCTCGAGCTCGCCGGCCAGGGCGACGGGGTGCGCATCTTCATCGGCTCGGAGAACCGGCTGTTCAGCCTGTCCGGCTCCTCCATCGTGGCCGCGCCTTATGCCAATTCCGCGGGCAAGGTGGTGGGCGTGATCGCCGTCCTCGGCCCCACGCGCCTCAACTATGCCCGCATCATCCCCATGGTGGACCACACGGCCAAGGTCGTGAGCCGCCTGCTTGCCTGATCGAGCCCAGCCATGAACGACAACGACGAAAATCCCGAGACCCCCGCCAGCGGCGGCGCCGAAGCCGCCGGCGCGCCCGAGGCGCTGATCGCCGATCTCAAGGACCGGCTGCTGCGGGCGCTGGCCGACACGGAGAACCTGCGCCGCCGCGCCGAGCGCGAAAAGCAGGAGGCGAACCTCTACGCCGTCACCCGCTTCGCCCGCGACATGCTGGGCATCGCGGACAATTTCGCCCGCGCGCTGGCCGCCTGCCCGCCGGAGAAGCTCGAAGCCGCCGATCCGCAGATCAAGGCCGTCATCGAAGGCGTGGAGGCGACGGAGCGCCAGCTGCTCTCCACGCTGGAGCGCTACGGCGTCCGGAAGATCGAGACCGAGGGCGCCAGGTTCGATCCCAACCTGCACCAGGCCATCGCCGAGGTGCCGGGCGACGGCAAGCCCCAGGGCACGATCGTGAACGTGGTCCAGACCGGCTACGTGATCGGCGACCGGCTGTTGCGCCCGGCCATGGTGACGGTGGCGGGCGCGCCGCCGCCGCCCGCGCCCGAGCCCGGCGGCGCGGTGGACACGACGGCCTGACCCCCGCCGCCCCATCGGGTCAAACCGGGCCAAATCGGGCCAAAATGCCAAAATTCAGGGTAGACTTGGCAGCATGAGCGACGCCCCGGCCGTGCCGCATCCGTCCCTTGCCTCGCCGCCGATCCAGTTCGAGCAGCGGATCTATGCGCGCTCGCCGTTCGGCACGCTCCTCACCACGGCGCTGCTCTTCGCGCTCCTGTTCGGAAGCTTCGTCGCCGTCGCCACGCTGGAACATGTGAGGGTGCTCGACTTCGCTGGCCGCGGCTTCGCCTTCTCCGACGCGTCGTGGCCCGCGCTGGTGCTCTCGCTGCTGTGCTGCGCCTCGCTGGGCATGCAGCGCTACGCGCGCCTGGCCGAGCAGCGCGATGCGCCCGCCTATGCGCGCATCCTCGCGGGCGGGATGGAGAGCGCGCAGGGCCTCACCTCGCTCGCCCCGCCCGACGCGCGGCTGACGCGGTTCACCTTCTACGGCATCGCCATCGGCATCGCGATCAGCACCTTCGTGCGCCTCAGGGAAACCGCCGAGGGTCACCCCATCCCGCCCGGCGCCACGATCTGGTTCGCGCTGGCGACGACGTTCCTCGCCGTCCTCTTTGCCCGCGGGGTGGAGCAGACCCGCGCCGGCAGCCGCGGCTATGCCCGCATGCTCAATGCCGAGCTCAAGATCGACCTGCTGCGCACCGACACGCTGACGGTGCTGGGCCGTTCGGCCGCGCGCTCCGCGCTCATCTGGCTGGTGGTGAGCGCGGTGGCGTGCCTGTTCTTCCTGGGCAACGACCTCACCGGTCTCACCGTGGGGCTGATCGTGGCCTGCGCGGGCATGGGGCTGGGGCTCTTCGTGAGCATCATGAGCCGCATCCATCGCCAGATCGCGGACGCCAAGGCCGCCGAGCTCGAGCATGTCCGCGGCCAGATCGACTCCATGCGCGCGGCCATGCACGAGGACCATCGCGCCGCCCAGCGGCTTTCCGGCCTCATCGCCTATGAAAAGCGCATCGCCGACGCGCCGGAATGGCCCTTCGACCAGTCGACCCTGATGCGCATCGCGGCTTATATCCTGATCCCGACCGTGCCCTGGTTCGGCCAGGCGGCGGCGCAGTATTTCGTCGAGCACGTGGCGCAGCGGTGAGGAGATGAGCATCAGAACCGTCATCGCGGGCGCCGCGGGCCGCATGGGCCAGAGCCTGATCCGCGCCATCGCCGCGGACGAAAGCTTCCAGCTCACGGGCGCGCTCGCGTCGGCCGCAAACCCCGACCTCGGCAACGACGCGGGCACGCTGGCGGGGATTCCGGCGCTGGGGGTGGCGCTCGCCTGCGATCCGCTGCCCGCCGTCGCCGCGGCGCAGGTGCTGATCGATTTCTCCGCGCCGGCGGCCTCCGTCGCGCTCGCCGCGCTGGCCGCCCAGGCCCGCATCGTCCACGTCATGGGCACGACGGGATTCAGCGAAGACGACGAGACACGGATCGGCGCCGCCGCGCGCCACGCCGTGATCGTCAAATCCGGCAACATGAGCCTGGGCGTGACGCTGCTGGCCGCGCTGGCGAAGCAGGCGGCGAAGGCCCTGCCCGGCTTCGACATCGAGATCGTGGAGATGCATCACCGCCGCAAGGTCGACGCGCCGTCCGGCACCGCGCTGCTGCTGGGCGAGGCGGCGGCGGAAGGGCGCGGCGAGCCGCTGGCCCGGCGCGCCGGCCCGGGCGCGCGCGACACCGGCAGCATCGGATTCGCCTCGCTGCGCGGCGGCACGGTGGTGGGCGAGCACGAAGTGGTGTTCGCCGGCCCCCACGAGCGCATCGCGCTGCGCCATGTCGCCGAAGACCGCTCCATCTTCGCCAGCGGCGCGCTCGCCGCCGCCAAATGGGGGCTGGGCAAAAAGCCCGGGCTCTATTCGATGCGCGACGTGCTGGGGCTTTAAAGCGGGTTGCGATCGTTTGGATTCACATACAGCGGTGTCATGGCCCGCGGCTGCGGGCCACCCAGGTGAAGCCCGTTTCGCTTTCGAAGAACGTGCCCGGACCAAATATGTCGTCAATCGACAAGCCCACCTGGGTGGCCCGCATGCGCGGGCCATGACAGGGAGGTTGGTTGCATCCATTTGATGGCAACGGACTCTAGGCCGCCGCGTGCCGCGCGGCTTCCACGGCCAGCATGGCGCGCTTGCGGGCAAGGCCCCAGTGATAGCCGTGCAGCGCGCCGTCCTTGCCCAGCACGCGGTGGCAGGGGATGAGCCAGGAGATGGGATTGCGGCCCACCGCCGTGCCGACGGCGCGCGAGGCTTTGGCATCCGAGAGCGCCGCGGCGATGCCGCCATAGGTCGCGAACCGGCCCTCGGGGATGGCGAGCAGCGCCTGCCACACCTTGATCTGCCACGGCGTGCCGAGCAGATGCAGCCCGATCTCGCCGCGCGCCTTCGCCCGGGTTGCGAAGATGCGCGCGATCATGGCCGCCATGCGCCCGGGATTCTCCTGGAAGCCGGCGCGCGGCCAGCGCGAGGTCATGTCGGCCAGCATCGCCCGCTCCTCGCCCTCGTCGCCGAAGGCAAGGCCGCACAGGCCCTTTTCCGTCGCCATGGCGAGCGCGATCCCGAAAGGGCACGGCGCGAAACCGTATCCGATGACGAGGCCCTCGCCGCCCCTCGCGTAGTCCCCCGGCGTCATCGCCTCGATCTTGAGACAGAGATCGTGCAGCCGCGACGGGCCGGAGAGCCCGGCCTCGAGCGCCGCGCCCAAGACGCTCGCGCCGCGGTCGAGCTCGGCCTTGGCGTGCGCCAGCGTCAGATGGCCGACGAAGCTCTTGGGGCTGACGCCGACATAGCGGGTGAACAGCCGCTGGAAATGGAACGGCGAAAGCCCGGCCGCGTCCGCCGCCGCGTCCAGGCCGGGCTGGCTGGCGTAGTTCTCGGCGAGGTAGCGGATGGCGCGGCCCATGTTCCTGTAGGCGCTGCCGGCTTCGGGGTCGGTGGTCATGATCGGTGTCCGCGCGTTCATGGGGCGAAGATAGGAGCGGGCCCCATCCTGTCCCACCCGTTTCTTGCGGAATCATCGTGAAGGATGTCAGCCGCTTCGCGCGCGGCTGAGCGCGTTGCGCAGGGCCTGGGCGACGCCCGCCCGCGCCTCGGGCCCCAGGAAGGCCCCGATCTGGACCGTCCGGCCATGGCTGGTGAGCAGAAGCGGCGCCGTGGTGACGCGGTCTTCGTCGATCGCGCCGCGATAGTCCACCCGCACCCAATAAGGATTGAACGCGATCTCGCTGGGCGCCCCGCGCGCCGGCCGCTTGGCGACGACAAGCCGCGACGCCGTCACGACGATGCGCTCGAACGCCCGCGCGGCGAGGCTGCTTTCGCGGAAGGCCCAGGCAAGCAGAACGACGTCGAGCCCCATGAAGGGGGCGATCGGCCAGGCGCCGCGCAACACGAAGGACAGCGCGAAGGCGAAATTGATCGCCGCCACCGCCGCCACGACCAGGCCCAGCACCCTGGGCGGGAGCGGCGGATTGGGCCTCAGCGTGGTGTCGAGCAGGACGGGTTCGGCGCCGGTCATGGCCTCGAATTTAAGACCGCCCGGCGCCGAAGCAAGAGCGTGCATCAGCGGCGGTCGCAGCGCTCGTGATAGGCGCGTTCGCCGCCATGGTCGCGCCACCAGGGATCGCCGAGGTCGAGGTCGCAGGGATTCGTCGCCGCGCCCAGCGCCGCGCCGGCCACCCCGCCGATCACCGCGCCCGCGCCGGCATTGCCGGAAAGCGAGCCGATGGCGGCGCCCGCGCCCGCGCCCAGAAGCCCGCCCGAGGCCGCGCGATCGCCCGTGGTGGTGCCGCAACCCGACAGCATCAGCGCGCCCGCGAGCGCGGCTGCGATGGCAAGAGTTCTCATGGCTTCCTCCTTTGTGGGAGCACCCACGTAACGGGCGCGCGCGCGGCATCGTTCCGCTTGGAACCCGTCGCGCCAAATGTTAAGCGCGCAGAACGATGGGGCGCTTCACCAATAAACAGGCTGAGGAATTCTTCGCGCGGCTGGCGGCGAAGATCCCTTCGCCGAAGACGGAGCTTCGATCCGTCAATCCCTACACGCTGCTCGTCGCCGTCGTGCTGTCCGCCCAGGCGACGGACAAGAGCGTGAACAAGGCGACGGAGCCGCTGTTCAAGATCGCCGATACGCCGGAGAAGATGGTGAAGCTGGGCGAGCGGAAGCTCGCGGGCTATATCCGCACCATCGGGCTCTACCGCACCAAGGCGAAGAACGTCGTCGCGCTGTCGAAAATACTCATCGCGACGCATGGCGGAAAGGTGCCGCGCGACCGCGAGGCGCTGGAGGCGCTGCCCGGCGTGGGCCGCAAGACCGCCAATGTGGTGCTCAACGTGGCGTTCGGTGAGCCGACCATCGCGGTGGATACCCACATCTTCCGCGTCGCCAACCGCACGGGCCTGGCGCCGGGCAAGAATCCGCTCGAGGTGGAGCTGGCGCTATTGAGGATCGTGCCGGAGAAATACCGGCTCAACGCCCATCACTGGCTCATCCTGCACGGCCGCTACACCTGCCTCGCCCGCAAGCCGCTGTGCCCCGATTGCGTGGTCCGCGATCTGTGCCGGTTCAGGGACAAGACCAGGAGTCCGCCTTCCCATTGAGGGAGGCGGAAGCGATCAGGACGACGGCACCGCGCGGTGGATCAGCAGCGAATCGAGGCAGGCAGTGTCGGCGGCGATGTCGCGGCCGCGCGGCACGGTCTCGACATGGCGCACGCTGAGCCCCGCCGCGGCCGGATAGAAGAAGAAGAACCCCTTGCAGCCGGCGCCGTCGTAACGCCAGATCTCGACCTTGCCGTCCTTGCGCACGAAGGCGGGCTCGCCGAACGCCACGCGGACCTGCGCCGCGGTCAGCCCCGCGACGTTGCCGGGCTCGCCCGGATGGGGCGTGGCGGGAAGCTGCACCCGTTGCTGGGACGGCGCCGCGCATCCGGCGACGAGGGCGAGCGCGGCGAGCGCGAGGACGGGGCGGATCATGGCGCGAGTTCCCGATGCTGGTAGTACTTGAACATGTGAGTCATTAGCGCGACCCCGAACAGCGGCGCAATGAGATCGGCGAAGGGAATGTAGGTCAGCAGCGATACGAGGATCCCGCCGGCAAGGATCGCGAAGCGGTGGCGCCGGCGCATCGCGTCCGTGGCGGAGCCTGACAGATGCCGCAGCGCCGCCAGCTCGAAATATTGCCGCCCGAGCAGCCAGCCATCCGCCGCCAGCGAGGTGGCGCTGCCGATGCCGGGCAGCGCGATGTCGAACGGCACCAGCGCCAGCGTCACCGCGATGACGAGCCCGGTGAACCGGAGCGCCGTGACGAGGCTCGCCATGACCGGCGCGCCTTCGGACGGCGCATCGTCCGGATAGAAGCGCGCCTCGATGGACCTGGCGATGCCGTCCAGGAAGAACGAGCCGAACAGCGCCGCCACCGGCGCGCCCGCGATGAAGAAGAGCGCGAGCAGCCCCAGCGAGGCCAGCACGTCCACGATCCCGTTGAGCCAGGGCCGGTGCAGCGTGGGCAGGTAATGGAGCGCCCATTGCAGGGCGAGGAACGCCGCCACGAACAGCGCGAGCGTCAGGATCAGCGCCTTGGCGATGACGCCGAAGAAGTCCGGATTGAACACCGTCGCCAGCGCCCGGCCCAAGCTTGCGAACATGGCTGTCGTCCTCTATCGCAGGCTCCGCGAAGCGCCATTGGGAGCCAGTCTTGCGGCATAAATACGACGTGGCCGGCATGGGCAACGCCATCGTGGACGTGATGGCGCCGGCCGACGACGCCTTCCTGCTCGAGCACAATATCGCCAAGGGCGTGATGACCCTGATCGACGAGCACCGCGCCGACACGCTCTATGCCGCGTTCCGCGCGCCGCGCGAGATCGCCGGCGGCTCGGCCGCCAACACCATGGCGGGGCTCGCCTCCCTCGGCGGCACCGGCCTGTTCGTGGGCAAGGTCAAGCGCGACCGGCTGGGCCTGAGCTTCGCGGCGAGCCTGAAGGAGACCGGCGTGCATTTCGACACGCCCATGGCGCAGGACGGCCCGCCCACGGCCTGCTCGCTGATTGCGGTCACGCCGGACGGCCATCGCAGCATGAACACCTATCTGGGAGCCAGCCGCGAGATCGCGCCCGCCGACATCGACGAGGAGGCGGTGGCCGGCGCCGCCGTGCTCTATATCGAGGGCTATCTCTGGGATTCGCCCGACGCCAAGGCGGCGATCGCCAGGGCCATTGCCGCGGTGAAGAAGGCCGGCGGCCGGATCGCGCTCACGCTCTCCGACCCCTTCTGCGTGGGCCGCTATCGCGAGGAGTTCCTCGCGCTCCTGCATCGCGACCTCGACATCGTCTTCGCCAACGAGGAGGAAGCCAAGGCGCTGTTCGAGGTGGACGATTTCGACCACGTCTTCCAGGCCATGCGCCCCTGGACCGGCATCGCCGCGCTGACGCGCTCGGAGAAAGGCTGCGTGATCGCGCGCGACGGCGAGGTGCATGTCATCGACGCCGCGCCGGTCGCGCGCGTGATCGACACCACGGGCGCGGGCGACCAGTTCGCCGCCGGATTCCTCTACGGCCTCACCCACGGCCTCGGCCTGGCCGATTGCGGAAGGTTGGGCGCGCTCGCCGCCGCCGAAGTCATCGGCCATTACGGCGCGCGCCCGGAAGTCTCGCTGCGCGTGCTGGCGGAGAAGGCCGGGGTGTTGTGAACGCCCGTCCTCCGCCGCGCCGGCGGAGGACGAGGGACGTCACTCCCCGATCAGGTGCATCGTGATTTCCCGCGCATGCGGCGCGTCGCGGTGTTCCCAGAGATAGAGGTCCTGCCAGGTGCCGAGCACGAGCTTGCCGTCACGCAGCGGGATCGACAGCGAGGTCTGGGTCAGCGCGGCGCGGATGTGGCCCGGCATGTCGTCCGCCCCTTCGGTCGTGTGGCGATAGTTCCCCGGATCGCGCGACACCAGCCGCCGCATGAAGGTCTCCAGGTCCTTCAGCACGTCCGGATCGGCGTTCTCCTGGATCAGGAGCGAGGCGGAGGTGTGGCGCAGGAAGCAGGTGAGAAGCCCGTTCGACATTCCGGACGCGCTGGCGAACACCGCGGCCTCGCCGGTGAACGGCGTGAGCCCCGCGCCCCTGGTGTGGAGCGTGATGTCGCGGAAGCGCTGCCTCATGCGGGTTTCTTTCGCAGATAGACGTAGAGCGCGCCCTCGCCGCCATGGCGGCGGTGGGCGGGCCTGAGATCGGCAATGAACCGCGAGAACTCCGGTTCCCTGAGCCAGCGGGGCGCGGCCTGCTTCAGCACGCCGCGCCGGTCCGTCCCCATCTCGAACGGCGCGTCCGGATCGAGGCGGCCCTTGCCGGTGACGACGATGACCAGGCGCAGGCCCCGCGCCTGCGCGCCGCGCAGGAAGGTGGCGAGCGCGCGGTGCGCGCCATCCTCGGTCATGCCGTGGAGATCGAGGCGCGCTTGGGGCTCCAGCGTGCCCTGGCGCATGCGCCGCGCGGTGGCGCCGTCCACGCCCGACGGCGCATGCGATTTCACCGCCCGGGGCGGATGCGGCTCGGCGGTCGCGGGCTTGAGCGGGCGCGCCTCCCGGAAGGCGTGCTCGAATTCCGCGCGCTCGCAATCGCTGACCGTCCGCCGCGTCATGACGGCAGCCGCTCCGCCACGGGCCGGGGCAACAGCACGTAGAAGCGGCCGCGCGCGGTCATCCGTCCGGCCATGTCCTCGGCCTTCGGTCCCAGCCCCCAGAACACGTCGCCGCGCACCGGCCCGCGGATGGCGCCGCCGGTGTCCTGCGCGACGAGAAGGCGCTGCAGCACCGGCACGGATTGGCCCGCCTGTGTCTCCGCCGAGCTGGTGGCGACATAGAACGGCGCGCCGAGCGGATGCAGATGCGCGTCCACCGCCAGGCTCGCGCCCGGCGTCAGCGCCACGCCTTCGCTGCCCTCGCCGCCGAGCGACGCATCGCCCACCGGCTTCTCCTGGAAGAAGACGTAGGATTGATCGGTCTCCAGCACCTCGCGCATTCGCCCGGGGTGGCTCTTCAGCCAGGCGCGGATGGATTGCAGCGAGACATCGCCGCGCGCCAGCGCGCCGTCCTCGATCAGCGTGCGCCCCACGGGCGTGTAGGGCCGGCCGTTCTGCCCGGCATAGGCGGCGCGCAGCATCGTGCCGTCCTCCAGCCTGACGCGGCCCGAGCCCTGCACGTGCAGGAAGAACACCGCGATCGGATCGGCGGCGTAGAACAGCACGGGCCCCGGCACGCCCTTCGCGTCGATCTGCGCGCGCGTGGGATAGGGCAGAAGACGATGGCCTTCGACGCGGCCTTCGATGCGCTGGCCCTGGAGCTCCGGCCTGAACTGGGCGAGATCCACGCTGACAAGATCGCCGGGCAGGCCGTAGATCGGTGTCTGGTAGATGCCGTGCCGCGCGCGGCTGGCGCTGAGGATGGGTTCGTAATAGCCGGTGAACAGGCCCTCGCCATCGATCGCGGCGGGCGCGAACCAGGCCTCGAAGAAATGCCGCGCGGAGGACGCGCTGGCGGCCGACGCCGGCGCCGCGGCGCAGACGCCCCGCCAGTCGCCCGCGTCGCCGCCATAGGGGCCCATGGCCCTGTTCGCCGGAAGCGCCGCGATGGCCGCGCAGCTGCGCTTGAACGCCGCGAGCGCCGCGCGCGGGTCGCCGTCCGCCCAGCCGGGCAGGTCGGAAAACGCGGCACGATGGAGCACCACCGCGGTAGGCGCCGGCGGATGGCTCAGCCACCACCATGCGCCCACGCCCAGCGCGAGCCCGAGCGCCAGGAGCACGAACCAGCCGCCTGAGCCCCGCCGCCGCGCCATCTAGAGCGCTTCGGGCCCGGCGGTGGCGACGAGCGTCCAGTTGGGGTCGGCGGAGCCGACGTCGCGGGCGAAGGTCCATTCGTCGACGACGTCGCGCGGCGCCACGGCGTCGCCCGCGATCACCTGCCCCGCCTTGTTGAGCGTGGCGGAGACGAAGCGCGCGGCGAAGCGCACCGCCACTTCGGCGCGGCGGCCCCTGAGCACGGCGTGGGCGATCGGCGTTTCGCGGAAATTGACGAACTTGAACTGGTTGGTTTCGCCGCGGGCCTCGCGCGCGCTCATCTCGCGGGCGAAGGCATCGAACACCTCCGCGCTGAGCAGCGGGCGCAGCGTCTCGCGGTCGTTCTTCGCGTAGGCCGTGACGATCGTCTCATAGGCCTGGCGGGCGCCGGCGAGGAACTTCTCCCGGTCGAAACTCCTGTCGGCCAGCTGGATGTCCATCAGCCCGCGCGCCACCGGATCGCCGGGAAGAGCCGGGGCGGGCTTCGCGGGCGCCGGCCCGGGCCTGGCGTCGGACGGCGCCCCGCCCACCCGGCGCTGGTAGGCATCCGACGGACCGCGCTCGGCGCCCGTCCGCCGTCCGAGAACGGCGAACAGCCGGATGAACAGGATGGCCGCGACGGTGGCGCCGAGCACGATCAGGAGGAATTGGCTATCGGGCATCGTTTGCTCCCGGGACAAGCCTAGCGTTAACGCCCGCGCTTGTCATTGCGCGCCGTTCCATGGTAGCGGCGGCGCCTTCTCGCCATCAGGCCAGCGACAGGAAAGACCATGAGCGACGGCGGCAATCCCGAAAACGGCCCCGAATTCGGCGAAGGCAACGCCCCGCCGGGCAATGTGGGGATGCAGGCGCTCACCCAGTATGTGAAGGACCTGTCCTTCGAGAACCCCGGCGCGGTGATGAATCTCGCCGCGCCTCCGCAGACCGAATTCAACATCGATCCGCAATGGCGCCGCCTCGATGCCGATCATTTCGAGGTGGAGCTGCGCCTGCGCGTATCGGCCAAGGCCGAGGACAAGCCGGTGTTCCTGCTCGAGCTCGTCTATGGCGGCCTCTTCGTCGTCAGCGGAAATCCGCCGGAGGATTTCCTCAACCAGATCCTGATGATCGACGCCCCGCAGCTCCTGTTCCCCTTCGTGCGCCGCATCGTGGCGGACACAGTGCTGAGCGGCGGGCTGCCGCCCCTGCTGTTGCCGCTGGTCAGCTTCGCGGGCATCTATCGCGCCCGCGCCGCCGAGGGCCAGCTGCGCACGGGCCCGCTCGACGCCTGAGGCGATCGCCGGGATTCAGCCGAGCTTCCAGACCGGATCCTTGCCGAGCTCGCTGGCGACGAACGCGGCGTGGGCGTCGATCTCGGCCTCTGTGAGGCGCGCGGCAAGCGCGCGCGGACGCATGCGGGCCATCGCGGTCTCCGCCGCCTCGGCGGCCGTGGCGCCGTCGGCGGGCGCGAGCTTGAGCCGGGTCTGCCGCCCGCCCACGAGTTCCAGATAGACGCGCGCGGTGAGCTGGGCATCGAGCAGCGCGCCGTGCTTGGCGCGGCCCGACAGGTCGATGGCGAAGCGCTTGCAGAGCTCGTCGAGCGAATAGCGCGCGCCGGGGATTTTAGCCTTGGCGATGTCGATGGTGTCGATCGCGCGCGCATAGGGGATCGGCGGATGGTCGATGCGGTGCAGTTCGTGGTTGAGGAATTTCAGGTCGAAGCCCGCATTGTGGATCACCAGCGGCGCATCGCCGACGAACTCCAGGAATTCCGCCACCACCGCCGCGAAGAGCGGCTTGCCGGCGAGGAATGCGTCGGCGATGCCGTGGATGCGCTCGGAATCGCCCACCGGCCGCTCCGGATCGAGATAGCGCTGGAACTCCCGTCCCGTGGGCACGTGGTCCTCGAGCTCCACGCAGCCGATCTCGATGATGCGGTGGCCGTCGCCGGGATCGAGGCCGGTGGTTTCGGTGTCGAGGACGATTTCGCGCATGCGGTTCAAATATCCCTGGCGGCGATCCGCTGGTTCAGCTCGGCGACGATGGCCTTGACCTGCGCGAAGGCATGATCCAGCCCCTTGCCGGTTTCAACCACGAAATGGGCTTTTGCACGCTTTTCCGCGTCCGGCATCTGGCGGGCGAGGATCTGGTCGAGCTTGTCCGCGCTCATCCCCGGGCGCGCCAGAACCCTTTCGCGCTGGATGTGGCGCGGCGCCGACACCACCACCACCGCGTCCATCCGCGCATGGCCGCCGGTCTCGAAGAGAAGCGGGACGTCGAGCACGATCATCCTGGCGCCGTCCTTCAGCGCCTGCTCGCGGAACCCGGCCTGCTCGCGCGCGACCAGCGGATGGACGATGGCCTCGAGCCGCCTGAAGCCGTCCGGTTCCGCGGCCAGCCGCTTGCTGAGGAGCGCCCGGTCGACATGGCCGTCTTCCGTGGTGCCCGGAAAGGCCTTCTCGATTTCCGGCACCGCCGCGCCGCCCTTTTCGTAGAGCCTGTGCACCGCGGCGTCGGAATCGTAGACCGGGATGCCGAGCCTTGCGAACATCTTCGCCGTCTCGCTCTTGCCCATGCCGATGGAGCCGGTGAGGCCGACCAGGAACAGCCGCTCAGCCATGGCGCAGCGCCTTGCGCAATTCCGCGCGCAGGGCCGGCGTGACCCGCGGCCGCTCGCCGAAGAACGCCTCGAAGGCCGGCACGGCCTGGTGCATCAGCATGCCGAGCCCGTCCACCGTGCGATGGCCCCTGGCGCGCGCGGCGCGGAGAAAATCGGTGTCGAGCGGGTTGTAGACCAGGTCGCACACCACGGCCGCCACCGGCAGCGCGTCGAGCGCGACGCCGGGCGCGGGGCGGCCATCCATGCCCGCGCTGGTGGCGTTGACCAGCAGTTCGGCGCCGGCGAGCGCCGCCGGATCGTTCCAGTCGTGAACCGATATGTTGGCCGAGGGCAGGAGCGCCTCGCCCCGCCCGCGGTTGCGCGCGACCAGCCGGATCGACCTGGCGCCGAGCTGGTCCATGGCGAGCACGGCCGCCCGCGCCGCGCCGCCCGCGCCCAGGATCGCCACGTCCTTGCCGCTCACGGCCGCCTTGCCCAGTTCCTCGCCCAGGCTCGCCGCCAGCCCCGCCGCATCGGTGTTGCGGCCCTCGATGCGGCCGCCGCGGAAGACCAGCAGGTTTGCCGCGCCGGCCGCGCGCGCGGCCGCGTCCAGATCCTGCGCGAGCGCGAAGCCCGCCTCCTTGTGCGGGACTGTGACGTTGACACCCACGAAGCCCGCGCGCCGCAGGGCATCGACCACGCGCGCGAAATCCTCCCGCCGCACCGGCAGCGGCACATAGGCGCCGTCGATGCCGTGCGCGGCGAGCCAGAAGGCGTGGAGCCTGGGCGAGAGCGAATGCGCCACCGGCCAGCCGATGACGCCCGCAAGCTTCGCCCTGCCGCCGATGCTCATGCGGCAATGACACCATGGGCGCGCAGCGCCGCCAACAGGGGGAGCAACGGCAGGCCCAGGATGGAGAAATAATCGCCCTCGATGCGGGAAAAGAGCTGGGCGCCCGGCCCCTCCAGCCGGTAGCAGCCGACGCCGGCAAGCGCCGCCTCGCCCTCCCGGGCGAGATAGGCGTCCAGGAACCCGTCGCTGAAATCCCGCATCCAGAGCCGTGCCGTCTCCACATGCCGCCATAGCGGGGCTCCCGCCTTCGCCAGCACCGCCGCCCCGATCAGCCGGTGCTCGCGGCCGCGAAGCGCCCCGAGCAGTTTCCGGGCGGCGGCCAGGTCCGCGGACTTGCTGATCACGTGATCCCCGAACGCCAGGATCTGGTCGGCGCCCAGAACCAGCGCCTCGGGATGAGCGGCGGAGATGCGCACCGCCTTCATCTCCGCCAGCACCTCCGGCACGCGCCAAAGCGGCGCACCCTCGGCGCGCAGGGACTGCTTGACGGCATCCTCGTCGATCCGTGCGGGAAGGATGTCGAACGGCACGCCGGCATCGGCCAGGAGCCGCGCGCGGATCGCGCTGGCGGAAGCCAGGATCAGCCGCGTCACGTTTCGCCCTCGCGCCGCTCCGCGAGCAGGTTGAGGACGGCGGCGGCCGTCTCCTCCACCGAGCGCCGCGAAACGTCGATCGCGGGCCAGCCCCGGCTTTCGTAGAGCTTGCGCGTGGCCGTCACCTCCGCGCGCACGGCTTCCAGATCGACATAGGAGGTGTCGCGCATCTCGCCCAGCGTGTTGAGCCGGTTGCGCCGTACCTGCACCAGCCGGTCCGGCGAGGCCCACAGCCCCACGATCAGGGGACCCTTCAATGCCAGGAGCTGCGCCGGCAGCGGCACGCCGGGCACGATGGGCACGTTGGCCGCGCGCACGCCGCGGATGGCGAGATACACGCAGGTCGGCGTCTTGGAGGTCCGGCTTGCGCCCACCAGCACCACCTCCGCGCCCGGCAGCATCTCCAGGTTCTGCCCGTCGTCATGGGTGATGGTATAGTTCAGCGCCTCGATGCGGTTGAGATAGCGGGTGTCCACCTCGTGCTGGCCGCCGGGACGATGCGTCTCCGCCATGCCCAGGAACTGGCCCATGAGCGAGATCGGCCCGTCGAGCACGCCCTGACAGGGAATCTTCAGCTCCATGCACAGGGCCTCGAGCGTGCGCCGCAACTCGGGATTCACCAGGGTGAAGAACACGAGCCCGGGCTCCTCGCGGATGTGGTCCAACACGCGCTGCAACTGGCGCTGGCTCCTCACCAGCGCGTAGAAATGCTCCTCGACCTCCACGCCCTCGAACTGGGCGAGCGCGGCCTTGGCGATGGCGTTCAGCGTTTCGCCCGTCGCGTCCGACACCAGATGCACATGATGGACGTCACCCACAAACCGCTCCCACCTGACACGCCGAACCTGTTCGCAACCGCCTCATTTCCCACAGCCCCGGGGCAAGCCGGACTTGCCCGCGCTTCATCCCCGCCCCGCTGCACAGCATGCCAAGCCGGGGCTTCTACCTATAGCATCCCGCGCTCTTGCCATGGACCAGATCGCGGCCTAGAGCACGCCATTCACCGATCCATCCACGACTCACAGCCCAAACATCATCGTCATCATCCTTAGGAGTCCTTATATCTTGAAGAAGACTCTCCTGCGTGTCCTCGAGGGAGAAGCCGTCTGGCCGCCGCCGATCTGGATGATGCGCCAGGCCGGGCGCTATCTGCCGGAATACCGGGCGCTGCGCGGGCAGGCGGGATCGTTCTGGACCATGTGCATGGATCCGGCAATGGCGGCCGAGATCACCATGCAGCCGATCCGCCGTTTTGGTTTCGACGCCGCGATTATCTTTTCGGACATCCTGACGGTGCCGTTCGCGCTGGGCTGCGAGATCGCGTTCGACGAGGGCGTGGGACCCAGCCTGTCGCCCGTGGAAAGCACGCGGGGCCTGACGGCCGATCCCGGCGTCTGGCTGGAGAAGCTTGCGCCCGCCTGCCGCACGCTGGAGCGCGTGCGCACCGCGTTGCCGGAGGGCACGACGCTTCTGGGTTTCGCGGGAGCGCCCTGGACGCTGGCGACCTACATGGCGGCCGGCCGCGGCGGCGACGAGCAGCGCGCCGCCAAGCTCTGGGCCTATCGCGATCCGGACGGGTTCGGGGCGCTGCTCGATCTCCTGGGCGATTGCGTCGCCGCGCATCTGACGGCGCAGCTCGAAGCGGGCGCGGATGCCGTGCAGATTTTCGATTCCTGGGCGGGCGGCATTCCCGCCGAGGCATTTGCGCGCTGGGTGGTCGCGCCCACGCGCCGGATCGTGGACAAGGTGCGCGCGCGCAACCCCGGCGCGAGGATCATTGGTTTCCCGCGCGCGGCGACGCTGGAGGGTTACGCGCAATACGCCGCGGCGACCGCGGTCGATGCGGTTTCCATCGACACCTCCGCGCCCATCGCCTGGGCCGGATCGGCGCTGGCGGAGCGAACCGCCGTCCAGGGCAATCTTGATCCGGTCGCGCTTGTGGCGGGCGGCACGGCGTTGGACGCGGCTGTGGACCGGATTGTGGATGGCATGCGCGGCAGGCGCTTCATCTTCAATCTGGGTCACGGTGTGCTGCCGCAGACGCCTGTGGAGAACGTGGCTGACGTCATCCGCCGCGTGCGCGCGGCGTGAAGCTCGCGATCGTCCTGTTCAATCTGGGCGGGCCGGATTCGCCGGAGGCCATCGAGCCTTATCTGGAAAACCTGTTCTCCGATCCGGCCATCATCTCGCTCCCGGGTTTCCTGCGCCTGCCGCTGGCGCGGCTGATTGCGCGCCGCCGCGCGCCCGTCACCCGCGCCATCTACGAAAAGATCGGCGGCCACTCGCCCATCCTGGCGGAGACGCAAGCGCAAGGCCGGGCGCTGGAGCAGGCATTGGCGGGCGAAGGCCACGATGCCCGCGTCTTCGTCGCCATGCGCTGCTGGAAACCCTTCGCCGCCGATGCCGCGCGCGCCGCGAAGGACTGGGCGCCCGAGCGCGTGGTGCTCCTGCCGCTCTACCCCCAGTTCTCCACCGCCACGACGGCGTCTTCCCTGCAGGACTGGTCGGCCGCCGCCCGCGCCGCGGGACTCACGGCCCCCACCTCGCGCGTGTGCTGCTATCCCTGGGAGACCGGCTTCATCGAACGGATCGCGGATTGCATCCGGGCGGCCGGGAAGATGCCGGGTGTGGATTACCGGCTGCTGCTTTCCGCCCATGGCCTGCCCAAGCGCGTGATTTCCAAGGGCGATCCCTATCGCTGGCAGGTGGAAAAGACCGCCCGGGCGATTGTGGACAGGCTGGGGACAACAGACTGGTCGGTCTGCTACCAGAGCCGGGTGGGGCCGCTGGAATGGATCGGGCCCGCGACGGACGCCGAGATCCGCCGCGCCGGCGCGGACGGCAAGGGCGTGATCCTCGCCCCCATCGCCTTCGTCAGCGAGCATTCCGAGACGCTGGTGGAGCTCGACATCGACTACGCCCATCTGGCGAAGGACGCCGGCGTGCCCGATTACCGCCGCGTCCCCACGGTGGGCGCCGGCGCGGGCTTCATTGCCGCACTGGCGAGGCTGGTGGTGGCAGCCGCGCGCGGCGATGTCGTAACCTGCGGCGAGGGCCGCATCTGCCCGCGCGAATTCGCGCGCTGCGGCTTTGGGGGCCTGCCATGATGGTGTTCCTGTCCAACAGCATTCTCTGGATCCGCGCCTTTCACGTCATCAGCGTGATCGCGTGGATGAGCGGCATGCTCTATCTGCCCAGGCTGTTCGTGTACCACACCGAGACCGCGCCGGGTTCCGCGGAGTCCGAGCGCTTCAAGGTCATGGAGCGGCGGCTTCTCCGCGTGATCATGAACCCCGCCATGATCGCCACCTGGTTCTTCGGCCTGCTGCAGGTCTGGATCATGGGCGACATCTACGAGGAGCACTGGTTCCAGGCGAAGATCTTCCTGGTCCTGATCATGAGCGGCCTGCACGGCTATTTCGCCATGTGCGTCAGGAAATTCGCCCGCGACGCCAACGACAGGCCCGCCCGCTTCTACCGCATCCTCAACGAGGTCCCCACCCTGCTGATGATCCTGATCGTCATCCTGGTGATCGTGCAGCCCTTCTAGGGGCGCGCACCCCCGAAACGCGAAGCGGCTCGCGCCGGGCCGCGCGGCCGGCCGATGAGGGATTGCAATCGGGCCGGATCGCGCTATATTCCCGGGCGTTCCCCCTATCGCCGCGCGCCGTCTGCGACACTTTCGTGTGGCGGCAACGGGTTAAAGACCGGCGCGGCGGTCGAATCTGAACAACCTCCTTGACCGGCCGCCGGCGCCAGGCCCGGCCCGGACCCTCCCCCAACGCAGTATCAGGTGTTTTCACGATGACTGTCCAAGCCGGCCTGCAGGCCATGAAATTGCAGGACCTCAAATCCAAATCCCCCACCGACCTTCTGGCGTTCGCCGAGGACCTCGAGATCGAGAACGCATCGTCCATGCGCAAGCAGGACATGCTGTTCGCGATCCTGAAGGAGCTCGCCGAGCGCAACGTGGAGATCGCCGGCCAGGGCGTGGTCGAAATCCTGCAGGACGGCTTCGGCTTCCTGCGCTCGCCCGAGGCGAACTATCTCGCCGGGCCCGACGACATCTATGTCAGCCCCTCCCAGATCCGCCGCTTCGGCCTTCGCACCGGCGACACGGTCGAGGGCCCGATCCGCTCGCCCAAGGATGGCGAGCGCTACTTCGCCCTGCTCAAGGTCTCGACCATCAATTTCGAGGACCCCGAGAAGATCAAGCACAAGGTCCATTTCGACAATCTGACGCCGCTCTATCCCACGCGCTGGCTGAAGATGGAGATCGACGATCCCACGCTGAAGGACAAGACCGGCCGGGTGATCGACATCGTCTCGCCCCAGGGCATGGGCCAGCGCGCGCTCATCACCGCCCAGCCGCGCACCGGCAAGACCGTGATCCTGCAGAACATCGCCAAGGCGATCACGGCCAACCATCCGGAGTGCTATCTCATCGTGCTTTTGATCGACGAGCGGCCCGAGGAAGTGACCGACATGCAGCGCTCGGTGAAGGGCGAGGTGATCTCCTCGACCTTCGACGAGCCGGCCTCGCGCCACGTCCAGGTCGCCGAGATGGTGATCGAGAAGGCCAAGCGCCTGGTCGAGCACAAGCGCGACGTGGTGATCCTTCTGGACTCGATCACCCGGTTGGGCCGCGCCTACAACACCGTCGTGCCCTCGTCGGGCAAGGTGTTGACCGGCGGCGTGGACGCCAACGCCCTGCAGCGGCCCAAGCGCTTCTTCGGTGCCGCGCGCAACATCGAGGAAGGCGGCTCGCTGACCATCATCGCCACCGCCCTCATCGACACCGGCAGCCGCATGGACGAGGTGATCTTCGAGGAGTTCAAGGGCACCGGCAATTCCGAAATCATCCTCGACCGCAAGGTCGCCGACAAGCGCATCTTCCCCGCGATCGACATCCTCAAATCGGGCACCCGCAAGGACGAGCTTCTGCTCGACAAGACCACGCTGGCCAAGACCTACGTGCTCCGGCGCATCCTGGCGCCGATGGGCACGGTCGACGCCATCGAATTCCTGCTCGACAAGCTGCGCTCCGCCAAGAACAACAGCGACTTCTTCGACAGCATGAACACCTGAAATCATGCGTGCGGCCTTCGTCCTCCTTTCCAGCCCGTTCCTCGGGCCGGCAAGCTGGGCGAAGGTGGCGCCCTATCTGGGTGACGCCGCCATCATGGACTACGCCGGCGCTTTCGACACCGGCGCGCCATTCTATCCTCGCATCGTAGCGTCCATCGCGCGGCAGGCGCCGGATCAAGAATGCATTCTCGTGGCGCACAGCGGCGCCGGGGCGCTGGTGTTTCTGGCGGCGGCGGCGATCGGCGCGCACGTGCGGGGCGCAATCTTTGCCGATGCACTCCTGCCACACCCAGGGCGAAGCTGGTTCGAGACGATCTCGCCGGACTTCGCGGCCCATCTGCGGTCCCGCGCCATGGATGGGCTGTTGCCGCGCTGGGATCGCTGGTGGCGGCGATCGGAGCTGGACATGGAGCTTCCGAAAGTCCCATGCGCGTTCCTCGAAGAGATCGCACCGGATGCGCCCGCGATTTCGAACACGGCCTATCTGCAATGGAGCGATGGCTACGCCGCCGAAGCCGCCGACGCGCAAGCGCGCGGCTGGCTCCTGATGCCGCGAGCGCTCGGGCATCTTGCACCGCTGATGCGTCCACACGACGTCGCGCAGGAACTGATCGCCGCCGCTAGAGCGCTGCGATGCTCGCCCAGCAGGTGATGGCGCTGCACACCGAACTCCAGCGGCCATAGCCCTTGTAGATGGTGGCTGCGACGTTCGCTTCATCCTTGAGCGAGCCGGTCGCCTTGATCTGCGGGTCCGAGACATTGCGGATGGCGAGCCAGGGTGGTGCCGATGCGCCCATCCCTTGCGCCACCAGGCCGAGCACCGCGTCGCCCATCTCCGACACGTCGCCCAGACCTTTCAGCCCATAGTGATTGTCCGAGGTGTCGAAGCCGAAGAAGTCGGTCGTCACCACCGCCTGGTCGAGATTCTTCGACAAGACATTGTAGATCTTGGGCGCGCGTGTATTGGTCTTGGGCAGCTGATCGGCGTTGGTCTTGAAGAGCTTGAGCGCGGTCTTGAAGTATTTCGTGTCCGCTTTCGCGCTGGTATAGCTCGCTTTGGCGAAGGCCTGCTTCTTAAACTTGGAAATGCAGTCGAAGCGCACCACCGGCGCCACCACCACGTCGCCCACTTCGCATTGCGTGCCGATGCCGCCGGCGGTGCCGGTGGTGATCACGAGCTTGGGGCGCACCTCCTCGATGATCTGGCGCCAGACGTCGATGTTGGGGATTTCGGGCCCGTCCTGCGACAGATGCGAGTCGGACTTGAACACCACGACGGATTTGCCGCCGATCGACGTCGTCCAATAGGCGCCCAGACGCTTGGCCTCCAGCGCGGGCGCGTCTTTGCGGAATTTCCCCGACAGCGTGCTGAAATTGTGGGTGTAGGAGATGTAGTCGTTGTGAGAGTCCTTGCCGGGCGTAAGCACGCGGCTGAGCGCGTGGCCTTCATCCACCGTCCAGGTCACCACCAGCACGTCGGCCTTCGGCAGCGGACCCTTGCCCGTGCCGCCGGGCGCCTTGGCCGTCACCGGGGCGAGGCCCTTCGGCCAGGGCACATCGACATAGCGCGACAGGCCGGTGGCGGTGCTGAAGGCGAGGAATTCCTTGCCCGAAGGCGCTTCGGAATCGAAATCGATGATCTCGCGCTGGAAATCCTCCGGCGCTTTGGTCCGAGCGGCGCGGGCAAAGGCGAAAGCCTTCACCGGCGGCGGCGTGGACAGCGGATCGAAGCCGAGATTCTTCTGCACCCATTTGGCGTCTGCGCTCATGAACATCTCCATGAAATAAATGCTGGTCAAACGCGAATACTGTATTCGCGCAGGATGGACCTTTCACACTATTTTGCAAGCGCCCGCTCCATTGGGCGGGCCGTGTCGTCAAACCGCCTTATTCCGGCGTTCGTTCAGGACTTGTCGTGGAGCGCGCGGCCGCGTTCTTCGATGTAGTCCATGCCTGCCAGCGCGAGGCCCGAGGCCACGATGGCGAGCTGGATGGCGATGAGCCAGCCGAGCTTGGCGCCGTCCATGGAATCCGGCGCCATGAAGATGCCGAGCAGATGGATGGCGGAGATCGCGGCGATGGAGGCGATGAGCTTCAACTTCATGCCGCCGAAATCGACCTTGCCGATCCAGTGCGGCCAGTCGGGATGCTCGCGATGGTCCATCCTGGAGACGAAATTCTCGTAGCCCGCCAGCATCACCGTGAGGATGAGGTTGCCCACCAGCGACAGGTCGATCAGCTTGAGCAGCCACAGGATGACGTCCGTCTCCTCCAGGGAGGCGAGGCCCGGCAGCATTTCGATCAGCTCGTGCGCGAAGACGAAGAGCAGCGCCAGCAGCGCCACCACCAGCCCCAGATAGAACGGCGCCATCAGCCAGCGGCTGGCGAACAGAAGGCCCTCCAGCGCGCGCTCCGCGGGTTGCGATTTCGCCATGACGGGCTCCCGATTCGCCTCCCGGGCAAAAGTGGGCCGTGCCCGCGCCCGGCGCAAGCAAGCCATGCTAGGCTCCGGCCATGTGGAAGCTCCTCGTCGCGCTTTTCTGCCTCGCCCCGCTCGCGGCATCCGCGGCGCCGCTGTCCGGCCGCGACAAGGCCGCGCTCGCGGGCGAGTGGCGCGCCGGCGATTGCGCGGACAAGGGCGCCGCTTCGTTTACGCTGGAGTTCGCCGTCACCGGCGGGCAGATCTTCCTCAACGTGCCCGGCGCCGCGCGGCTGATGCTGACCGTGCCGGCGACGGACGGCGACAGGGATGCGCTCACCCTCTCCTTCCAGGACCGCACGAGCTGGAGCTTCCGGCGCGGCGCGGGCGGCGTGCTGGTCTCCGAAAACCCGCCCGCCTCTCTCGCGGGGCTCGCGGGGACCAGCTTCCGCCGCTGCCGCCCGGCCGCGGACCGCAGCGCGCTCAAGATCGCGCAGGACGCGATCCGCTTCTTCTCCGTCACCATGCCGCCCGACCATCCCACCTTCATCGATGCGTCGGAGAAGGACGGCTGCCGGGCGCGCGGCTATCGCTACATCAGCATCGATCTGGTGGGCCCGGAGGAATTCGCGCTCACCCGCGGCACGCTGCTGCCGGCGGCGGGGGACAAGCCGCCCCGCGTCGCGGACACCTCCACCTGGTCCATCGACGCGGCGGAGGAGCTGCCCAACGTGGTGCGCCTGACCGTCACCCCGCTCAAGGGGCCGCAGAGGACGCGGGGGACGCCGGAGAAGATTTCGCTGGTGGCGGGCGAGGATGCGGCGCTGTTGACCATTCCGGAATGGGACGCGGTCTACCGGCGCTGCGCGGTGCGCGATCTCGTCGGCAATTAAGTTCCGGTTGACCGCCGGCCCAGCGGGGCGGACACTCCGCCGACCGCCATCGGAACCACGCCCATGACCGAGCACCCCAGCGACCGCGCCCAGTTCCACGCCATGGTGGACGGCACCCAGGAAGACTGGATGAAGATCGCCGCCGCCAGCATGCCCTTCAACCGCGACCTGCCCAACCGCGTGCTCGCCCATCTGAAGATGCTCGCGGGCGATTGCGGCGGCTTCGCGGTGGACCGGCTGGAGCATTCGCTGCAATCCGCCACGCTGGCCCACAGGGACGGCATGGACGAGGAATATGTCGTCTGCGCGCTCCTGCACGACATGGGCGACATCCTCGCCTCCTCCAACCACGCCGAGCTCGGCGCCACCGTCCTGCGGCCCTTCGTGTCGGAGGAGAACTGGTGGATGCTGCATCACCACGGCATCTTCCAGGGCTACTATTTCTTCCACTATCTGGGCCTCGACCGGAACATGCGCGAGCAGTATCGCGGCCATCCCTGTTTCGAGAGGACGGCGATGTTCTGCGCCCGCCATGACCAGAACGCCTTCGATCCCAGCTACGACACCATGCCGCTCGTAGCCTTCGAGCCCATGGTCCAGCGCGTCATGGCCCGGCCCAAGCGCTCGATCTATCTGCGCAGCGACGGCACCGCGCCGGTCCACCAAGCAGCGGAATAGCGGCCGTCCCGTGGCGACCCAACCCGCTCCGGCGCGACCGCGCCTCGGCCTGGCGGTCTACGTCCTGGTCGCCTTCGGCCTGCCCTGGGCGGAATGGATCCATCTGCGCCAGACTATGTCGCTGGACCAGATGTTCGACTCGTTCTCGACCTACTGGTTCACCGCCGCGCCGAGCATCGCCGGATTCCTGGCGGCCCTGGCCGAGGACGGGTGGAGCGGATTGCGGCGCTTCACGGCGCGCGTCTTGACGCTGCGTTTCGCGGCCTGGCTCTGGTTCGCCGCGCTCCTGCTGCCGCTGATCGCCGGGCTCCTCACCTTCCTGCCGCATCCGGGCGATCTGGCGGCGGGCGGCGTGCCCGCTTGGGCGAAGGTTCTGGTGCCCGTCACGCTGCTCAATTTCTTCACCGGACCGCTCGCCGAGGAGTTCGGCTGGCGCGGCTATCTGCTGGGCGCGTTCTGCCGCCGCTGGACGCCCGCCCTTTCCGGCCTCCTCATCGGCCCGATCTGGGCGCTATGGCATGTGCCGATCTTCTACGACAGCGTCTTCGCCCATGCCGCCTCCGCGCTCGGCCACCTCGCCTGGACGACGGCGTGGTCGGTGGTGCTGTCGCTGATCGTGGCCCGCGCCCGGGGCTCGGTGCTGCCGTCGATCCTCGGGCACTGGATGGTCAATGCGACGCCGGCGATCTTCTTCGCGCTGCTGCCCGCATTGCCCGGCGAGAAGCAGCCGGGCGGACTGGCCTTCGCGGCGGCCAGCGTCGCGGTCGCGGCGGCGCTGGCCTATGCCTGGCGCGGGACGCAATGGGCGCCTCAGGGCAGCAGGATGGTCGCCCCCGTCGTCTGACGGCTGTGCAGCGCTTCATGCGCCTTCGCCGCGTCCTTGAGCGCGAAGCGCTGGTTGACGTGGATCCTCACCGCGCCGCTGGCGATGACGGCGAAGAGATCGTCCGCCGTCTCCTGGAGCTCCCGCGCGGTGCGCGTGTAATGCAGCAGCGTCGGCCGCGTGAGGTAGAGCGAGCCCTTGGCCGAGAGCAGCGCGGGCTCGAAGGCCGGCACCGGGCCCGAGGCATTGCCGAAGCTCACCATCAGGCCGCGCACCGACAGGCAATCGAGCGAGCCGGCCCAGGTCTCCTTGCCGATGGAATCGTAGACCACCGGCACGCCCTCGCCCGCGGTCAGGGCGCGGACCTCCTTCACCCAGTCCTGCGTCCGGGTGTTGAGCACATGGCTCGCGCCGTTCTGCCGGGCGAGCGCGGTCTTTTCGTCGCTGCCCACGGTGCCGATGACGGTGACGCCGAGATGGCGCGCCCATTGCCCGGCGATGAGGCCGACGCCGCCCGCCGCGGCATGCCAGAGGATGGTCTGCCCCGCCCTCACCGGATAGGTGCGCTTCAGGAGATATTGCACCGTCATGCCCTTGAGGAGCGCCGCCGCGGCGACCTCGTCGCTGACGCCCTGGGGCAGTTTCACCAGTCTGTCGGCCGGGACGTTGTTGGCCTGCGCATAGGCGCCCAGCGTGCCGGCATAGGCGACGCGCTCGCCGGGCTTCACCGCCGTCACGCTCTCGCCCACCGCCTCGACCACGCCCGCGGCCTCGCTGCCCAGGCCGGACGGCAGTGGCAGTTTGTAGAGTCCGCTGCGGTGATAGGTGTCGATGAAGTTCACGCCGATCGCGGTGTGGCGCACGCGCGCCTGCCCGGGGCCCGGCGGCGGGAGCTCGATATCCTCCCATTTGAGGACGTCCGGGCCGCCGGTCGTTTCGAAGCGGATGGCTTTCATGGGCGGGGTTCCAGTCTGGCTTGCAGCGCCCGCTTCTTCTCGGGCCATTCGCCGTCGAGGATAGAGAAATAGACCGTGTCGCGCACCCGGCCCGACTGGCAGATGAGATGGCGGCGGAAGATGCCTTCCTGGGTGGCGCCGATGCGAAGGATCGCGGCGCGGGACTTGTCGTTCAGGGCGTCCGTCTTCAGCTCCACGCGGATCATGCCGAGCTTTTCGAACGCGTGGGTGAGCAGCAGGAGCTTGCATTCGGTATTGACGGGCGTGCGCTGGTGCGCCGGCGCGTACCAGGTCCAGCCGATCTCCACGCGCCTGTTGGCAAGGCTGATATTGCCGTAGCGCGTCGAGCCGATGGCTTTGCCGCCGGCGCGTTCGATCACCGCGAAAGGGAGCGACTGGCCTTTGTCCCGCTCCTCAAGCGCCGCGTCGATATAGGCGGCCAGTTCGCGGCGATCGGCGATCTGGCTGGGAATCCAGCGCCACAGCGCGGGCTCGAAGGCGAATTCGCACAGATCGTCCAGATGGCCGCGCGCGAGCGGCACGAGCCTGACGTGGCGGCCCTCCAGCGTGACAGCTTCGAGCATCGCGCAATTCCCCTATCTGTCGAAATCGACGGCGGTGGTGTTGGCGCCGCTCACGACGATGCCGACGCGCTCGCCCCTGGCGGGCTTGTAGCGGCCGGAATTCAGCGCGGCGAAGGCCGTGGCGCCGCCCGGCTCCGCCACCTGGCGGGCGCCGCTCCAAAGCGCTTTTTGCGCGGCGCGGATGTCGTCGTCGCCGACCAGCACCACGCGGTCGACGAATTCCCGGGCGATGGGGAACACCAGCGCCCCCACCTGCCGGGGCGCGAGCGAATCCGCGGCGATGCCGCCCACCGGGGCCTCGACGGGCCGGCCGGCCTTGAGCGCGTGCTCCAGCGTGGGCGAGGCTTGCGGCTCCACGCCCACCACCTTGATGCCGCCGGCGCACCAGGCGGCGATCCCCCCGATCAGCCCGCCGCCGCCGACCGCGGCGAGTATCGTGTCCAGGCCTTCGACCTGCTCCTCGAGCTCCAGCGCCACGCTGCCCTGCCCGATCATGGTCTCGGCCTGGTCGAAGGCGTGCAGCGGCAGCGCGCCGGTCCCGGCGATGTAGGCCTCGCAGGCCGCCAGCGCCTCGGCATAGGCCGCGCCGCCGACCGCAAGCGCCGCGCCGTAGTCGCGGATGCGCGCGATCTTGGCGGGCGAGGAGATCTCCGGCACGAAAATCTTCGCCCGGACGCCGAGCTTCATGGCGGCATAGGCGACCGCGGCGCCATGATTGCCGCCGGAGGCCGCGGCGACGCCCGCCGCGGGGATCTTCCGCGCCAGAAGGTTGGTGAAGGCGCCCCGCACCTTGAAGGAGCCCGAGTGCTGCGTCTGCTCGAGCTTGAGCGTCACCCCCTCGTCCCACGCCAGCACCGGCGTGCGCCGGATATGGGGACGGATCGAGGCGTAATTCGCCGCGATGGCGGCGCGGTCGACGGATTTGGGCATGGCGCGACGTCCGTGTGGGCCGCCCGCACTATTTGGGATTTTCCGCGCTTGGCAATATGGCGGCGGACATGGCCGCCACGCGCGAATCCGGATGGTCCTCACTTGAGCGTGCGCGCCTCGTCGGCAAGCGCGGACTTGCCCGGCACGACGGCGAAGCGCAGGCGGCCGATGATGTGGCCGTCGGCGGTGTCGATATCCACGCGCCAGTCGCCGGGCGACACGTCGCGCAGGAGCGAATAGGTGCGGTAGCCGCCGTCGCGCCCGCCATTGATGGCGAAGAACACCCGCGACACGGTGCGCCAGCGCTTCGCCGCCGGATCGTAGCGCTCCCAGCGATGCACCACGTTGACCGACATGCGGATCGGCGCGAACACCGCGCTGTAGGCATAGAGCGCGCCGCCGGGCGGGACGTGCAGCGTCGGCGGCACGCCGAACAGGGTGAGCCAGGTCTGCGGCTCTTCCGCCGCCTGGTAGACTCCGCCGTGGCGCGCCACATGGCGGTAGACGCCGCCATCGGCCAGCGCCAGCGGCACGGGCGGCAGGATGTTGGCGAAGTAGAACGCGTTGAGCGTGAGATAGACCGCGAGCGATCCCGCCGCCACCCACCAGCGCGCGCCCTGCCATTGCGCGGGTCCCAGCCGGCGCACCAGCCTCAGGAACATCGCGAACACGAAAAGCGCGATCGCCCCGCTCAGCATGAAGGTGAAGGTGCCGACCGCGTGGGTAAGGATGGGCGTGGTGACGATGGCGTAGGAGAACAGCGCGAAGAAGAACAGCACCGCCGTGAAGATCAGCCGCGAATGGTATTTCTTGAACACCTCGTTGGCGACGAAGATGGCGAGCAGCACCAGCATGAACGGCCAGGACGCGCCGAGCACCGCGCCGCGCGAATAGAAGACGAGGAAGGCGCTCCACAACGCGCCCAGCGCGAACTGCGCCACCATCGGCAGGAACGCGTGCCAGCGCGGCATGCGCCGGCCATGGGCCTCGCGCTCGGCCATGGCGTGAAGCAGCAGGATCGAGATCGCCGCCAGCGACAGATAGCCGGCGAACACGGCCTGGGTGTTGGGCATGTCGATGCGGCGGAAATTCCAGTTGTCGAAGGCAAAGCCACCCACCATGCCCGCGCCCGAGAGCTGGCGCTCGTAGCGCTCCACCCATTTGAGCAGGGTGCGCACGATCTGGAACACGGCCGCGCCCGCCGCAAAGGATTCCGCGGGCGCGTGTTCGCCTTCGAATTCCGCGTCCGGCGGGGATTGCGGCGCATCCTCGGCCGCGGCGAGATGCCGGCGGAGCCGCATGGTCAGCTCAGATGCTGCCGGAAGAAGGTGGCGGTGCGGCCGTTGGCGAGCTCGGCATTGGCGCGGTCGAAATGCTCGCCGCCCGCGCGCGCGAAGGCGTGGTCCATCTCCGGATAGACGTGGATGGTGACGAGCGGGTTGGATTTGAGCCCGTCCACGATCGCGGTCCGCGCCGGCGGCGGCACGAACTGGTCCTTGCCCGCGATGTGCAGCGTCAGGGGTTTGCTGATGTTCTTCGCTTCGCCGAGCCTTGTCTGGATGTTGACGCCGTAATAGCCCACCGCGGCGTCCGCATCGGTGCGCGTGGCGGCGAGATAGGCGAGCAGCCCGCCCAGGCAATAGCCGACCACGCCCACCTTGCCGCTGCACCGGTCGGATTTGCGCAGATGATCGATCGCCGCCTGGATGTCGCCCGCGCCCTTGTCGGGATCGAAGGCGTTCATCAGCGCGAACGCCTTGTCCCATTCGGGCCTGGACTTGTCGCTCAGCTGCACGCCCGGCTCGATGCGCCAGAAGAGATCGGGCACCAGCGCCACATAGCCGCGCGCGGCGAAGCCGTCCGCCAGGTCGCGCATCACCCTGTTGACGCCGAAAATCTCCTGGATGACGACCAGGCCCGGCCCGCGCGCGGCGCTGGGCGCGGCGAGATAGCCGCCCATGATGCCGTCAGTGGTCTGGATCTCGACGTCCGTGCCGGTCATGGCTGGGTCCTCAGGCGTTTCCCTTCGGCGGCGGGATGGTCTGCACGATCTTGGGCAGCTGCAGCTTCTGCGACAGCGTCACCGGGTTGGTGATCGGCGCGCCGCAGGTCATGTGCTGGCAGATATAGGCCGTGGGCTGGCCGTTCTGCATCGTCTTGCCGAAGGCCGGATGCAGCTGCGACAGGTTCTGCCCCGGCTCCATCACCAGCAGCGTCTTGGTCGGCAGGCTGCGGCCGAGCACGGCGTTGACGAGCTCATGGGTGCCGGTGTGGTCGCGCGGGCCGATGATCACGATCTGCAGCGAATGCATCACCACTTCCAGGCCGTTGATGAAGGCGCCGATGGCCATGTAGTTGCGGCCGATCTCGCTGGAGAAGGCCTGCACCAGCGCGTTGGAGCGGTCGCGCCAGCCCTGGTCTCCCGTGATGAGATAGAGCCGGGCCATCACCGCCACCATGACGCCGTTGGCGCTGGGCAGGTTGTTGTCGATGGCGCTGCGCGAACGCAGCATCAGGGGCTCGTCGTCGGCGGCGGTGTAGAACAGGCCGCCATTGACGTTGTCCCAGAACATCATGTTGAGCAGGTTCGACCACTGCGCGGCATGCTGCAGGTACTTCTCGCCGCTGGTCGCCTCCCACAGCGCCAGCGCCGCGCGCGCCATGTGCGCGTAGTCGTCGGCGAAGCCCATATGGCCGCGCGCGCCGTTGCGCCAGGAATGCCACAGCCGGTCGCCCTCGCTCATGTTCCGGACGACGAAGTCGAAGCACCTGACCGCGGCTTCCGTCCAGTCCTTCCTGCGGAAGGCCTGCCCGGCATTGGCGAGCGCGGCGATGATGAGGCCGTTGCAATCCGCCAGCACCTTGTCGTCGCGCATCGGCGGGACGCGCTTCATCCGCGCCTCGAGCAGGAGCGCGCGCTGCTTCCTGAAGAGCGCCTCGTCGGCGTCCGATTGCGGATAGGGCGGAAGGCCGAGCCGGTTGAGGATGTTGCGGCCGTTGAAATTGCCGTCGCGGGTGACGTGGTAGGCTTCCTTGAACTTCTGCGTGAAGGTGCCCGCCAGCGCCGCGTCCACTTCCGCTTCCGTCCAGGTGTAGTAGAGGCCCTCCTGCCCTTCGGATTCGGCGTCGAGGCTCGAGGCGAAGGCGTCGCCCGCGCGCATCTCGCGGAACAGCCAGTCGATCGTCTCCTCCACGCGCTCGGCATAGTGGCGGTTGCGGTTGCCCTGCCAGACGATGGTGAGGATGTCGATGAACTGGGCGTTGTCGTAGAGCATCTTCTCGAAATGCGGCACCAGCCAGCGCTCGTCGACCGAGTAGCGCGAGATGCCGCCGCCGACGTGGTCGTAGATGCCGCCGAGGCACATGCCGTCGAGCGTGATCTGGGTGAGATACTGCAGCGGCGCCGACGCCGTGCGCAGATAGCCGCGCCACAACAGCTCGGTGAGCTGGAAGCTGGGGAATTTGAGCAGGCCCGTGACGCCGCCGTAGAAGATGTCGAAGCGCTGGCCGACGCGGATGGCGGCGTGGTCGAGCGTGTCCGACGGCAGGCCCTGGGCGGCCCGCATGTTGCGGTTCCACACCCCGTTCAGCGACTGCAGCACCTGCTGGTTCATGTTCGCGACCTGCTCGGGCTTGTCGCGGTAAAGCTCGGCGCTGGTCTGCAGCGCGCGCCTGAAGGCCGGCAGCTCGCCGCGCTCTTCCCTGGGCAGGTAGCCGCCGGCGAGGAACGGCTCGCCCGACGGCGTGAGGAACATGGTGAGCGGCCAGCCGCCGGAATGGCCCATATGGGCGGCGGCGGTCTGGTAGAGCTGGTCGAGGTCCGGCCGCTCCTCGCGGTCCACCTTCACGTTGACGAACAGGTCGTTCATCAGCGCGGCGGTGTCCGGATCCTGGAAGCTCTCCTGGTTCATCACATGGCACCAGTGGCAGGCGGTGTAGCCAACCGAGAGCAGGATGGGCTTGTTCTGCGCGCGCGCCTCCTCGAAGGCTTGCGGCCCCCAGGGGCGCCAGTGGACGGGATTGTCCTTGTGCAGGAGCAGATAGGGGCTGGTTTCGCGGTCGAGCAGATTGCGGCTCATGGTGTCCTGGGTGCGCGATTTGTGTTGGAAGGGCTCCGGTTCTAGTTTCCCTTAGCGCGTGGCGCCTGCAATCGGAAGTCTCGCATGAAGGTGAATATCGAGCTCGACATGACGCCGGAGGAGGCGCGCCGGCTGATGGGCTTGCCCGATCTCACCGGGCTGCAGGAACGCATGGGCGCGGAGCTGGAGCGGCGCATGAAGGCGGCGCTGGAGGCCGCCGATCCGGCCCAGATGATGAAGGCATGGTTCGGCGGGGAGGGGCTGGAGCAGTTTCAGCGCTTCTGGGCGGAGGCCGCCCGGCCCAGGCCGCCAAAAGCCAAGTCCTGAACGCTTGCGCGATACGATCTATGCCCTGTCTTCCGCGCCCGGCCGGGCGGGCGTGGCCGTCGTTCGGCTGTCGGGACCGGCGGCCGGGACGGTGCTGGAAGCGCTGACCGGCAAGCCCCTGCCCCCGCCCCGCCGCGCCAGGCCCGCGCGGCTCATGGATCGGACGGGCGCGGCCATCGACGACGCGCTCGTGCTCTGGTTCGCAGCACCGGCGAGCTTCACCGGCGAAGACGTGGCGGAATTCCATCTCCACGGAGGCCGCGCGATCCTGGACGCGCTGTTCGCCGCCCTCGCCGACCGGCCGGGCTTGCGGCCCGCCGAGCCGGGCGAGTTCACCCGCCGCGCCGTCGAGAACGGCAAGCTCGATCTCACCCGCGCCGAAGCCATTGCCGATCTGATCGATGCCGAGACCGAATCCCAGCGCCGGCAGGCCTTGCGCCAATACGAAGGCGCTCTCGCCCGGATGTGCGAGGACTGGCGGGCAAGGCTCGTCGCCGCCGCGGCCTGGATCGAGGCCGGGATCGATTTCGCGGACGAGGAGCTTCCCGACGGGCTTGGGGTGGCATCCGAGGCGAAGCTGAGGGATATTCTTCAAGAAATTCAAAGTGTTCTGAAGGACGCTCATAAGGGGGAAATCGTCCGGAGCGGCGTTCACTTAACACTGTTCGGAGAAGTGAACGCCGGTAAGAGCTCGCTCCTGAACGCGCTGGCCCGCCGCGATGTCGCCATCGTGTCGCCAACGCCCGGCACCACCCGGGACGTGATCGAGGTCCGTCTGGATCTTGGCGGCTACGCCGTCATCGTCTCCGACACGGCGGGCCTTCGAACCGGAACGGACGCGATCGAAGCGGAAGGCGTGCGCCGGGCGCTCGAACGCGCGCGCAGCGCCGATGTCGCCGTGCTGGTCGCGGACGGCACGGTTTCTCTCCCGGCCCCTTTGCCGTCGGATGTGGTGCCCGACCTCATCGTCTGGAACAAATCCGACCTCGCCTGGCCGGTCCCCCATGATGGTCTTCGCGTCTCCGCCAAGACGGGCGCGGGGCTCGACCGGCTCCTCGAATCCCTGTCGAAGATCGTAGCACAAAAGCTTGATACACAAGGCATTTTCCCGTCACTCACCCGCGAGCGCCATCGCCATGCGCTGGCCGCGGTCGCAACCCATCTGGCGCTGGCGCTCAAGGTCCGGGAGCCCGAACTGGTCGCGGAAGAGTTGCGCATGGCTCTGCGGGGGCTCGGGCGGATCACGGGGCGGGTCGATATCGAGGAGCTCCTGGATGTCGTGTTCCGCGACTTCTGCATCGGGAAATAGCCCCTGTTTCACATGAAACATCTTGCCCCTCCCCCGGCCCTCGCCTAAGGCACCGCGCATGTCTGGCTACGACGTCATCGTCATCGGAGGGGGGCATGCCGGCTGCGAGGCTGCGGCGGCGGCCGCGCGCTTCGGTGCCCGCACGCTTCTGCTGACCCACAAGCGCGCCACCATCGGCGAGATGTCGTGCAACCCCGCCATTGGCGGCCTGGGCAAGGGACATCTGGTGAGGGAGATCGATGCGCTGGACGGGCTGCTGGGTCGGGTCGCGGACGCGGCCGGGATCCAGTTCCGGCTTCTGAATCGGAGCAAGGGCCCTGCGGTCCGTGGCCCCCGCGCCCAGGCGGACCGCAAGCTCTACCGCCAGGCCATGCAGGCCGCCCTCGCTGGGACGCTCAATCTGGAAATCCTGGAAGCCGCCGCGGAAGACCTGGAGATCGCGGACGGCCGCGTGACCGGCGTGATTCTCGAAAACGGGCGAACAATTATCTGTCGCGCGGTCGTGCTGACCACGGGCACTTTCCTCCGGGGCCTGATCCACATCGGAGAACGCAAGATTCCGGCGGGCCGGGTGGGCGAAGAGCCGTCGATCGGCCTGTCGAAGAGGCTCTATGGCCTGGGCCTGGCGATGGGCCGCCTCAAGACGGGTACGCCTCCCCGGCTGGACGGCCGCACGATCCGTTGGACCGGGCTGGAGGTCCAGCACGGCGACGACCCGCCGACGCCGTTCTCGTTCCTGACGGATCGCATTTCGACGCCCCAGGTCGCCTGCCACATCACCCGGACGACGGCGGAGAGCCATGCGATCATCCGCGCCAACCTTGCCCGTGCGCCCATGTATTCCGGCCAGATCGAAAGCGCCGGCCCGCGCTATTGCCCTTCGATCGAGGACAAGGTGGTGCGCTTCGGCCAGCGCGACACCCACCAGATTTTCCTGGAGCCCGAAGGGCTTGACGATACGACGGTCTATCCCAACGGCATCTCGACCTCGCTGCCCGAGGACGTCCAGGCCGGGTTGCTCAAGACCATCCCCGGCCTCGAGCAGGCGCGGATGATCCGGCCGGGCTACGCCATCGAATACGATTATGTGGACCCCCGCGAGCTCCAGCCGTCTTTGGAAACCAAGCGGGCAGGGGGCCTCTACCTGGCCGGCCAGATCAACGGCACCACCGGCTATGAAGAGGCCGCCGCGCAAGGGCTGATGGCCGGGCTCAACGCCGCGCGGGCTGCAGGCGCGCGCGATCCGCTGATCCTCGACCGCGCGAGCGCCTATATCGGCGTGCTGATCGACGACCTGGTCACCAGGGGCGTGAGCGAGCCGTATCGCATGTTCACGTCGCGCGCCGAATACCGGCTTACGCTCAGGGCGGACAATGCCGACCAGCGGCTGACCCCCGTTGGCGAGCGGGCAGGGTGCGTCGGCCCCGCCCGCGCCAGCGCTTTTGCCGCCAAGATGGCCAAGCTGAACGCGGCGAAAGCGCGGATGCGCGCCCTCACCCTCACGCCCAACGCGGCGCGGGCGCACGGCCTCAGCGTCCGCCTCGACGGTGCCCGGCGCGACGCCGGCCAGCTCCTGAGCCTGCCGGATGTGGATCTTTCCGCCCTCACGCGAATCTGGCCCGAACTCTCCGCCCTTGACCGCACGATCGTGGAGCAGCTCGAGATCGATTCCCACTATGCCGGCTATCTCGATCGGCAGGAGGCCGACATCCTGGCTTTCCGCAAAGACGAGGCGCTGCGCCTGCCGCCCGACCTGGACTATTCGCGGGTCCACGGGCTTTCGACCGAATGCCGGACGAAGCTCAGCCGGATCCGGCCCGCCACCCTGGGGCAGGCGGCCCGGATCGATGGAATCACGCCCGCCGCCCTGACCCTGGTGCTCGCGCATGTCCGCCGCGCGGCCTGAGCCCGGCCCGGGCACGTTCGGGCCCGAGGACTTCGCGAGGGCGGCCGGGGTTTCACGTGAAACGCTCGCGCGCCTGAAGAGCCATGTCGGACTGCTCACGGATTGGAACGCGCGGCACAATCTCGTCTCCGCGCGATCGCTGGACGACGTCTGGCGCCGGCATGTCTGGGACTCCGCGCAGCTCGCGCCCCTGATCCCGGCCGGCGCGCGGACGCTGATCGATCTCGGCAGCGGCGCCGGTTTCCCGGGCCTGGTGCTGGCCGTCCTGCGGCCCGAACTCAAGGTCGTGCTGGTCGATTCCACAGCCAAAAAGGCGAATTTCCTGAAAGGCGCGGCCGCGCGAATCTCCGAACACGTGGAGGTCCGAACGGGCCGGCTGGAATCGCTCCCGCTTGAAGCCTTCGACGCCGTCACCGCCCGCGCCTGTGCCCCGCTGGCGGTGCTCCTGAGCTATGCACAGCGATTTCAGGGTCCGGCGACCGTAAACCTCCTTCTCAAGGGTCAATCTGTAGAGGTCGAATTGACCGAGGCCCGTAAATCTTGGAAAATGCAGGTGGTTAAACATCCCAGCCGCACGGATCCTTCAGGGACGATCCTCGAGATCCGGGAGTTGAGGCATGCAGGCTCAAGGACAGGCTAAGCGCCCCCGGGTGCTGGTCGTCGCCAACCAGAAGGGCGGCGTCGGCAAGACCACGACGGCCATCAATCTGGGCACGGCGCTGGCCGCCGTCGGCCAGCCGACGCTGGTCATGGACATGGACCCGCAGGGCAATGCCTCGACCGGGCTGGGCATCCACCGGCCGGAGCGCAAGGTCACGTCCTACCACGTGCTGATGGGCGAGGCGGGGGTGGCGGATGCGGTCATGCCGACCCGCATCCCCGGGCTTTCGCTGGTGCCCTCGACGGTCGATCTTTCCGGCGCGGAGCTGGAGCTCATCGACGTGCCCCGGCGGAATTACCGGCTCAAGGATGCCATCGCCACCTTCGGCGCCGATCCCGCCCAGCCGTTTTCCTACATCCTGATCGATTGTCCGCCCTCGCTGACGCTCCTGACCGTCAACGCCATGTGCGCGGCCGATGCCGTGGTGGTGCCCCTGCAATGCGAGTTCTTCGCGCTGGAGGGCCTCACCCAGCTTCTCAGCACCATCGAGCGGGTGCGCGCCAATCTCAACCCGGATCTCGAGCTTCAGGGCGTGGTGCTGACCATGTTCGACAAGCGCAACAACCTCTCCGACCAGGTGGCCGCGGATGTGCGCGAGCACCTGGGAGACAAGGTCTACCGCACCATCATCCCGCGCAACGTGCGGATTTCCGAGGCCCCGAGCCATGGGCTTCCGGCGCTGGTCTACGACCTGCGCTGCCCCGGCAGCCAGGCCTACATCAAGCTCGCCGGCGAGCTGATCCAGCGCGAGCGCGCCAGGATGGCCGCCTGATGGCCGAGGAAGCCAGACGCCATGGGCTGGGCAGGGGCCTGTCCGCCCTGATCGGGGACGAGGTGCAGGCGGCGCCCAAAGCCGAGCCCGGCCGCGCGCCGCGCACGGTGCCCACCGCCTTCCTCAGGCCCAACCGCTTCCAGCCGCGCAAGACCTTCAGCCAGGAAGAGCTGGCCGATCTGGCCGGCTCGATCCGCGAGAAGGGCATCCTGCAGCCGATCCTGGTGCGGCCCGTGACGGGCGAGGCCAATGCCTTCGAGATCGTGGCCGGCGAGCGCCGCTGGCGCGCCGCCCAGCTCGCCAAGCTGCACGATGTGCCGGTGGTGGTGCGCGCGCTGAGCGACGGCGAGTCGCTGGAGCTCGCCATCATCGAGAACGTCCAGCGCGAGGATCTCAACGCCGTCGAAGAGGCCGGCGCCTATCACGAGCTGATGGACCGCTTCGGCTTCACCCAGGAACGGGTGGCGCAGGAGGTGGGCAAGAGCCGCTCTCACGTCGCCAACACGCTGCGGCTGCTCAAGCTGCCCGAAAGCGTGAAGGCCATGATCCGCGACGGCCAGCTCACCGCGGGCCACGCGCGAACGCTGATCGGGGTCGAGGACCCGGAGGCGCGCGCCAGGGAAATCATCCGCGGCGCCCTCAATGTGCGCGAGGCCGAACAGCGTTCGAAATCAAAATCTGGGGGTAGCCCGGCGCCTGCCCGGAAAGATGCCGACACCAGGGCGCTGGAGGAAAGCGTTTCCAACCGGCTGGGTCTGAAAGTTCAGATCCTGCATAAGGGTGAGAAAGGGGGCGAACTGCGCATAGCCTACCGCTCGCTCGAGCAGCTCGACGATCTCATCCGGCGCTTGAACAAAGCCTGACAAGGTTTTCCATCCACAGGATATTCACAGTGTCCGGTCAGGCGGTTAACTCGCCCGTGCCAGGCTGAGCGCCGCGCCCGGATCGATCCGGCCGTCGTACAATGCCCGCCCGATCACGAGCCCCAAGATGTTGGGCTCGCGCGCCGCCTTCAGATTCGCGATGTCCTCGATCCCGGCCACGCCGCCCGACGCGATGACCGGGATCCGGACCGCCCGCGCCAATGCCGCCGTCGCCGCCACGTTGACCCCCTGGAGCATCCCGTCCCGGGCGATGTCGGTGAAGACGATCGCGGCCACGCCCGCGTCCTCGAAGCGGCGGGCAAGCTCGAGCGCCGTCATCCCGGAAGTCTCGGCCCAGCCCTGGACGGCGACCTTGCCGTCCCGCGCGTCCAGCCCCACCGCAACGCGGCCGGGATAGGCGCGGGCGGCGTCCCGCACCAGCACGGGGTCGCGCAACGCCGCGGTCCCCAGGATCACGCGGGCGATGCCGGCGGCGAGCCAGGCGTCGATCCCGGCGCGGTCGCGGATGCCGCCGCCGAGCTGGACGGGCAGCTTGATCCGTGTACGGATGGCCGCGATCGCGTCCGCGTTGACGGAACGGCCGGCGAAGGCGCCGTCCAGGTCCACGCAATGCAGCCATTCGAATCCCTGCGCTTCGAAGATCGCGGCCTGCCCGGCGGGATCGTCGTGGAAGACGGTGGCGGCGTCCATCTGTCCGCGCTCCAGCCTGACGCAGCGGCCGCCCTTGAGGTCGATGGCGGGAAGCAGGATCACGGCCGCCACGCGAGAAAATTCGCGAGCAGCCGAAGTCCCACGGCCTGGCTCTTCTCGGGATGGAATTGCGTGCCGGCGATATTGCCGCGCGCGATCATGGCGGTGACGGCGCCGCCGTAGTCGACGGTCGCGAGCACGTCGGACGCATCGGCCGCGCCGAATTCGTAGGAATGGACGAAATAGGCATGCGCGCCGTCGCCGATCGCGTCAAGCAGCGGATGCGCGCGTTTCAGCGACAGCGAATTCCAGCCCATATGCGGGATCTTGAGCGCCGGATCGGACGGCTTGAGCCGCACCACCTCGCCCGCGATCCAGCCGAGCCCCCTGTGGTCGCCGAACTCGCGGCCCACGCCGGCGAGCAGCTGCATGCCCACGCAGATGCCGAGGAACGGCGTCTTCTTCGCAAGCACCGCTTCTTCCAGCGCGGCCACCATGCCGGGGATGGCGCCCAGGCCCGTCATGCAATCCGCGAAGGCGCCCACGCCGGGCAGCACGATGCGCTCGGCCGCCGCCACCACGGAAGGATCGCTGGTGACGGAAATCTCGCCCGCCCCCGCGCGCGCCAGCGCCTTCTCTGCGGAACGCAGATTGCCGGAGCCGTAATCGATCAGCGCGACGAGACCCATGGACGGCAAGCGGGGAGCGGTTGCCGCGTCCCTCTAGCATCGCCCCGGGGCCAAGGCCATCAGGGCGAACAATCGATCTTGTCGGGGTCCGGCACCTGCATCCGGATCGCGTGGTGCCCGACCCGGAGCGCCTGGAACGGTGTCACCGGCGGCGCCACGGCGAACGTTCCCTGCTCCAGCGCCGTCAGGTCGCCGGCGCAATGCTCGGCGGGGAGCGTGGCGACGGGTGCCCAATGTCCTTTCGCGTCAGCCTTCATGATCGTGCCCCACCAGGAGCTTTCATCGCCGCTGGCGACGATCACCTCGTCGATGCCGTCGCCGTCGAGATCGACGAGGATGGCCGCGCATTTGTCCTGTCCCGCCATGGTGAGGCAGGCGGGCGCGGCGATGCCCTGCGTGAGCCCCCGCCAATCGTTCCTGATGAAGCTCTCCGGCAGCGCTTTGCCCCTGGGGTAAACGTCGAGCGAAACGTGCAGGTCGGCGGGGCCGGGCGGCACGGGCGCGCGGTTCTGGTCGAGCACGGCCTGCGCCCGCTGGCGCGTCATGATCGCTGCATCGCCCGTGCCGTGCGCTTTGGACAGCTTCTCCAGTGCCCGAAGGCCGTAGCGGCCGCCTTCCCGGCCCAGATAATAGAAATCGAAATCGTCGGCCCTGATGCGCCCGTCGCGCAGCCGCCCCACCTGGTCGTCCACCGCGAGCTTTTCCGGATCGGTGAAGCGGGTGAACAGCGAGCCCAGAATCGCCAGCACGAGCACCGAGACCAGGATGTTGGTCCGCTCCAGCAGCGGCTCGCGTCCTCGGCGGGCGAATCCGAGCGCGGCGGAGATCCCGTAGCCGGCCGCATAGGCCGCCGCCACGATGGTGCAATAGAGCGTGGCCAGCCGCGCGACGCTCCAGCCATATTGCCCGACGCGAAGCCAGAGCGCATAGGCGGCGAGGAGCGCCAGCGGCGTCAGCGCGAAGGCGGCGATCGCGCCGGACAGCCGCAGCAGGAACGGCCGCTCCTGCTCGCCGTTCTGGTAGGCGGCATTGATCAGGATCACCAGTGCCGCGCTCGCCCACAGCAATCCGGCCGCCGCGCGCCTGGTCGCCCAGAGCGGCTCGAGCCCGGTGAAGACAAGGGTGACAAGGAAGCCCGCGGCCAACAGGGTCATCACCGCGAGCAGCCAGCCCATCAAGGTCAAGACCACGCCGCGGATGCCGGAAACCAGGCGCGCGCGCACATCGGTGAGCTCGATGGCGGCGGCGGCGGCGAGCGTGGTCGCCGGAATCCAGAACCAGTCGTGGCGGATCAGCTGCTGGAGGAAATCGAGCCTGATCAGCTCGAACAGGTCCGCGCCCAGCCACAGCACCAGCCAGAACGCGCCCACGAACACCGCGGCGAGCGCCAGCTGCAGGCCCTGCTTCCAGGCTGCGTCGAAATAGGCGTCGTAGCGGGCGATCGGCCTGCGCGCGGCATCGCCGGCCGCGATCAGCGCCTGGGCGACGAATATGCCCACCGCGCCGAGGAACAGCGTCGAGAACGCCGGCAGGAAAGGCTGGGTGGAGAACATCTCCGACAGCGGCGTGGCCCGCATGCGGTCGTAGAAGCCGAGCCACGCAAGCGCCGCCGTCGCCGCCAGCGACCAGGCCGCGAGCGTGCGCGTCCGCATCGCGCCCATGGCCTGGCTCGCCATCAGCGGCACGTAGAGCGCGACCGTCAGGAGCGGCGCGTACAGCCACGGCACGGTCGCGGGCCAGCTCCCGGCTTCCGGCGCGTGATAGAGGAAGTAGAGCGCCGCGCCTTGCGCCAGCCCAAGCGCCAGCCGCGCCGGAAGCACCCAACCCGCGCGCGCCGCGGTTTCGCCTTCGTCCGCCATGATGGAAGTCCCCGAACGCCGCGCCCATCCTAGGGAGGATTCGCGGCGCTTTCTTGGCCGAAAGCGACGCTCAGGCCTCCTCGCCCCGGCGCCAGAAGAAGAGCAGGTACAGCACCCCCAGCCACAGGATCCAGAACGAGCCCGTGAAAAGCACCGCGATCAGCGTGCCCAGCCAGCTGTGCGCCAGCCCCGCATATTCCTGCGCGAGCTTCGAAGGCGCGGGCAGGGCGGCGATCATGCCCGTCACGACGTATTTGAGGTTGGATTCGAACAGGATCATCGCGAAATAGAACAGCGAGCCCACCATGTAGGCGAAGAAGGCAAACAGCTTGATGGCCAGCTGCGCCCGGTGCAGGAAATAGTAGATCGCCACCACCATGGCGAAATTCAGGGTGATCACCTGCGCGAACCAGCTCACCTCGTTTTCGGTGATCGAGCGGCTGAGATTGATGAGATCGAGTTCGGTCATGATTGCGTCAAAGTAGCTTGGCGTGGCCGCGGATGACAGCCCATTTGTTCACAAACGGCGGCTGCAAGACGTCTGGATCGAAAGACTCCGAACGAAGGTAGGCCCTATGCCGAGTCTCAACCCCGGCGTGGACTTGGCTCCCTATGGGAGCGTCGACGACACGCCCCGCTTTTCGTGGCTGGCTTCGCCTTCCTATAGCATTTTTCCGCACAAGGACACCGTCCGGCTGGTGTCGCAGATTCAGCTTTGCCGGATATTGGCGCAAGGCAAGGTCGTGGTTCCAAACGCGTTTTTCACCAATCAACAGCAGCAGGAAAGCGCGATCAAGATTGCGACGGCGAACCTGGAGGGCTGGTTCATCGACGTTCTCGCCAACACCTATCTGCCCTTCTATCAGGCGTCCTGGCTCGCCGTTGCCGCCGGCAATTTGCGCGCGATGCCGCCCCGGGCGGCCAATCTAAACGCCTACGTGCAGACCCTCATGGGATGGAACGAGGAAGCGCTCGAAGTTTACTGGCCCGGACCGCCGGTGCCGGGAAATTTCGTCTCGCAATGGCCCACGGACATTCTGCTGAAGGACACGCCGCAGATCGCGCAGCAGATGACGATCAACAACACGAACTACCGGCGCAGCGACATTGCATATCAGTTCAAGACGTTTACGTCGGCGTTGATGACCGACGACAGCTACGCCCACTTCGAAGGGCTTGAATGGTCGTATCAAATGGTCAACGCACCGTACTATCAATACCATCGTGTGATCGCGAACGGCGCCACCGACCCCGACCTGCAGACCTGTCTTCAGGCTTTCCAGGCGCCGGGTTACAGCAATAACGGCTGAGCGCCCATCAGTCCTGATCCATCTTCAGCGCGGCGATGAAGGCTTCCTGGGGGATGTCGACCTTGCCGAACTGGCGCATCTTCTTCTTGCCCTCCTTCTGCTTGTCGAGAAGCTTGCGCTTGCGGGTGATGTCGCCGCCGTAGCACTTGGCGGTCACGTCCTTCCTGAGCGCCGAGATGGTTTCGCGGGCGATGATCTTGCCGCCGATGGCCGCCTGGATCGGGATCTGGAAAAGATGGCGCGGGATCAGCTCCTTGAGCTTCTCGCACATCGCCCGTCCGCGCGACTCCGCGCGCGCGCGGTTGACGATCATCGACAGCGCGTCGACCGGATCGCCGTTCACCAGGATGGACATCTTGACGAGGTCGCCCTCCTCATGGCCCTCCAGGTGATAGTCGAAGCTCGCATAGCCGCGGGAGACCGATTTCAGCCGGTCGTAGAAATCGAACACCACTTCGTTGAGCGGCAGCTTGTAGATCACCATGGCGCGGGAGCCGGCATAGGTGAGCTCCACCTGCCGCCCGCGCCGGTCCTCGCACAGCTTGAGCACCGCGCCCAGATAGTCGTCCGGCACCATGATGGTGGCCTTGATCCACGGCTCCTCGATGAAGGCGATGCGCGTCACATCCGGCATGTCGGCCGGATTGTGCAGCTCCTTCATCGTGCCGTCATTCATGTGGACGCGGTAGATCACGCTCGGCGCGGTGGCGATGAGATCGAGGTTGAACTCGCGCTCCAGCCGCTCCTGGATGATCTCCAGATGCAGCAGCCCGAGGAAGCCGCAGCGGAAGCCGAAGCCGAGCGCGGCGCTCGTCTCCATCTCGAAAGTGAAGCTCGCGTCGTTGAGGTGAAGCCTGCCGAGCGCAGCGCGCAGGTCCTCGAACTGCGCGGCGTCGACGGGGAAGAGGCCGCAGAACACCACCTGCTGCGCCGGCTTGAAGCCCGGCAGCGGCGTCCCGGTGCCCTTGCGCTCGTCGGTGATGGTGTCGCCGATCTGGGTATCGGCGACTTCCTTGATCTGCGCGGTGAGGAAGCCGACCTCGCCCGGGCCGAGATCCTCCACCGCCACCTGCTTGGGCGTGAACACGCCCACCCGCTCGACCTGGTAGACGGCGTTGGACGCCATCATCCGGATCTTCTGGCCCTTCTTCAGCTCGCCGTCGATGACGCGCACCAGCACGACGACGCCGAGATAGGCGTCGTACCAGCTGTCCACCAGCAGCGCCTTGAGCGGCGCCCCGGGTTCGCCCCTGGGCGCGGGCAGGCGCGTGACGACGGCCTCGAGCACCTGGTCGATGTTGAGCCCGGTCTTGGCGGAGATGGGTACGGCGTCCGACGCATCCAGCCCGATCACGTCCTCGATCTGCTGGCGCACGCGGTCGGGCTCGGCGGCGGGAAGGTCCACCTTGTTCAGCACCGGCACGATCTCCAGTCCCGCGTCGATCGCCTGGTAGACGTTGGCCAGCGTCTGGGCCTCGACGCCCTGGCTCGCATCCACCACCAGGAGCGCGCCTTCGCAGGCGGCCAGGCACCGGCTCACCTCATAGGCGAAGTCCACGTGGCCCGGCGTGTCCATCAGGTTGAGGACGTAGGTCTCGCCGTCCTTCGCCTTGTATTCCAGCCGCACGGTCTGGGCCTTGATGGTGATGCCGCGCTCGCGCTCGATGTCCATGGAATCGAGCACCTGGTCCTTCATCTCGCGCGCGCTGAGCCCGCCGGTGGCCTGGATCAGCCGGTCGGCCAGCGTGGACTTCCCATGGTCGATATGGGCGACGATGGAGAAATTGCGGATATGGGCGAGGTCGGTCATCACACGCAAAGCTGGGGGAAAGCCCGGGAGGCGGCCATATAGCGGTGGGGCGGCCCCCAGTCCAGCAACGGCGCTGCCGGATGTTCGAGGCTGTCCAGCGTGGCCCGTTTCGGGGCAGACTGTCGCGGCCGTCCAGCCTCCGGGCGGCGTTCTTCGGGGAGGACTTCATGTCACTCAAACTCTGGGCCCGCGCCGGGCTTGCCGCCGCGGCATTCCTGCTCGCGGCGCTGCCGGCCGCCGCCGATCCGGGCTTTTTCTTCGGCCACTGGGCCAATGTGCATCCGGACACCGACAACATCACCAAGGTGATCATCCAGCCAGGCGCGGGCGGCATCAAGGTCCGCGCCTTCGGCCAGTGCCATCCGACCGACTGCGACTGGGGTGTCACCGACGGCCATTACGAGAACGGCTTCCTGGACGAGAAGATCAAGGCCGAATTCAATTCCGGCTTCTCGATCACCAGGCTCGTCATGCACCGCGCGGCGGGCGGCGATCTCGAATACGACGCCCACACGCATTTCACCGACGGCTCGGGCCGCGCGCCTTATGACGTGCACGGCCACTTCTATCGTGTCTCCGGCTATGGAGGTTACGGCGGCGGCGGCGGTCCACCGCCCGGCCCGCCTCCGGGCCCGTCCATGGGTGCCGAGGACTGCAACGCCTTCAATCCGGCCACCGTGACGGCCAGCTTCGTGGGCGGCGAATGGAAGGTCGTCGACGGCGGCTCGTGGATGCTGAGCTATGGCGGCAACGCTCCCGCCGCGCACCACGCCGCCGACATCATCCATCACTACCACTTCGACCGGCAATGCTTCGGGCAGCCGCGCCCGGCGATGATGTACTGGAAGAAGGGCAACCATGTGCCCAGCGGCAACACGCCGGGACAGGACTGCATCGGCCTCAATCCGGACCATGCCATGGCGGCGCATCTCGGCGGCTCGTGGAAAGTGGTCGCCGACGGCAACTCGCTCCTCGATTTCGGCGGCAACCATGCCGGCGCGGATCAGGCGGTCGCGGTCATCCAGGCCTACCGGCTCAACCGGCAATGCTTCATCGAGCGGCCGAACCCCTCGATGATGTATTGGCTGTCGCAATGACCGGACTTGACGGTTGAAAGCGGAGGCGGCGGCCCGAAAGGCCGCCGTTTTCGTTTCAACGGATTCAGCGGCGCAACTCGCGCATCGTGAGCACCAGCGGGATCAGCGCCGCGGCCTCGGCGACGACGGAGACGGCGCAGAGAAGCCCGAACGAGACGTCGTACAGCGCGCCCAGAAGCGCGCTGCCGGCGAACCAGGAGACGCCGAACACGGTGGAGAAGATTCCATAGGCCCTTGCGCGGGACTGCTCGGGGACGAGATGCGCCACGCCCGCATTCATCACCGACGTCTCCACGCCCAACGCCGTCCCCCAGGCCACCGCGCCCGCGACCGCCGCCGCCGTGCCGCCCAAAAACACCAGCGGCGCCGCGATCGCCGCCACGAACAGCGCCGGCACGAGGCTCACGAAGCCGAACTTGTCGAACAGCCGCCCCAGCACCAGCGCACCCGCGCCCGACGCGCCCATGGCGACGGCGTAGAGGATGGGAATCACCGGCGCGGTCACGATCTTCGCCTGGGCGAAATGGTAGGCGATCAGCGGCCAGTCCGCGAATCCGAACGCCACCAGCGCCGCGCTCGTCGCGTAGAGCCAATAGGCGCGCGGCAGGCCGTCGCCATCAGCGGCGGATTTGGACGTCTGCGCGAAATCGCCGGCGAAGGAGAAGCGGATCGCGAGCGCCACCACGCTCAGCACCGTGAGCAGCGCCGGCACGCCCAGCCACAGGAACGCCGCGGCGTAGCTGCCGTGCCGCGCCAGCACCAGCGCGGTGATGAGCGGCCCCGCCAGCGCGCCGGTCTGGTCGAGGGCCTCGTGCAGCCCGAACGCCCAGCCCTGGCCGATCTTCTCGCCAGCGCGGCTCATCATGGTGTTGGCGGCGGGATTGCGCACCGCCTTGCCGGCGCGCTCCATCACGATCACGAAGGCGGCCAGCCACCACAGATGCACGAAGGCGAGCAGCGGCACCGCCGCCATCTGCACCGCGTAGCCGCCAACCGTGAACGGCCAGTAGAGCCGCGTGCGCTCGACGAAGCGGCCGGAGAGGAGCCTGAGGCAATAGCCCACGAACTCGCCCGTGCCGGCGATGACGCCCACCGCCGTGCCGCTGGCGCCGAGCAGCGCCAGATACGGTCCGGTGATCCCCCGCATGCCCTCATACGCGCCGTCCGCGAACAGGCTGACGATGCCGAAGGCCACGATGAAGGCGAGGCCGGAGCGCCTGTCGAAAACCGTCTCGCCCATGCCGTCCCCTCCTTGCCCTCGCGTCCTTGCCCAGGCGCGTCAGCTGCGCAGGCTGCCGCCCGTGGCCTTCACGACGGCGTCCACGATCTTCCGTCCGATGGCATCGATCTCGGCGTCCGTCAGCGTCTTGTCTTTCGGTTGCAGGCGCACGGCGATGGCGAGCGACTTGCTGCCCTCGGGCACGCCTTTGCCTTCATAGACGTCGAAGATGTCGATTTTCTCGATCAGTGTCCGCTCGGCGGCGCGGACGGCCTTGACCACCTCTTCCGCCGTGACCTTGACGTCCACCACGAACGCGAAATCGCGCTCGACCGGCTGGTAAGGCGAGGGCTGGAAGACGCCGCGCGCCTTGCCCTTCGCCTTCGGCTCGGGGATCGCGTCCATGAAGATCTCGAACCCCGCCACCGGGCCTTTCACGTCGAGCGCCGCCAGCACGCGGGGGTGGATCTCGCCGAACATGGCGATGGTCTTGGCTCCCAGCGCCAGCGTGCCGGAGCGGCCGGGGTGGTACCAGGATGCGGCGCCCGCCCTGACCGGCGCGGTCATGGCTGCGCCCGTCGCCGCCTCCAGCACGGCCAGCATGTCGGCCTTGGCGTCGAAAACATCGGCGGGGTGCGCCGATTTCGTCCAGCTGCGCTGACCGGCGCCCACGCGGATGCCGGCGGCGACATTGGCCTGGCCTTCCGGCAGCCCGCTCAGGAATTGCGCGCCCACTTCCGCCAGCATCATCTCGGCGAAGCCGCGCGCCTGGTTGCGCCCGGCCGCGGCCAGAAGCGAGGGCAGCACGCTGGGGCGCAGCGCATCGAGATCGGCCGCGATGGGGTTCTCGATCTGGCGTGCGTCGTCGCCGCCGCCGAACAGCCGCGCATGCGCGCGCGGGATGAAGGTGAAATTGATCGTGTCGTGGAAGCCGCGCGCGGCCAGCGCGCGCCGCGCCACCCGCAGCCGCTTCTGCGCGGGCGTGAGCGCGGTCTTCGCCACCGCGGTGGGGCGGGGCAGGGCTTCGGAGGGAACATGCGCGAGCCCGTGGATGCGCACCACCTCTTCCACGAGATCGGCCTGGCCCATGATGTCGCCGCGCCACGATGGCGGGCTCACGCGCATCGGCCCCTCGCCCTCCACCGCGAATCCAAGCCGCGTGAGGATCGCCCCGATCTCGCCCGTCGGCACGTCGATGCCGCCCAGCGAACGCACGCGCGCCGGATCGAACGCGATGGTGCGCCGCCACTCCGGCGGCTTGCCCGCGACCACGACCTCGCCCGGCTCGCCGCCGCAGAAATCCAGGATCATCTTCGTGGCGAGCTCGAGCCCGGGCAGCACGAATTCCGGATCGACGCCGCGCTCGAAGCGGTAGCGCGCATCCGACACGATGCCCAGGATGCGGCCCGCGCGCGCGACGCGCACCGGATCGAACAGCGCGGACTCGATGAACACATCCGTGGTCGCATCCGTGCAGGCGGACTCCTCCCCGCCCATCACCCCGCCGATGCCCTGCGCGGCGCGGTCGTCGGCGATGACGACTATGCGGGAATCGAGGGTGTAGGTCTTGCCGTCGAGCGCCGGCACCTGTTCGCCGTCCTTCGCCAAGCGGGCGCGAAGATTTCCGGTCAGCCTGGCCGCGTCGAACACGTGCAGCGGCCGCCCGCGGTCGAGCGAAACGAAGTTTGTCACGTCGACCAGCGCGGAGATCGGGCGAAGGCCCACCGCCTTCAGCCAGTCCTGCAGCCATTTGGGCGACGGCCCGTTCTTCACGCCCCTGATCAGGCGCCCCGCGAACATGGGCGCCGCGCTTTCTTCGCCCGGCGGGAAATCGAGCGCGGTCTCGATCGGCGAGGCGAATTTGCCGGGCACCGGCGCGAGATCGCCCTGGCGCAGCCGGCCCATGCCGGCGGCGGCGAGATCGCGCGCGATGCCATGGACGGCGGTGCAATCGCCGCGGTTGGGCGTGACGGAGACGTCGATGACGGGATCGTCGAGGCCGAGCGCCTTCGCCGCCGGCTCGCCCACCGCCGCGTCCGCCGCAAGCTCGATGATGCCGTCATGGTCGTCGCCCAGCATCAGCTCGCGTGCCGAGCACAGCATGCCGCGCGATTGGACGCCGCGGATCGTCCCCACCTTCAGTTCCGCGCCCGTCGCCGGGATGACCACGCCGGGCCGCGCGAACACCGCCTTCATGCCGGTATGCGCGTTGGGCGCGCCGCACACCACTTGCACGGGTGCGCCCGCGCCGGTGTCCACCATGCAGAGCTTCAGCTTGTCCGCATTGGGATGCTTCTCCGCGGAGATCACGCGGGCGACGGTGAAATCCTTCAGCCGCGCGCCGGCGTCCTCGACCGATTCCACTTCGAGGCCGATGGAGGTGAGCCTGTCCGCGACGGCGGCGGCGTCCGCCTGCGTGTCGAGATGGCGCTTGAGCCAGGAGAGCGTGAATTTCATCGGCTGAGCCCTCCCTCGAGCGAGGGCACATCCAGCGGCTGGAAGCCGTAATGCCTCAGCCAGCGCAGATCCGATTCGAAGAACGGGCGGATGTCCGGAATGCCGTATTTCAGCATGGCGAGCCGGTCGATCCCGCCGCCGAAGGCGAAGCCGGAATGGATTTCCGGATCGATGCCGCACATCTGGAGCACGCGCGGATTGACCATGCCGGAGCCGGCCAGCTCCAGCCAGTCGTTGCCCGTGCCGAACACGATCTTGCCCGGCAGCGAGCGGTCGCAGCGCATGTCCCATTCCACGCTGGGCTCGGTGAAGGGGAAGTAGGAGGGCCTGGGCCGCAGCTCCACTTCCGCCACCTCGAAGAACGCCTTGTAGAACTCCTCCAGCACCCACTTCAGGTGACCGAGGCTGATGGCGCGGTCGACCACCAGGCCCTCGTATTGATGGAACATGGGTGAGTGGGTGGCGTCGCTGTCCACGCGATAGGTGCGCCCGGGCGAGACGATGCGGATCGGCGGCTTCCGCGCCAGCATGGTGCGCACCTGCACGGGCGAAGTGTGCGTGCGCAGCACGTGCTGGGAGCCGTCGGGCTGCCGGGCGACGTAGAACGTGTCGTGCATCTGCCGCGCGGGATGGTCGGGCGGGATATTGAGCCTGGTGAAGTTGTAGTCGTCGAACTCCACGTCCGGGCCGTCGGCGATGGAAAAGCCCAGGTCGGCGAAGATCGCGGTGATCTCGTCCAGCACCTGGTTGACGGGATGAAGGGTGCCGGCGGGCTCAGGGCGCGGCGGCAGCGTCACGTCCACGCGCTCGCCGGCAAGCCGCGCGTCGAGTGCGGCCTCGCCCAGCGCCGTCTTGCGCGCGGCGATGGCCGCGGCCACGCGGTCGCGCAATCCGTTGATCCTGGGCCCCCGCGTCTTGCGCTCTTCCGGGCTCATGGCGCCCAGCGTCTTCAGGAGCTCGCTGATCGAGCCCTTCTTGCCCAGCGTGCCGATGCGGATGGTTTCGAGCGCGGCCTCGTCGCGCGCGTCGTCGATCGCGGCGAGAAGATCGCGCTCCAGTCTTTCGATATCGCTCATGTCAGACTTCCACCAATGGAGAAATGGGAGGACGGTGGAAGGCGTGAAGCGACTTACTTGCTGGCCTGATCCACCAGGGCCTTGAAGGCCGCGGGCTCGTGGATGGCGAGGTCGGAAAGCACCTTGCGGTCGATCTCGATACCCGCCTTCGCGAGCCCGCTCATAAATCGGCTGTAGGTGAGGCCGTGCTCGCGCACGGCGGCGTTGATCCGCTGGATCCAGAGCGCGCGGAAATTCCGCTTCTTGAGCTTGCGCCCGATATAGTTGTGCTGCAGCGAACGGTCGACCGCGGCGTTGGCCGAGGTGATGTTGTTCTTGCGGCGGCCATAGAAGCCCTTGGCCTGCTTGAAGACCTTCTTGCGGCGGGCATGGCTCGGTACGGCGCGGGGAGCACGGGACATGGTTCTGTTCTCCTCAGCCGTACGGCATCCAGCGCTTCACGCGCTGCGTTTCGGAATCCGACAGCACGGAGGTGCCCTTGAGCTCGCGCAGCGAGCGCTTGGACTTGCGGATCAGCCGGTGGCGGTGGTTGGCCTGGCCGGTCTTGACCCGGCCTTTCGCGGTGAATTTGAAGCGCTTCTTGGCGCCCGATTTGGTCTTCATCTTGGGCATTTCGGTCTCCTCAAGGCCTTGATGGCCCGATACCTTTGAGGGTCGCCTCGGCATGCCCTGTCGCCGGGCGGCCCCGAAAGAGGCGGCGTCTTAGACGGAATGGGCGCCCAAAAGCAAGGCGGGCGGCGCTACGTCCCGCCGCGGCTCGAAGCGTCCCGGTCGCCGGCCGGGGCGCCGGTCACCCCATAGTCGGCCGATTTCCGGCCCGGCTCGGCCAGATCGAAACCGTCCGCCACAAGCCCGCGCTTGAGAAGCTCGCGCACGGCCGCGGCGCGGCTCGGCATGTGCCGTGAAAACCGCCAGGAATCGAGCGCCTCGACTTCGCTCTTGGTCAGCATGATCTGCAGACGTTCGCCTCGGGTCAGATCCACCACCTTGCCCCCTGTCTCCGCCAGCGCGGGTATCAGCCAATTACTCACTCTTAGCAGGAATGGCACTCTGAGCGCATTAACGAAAGCTGGTCGATTTGGTTTCCGGCGCCTTCAGCGCCGAATGGGGCAAAGCCGGCCTATTCTAACTCAACTCATTGATATTATTAAATAAAACTTGTTTTCGGCCGGCACCGGAGGTAGTGTTCCCGATCAAAAGGAGGCCGGCCATGGCCGCACTGGAACACGACAAGCCCGCAGACGCCGACCGCGTCGCCGAATCCAACCACCGCATCGCCAATCATCTGTCCCTGCTCGCCGGCCTTGTGCAGATGCAGTCCGCCCATGTCGCCAGGGGCCCCGAAACCCTGACCAGGACGCATGTGCGCGGCCTGCTGCAGGAAACGACGGGAAAGATCGCCTCGATCGGAAACTTCCATCGCCGCCTGGCGCATCGCACGGACAGCGAAAACGTCGATCTCGGCATGCACGTCATCGAGTTCGCCAAGGAGCTTTCGGCGCTGCTGGCGCTGGAGGGCCGGCTCTCCATTTCGGCGCGGCTCGAGACAGGGTGCATCGTGACGGCGGAGCAGGCGCAAACGGCGATGCTCATCGTGGACGAGATCGTGATGAATGCACTCAAGCACGCGCACCCGACGGGCCTGCCGACCTTCTTCAGCCTGAGCTGCTGGGCCAATGCCGACGGCAGCGTGTCGCTGGAGGCCGCCGACGACGGCGTGGGGCTTCCGGAGGGGTTCGACTGGAAGAAGGATGGCGGCCTCGGACTGAAGCTCATCCACTCCCTCTCGGAAAAGCTCGATGCCGGGCTCGAAGTCCATTCCGACAGCCTGGGCCTCACCTTCCGGCTGCGGATTCCGCCGGCCTGAGCGCCGGGTGACAGCGCGGCGGTTTGCGCTATGTTTCCGGGCGCGGACCGGGGACATGCGCCGATGTGGAAGGAATTCCGGAAATTCGCCATGCACGGCAACGTGCTGGATCTGGCGGTGGGCGTGGTGGTGGGCGCCGCCTTCACCGCCATCGTCAATTCGCTGGTGAGGGACGTGATCACCCCGCCCCTGGGGTGGCTCACCGGCGGCCTCGATTTCACCAATCTCTACGTCACGCTCAAGGGCAGCCACCCCGCGACGCTGGCCGAAGCGCAGAAGCTGGGCGCGATCACCGTCAACTACGGCGTCTTCATCAACACCATCCTGCAATTCCTCATCGTCGCCTTCGTGCTGTTCCTCATCATCCGCCAGCTCAACCGGCTCAAGACGCCCGCGCCGGACGCGCCCGCGCCGCCGCCGTCCGAGGACGTGCTGCTGCTGCGCGAGATCCGCGATCTTCTGAAGGAGTCCCGATGAGCGCCCGGCTCCTGGTCGCCGCGCTGGTTCTCGCGGCTTCTCCAGCCCTGGCCGCGGCGCCGCCCGATGAGGGCAGGGCCATGGCCGGCGCCGTGACCGCCTTCTACGCCGTCCACGCCCACACCGATCAGGACGGAATCCCCGACGCCGCGACGCGCGCGAAATACGCGCCCACCGTGTCGCCCCGGCTCCTGAAGCAACTGGAAGACGGCGAGGCCGCCGAGACCCGCTACGCCAGGGCCAACAAGAACGTGCCGCCGCTGGTGGAGGGCGACCTGTTCTCGCCCAATTTCGAGGGCATCACTTCGTTCAGGGTCGGCGCCTGCGACCCGAAGAAAGGCACCTGCGCGCTGGAGGGCCATTACCAGGACGCCCGTCCCCGCCCGCAGGACAAGCCCGTGGACTGGACCGACACCGTCTACCTGGTGAGGACGCCGGCGGGCTGGAAGGTGGACGACATCGCCTATGGCGGCGCCTGGGAATTCGGCAATCACGGCAAATTGTCGGAGCTGCTGAAATCCATCATCCGCGACTCCTACATGAAGCCGTAACGGAGCGGTCATGCCGCGCGAATGGAGCGCGCCAGGAAAAAGGAGAGGAAGAATGCCCGACGGCAAATACAAGGTCGAGAAGACCGATGCGCAGTGGCAGGGCGCGCTTTCGCCGGATGCCTACCGCGTGCTGCGCAAGCACGGCACCGAGCCCGCGGGTTCGAGCGCGCTCAACCACGAGAAGCGCCGGGGCGAGTTCCTGTGCGCCGGCTGCGGCGCACCGCTCTACGAATCCACCACCAAGTACGAAAGCGGTTCCGGCTGGCCGAGCTTCTACGCCGCCAAGGACGGCGCCGTGGCGACTTCCACCGACCGCAGCCACATGATGACGCGCACCGAAGTGCACTGCGCGGCCTGCGGCGGCCATCTCGGCCACGTCTTCGAGGATGGGCCGCAGCCCACGGGCCTGCGCTATTGCATGAACGGTGCCGCCCTGAAGTTCGAGCCGAAATGACCTTCGCCGCCACGCGACCCCAGGGCGGCAAGCGCGAGCTCTACGCCGATCTCGCGCTTCAGGCGCGCGGGCTGTTCGAAGGCGAGCGCGACGCCATCGCCAACGCCGCCAATCTCTCGGCCCTGATCTACGGCGGGCTCGACGGGCTCAACTGGGCCGGATTCTATTTCCTGAAAGGCGGCGCGCTGGTGCTGGGGCCGTTCCAGGGCAAGCCCGCCTGCGTGCGCATCGAAATGGGCAGGGGCGTGTGCGGCACGGCGGCCGCGCGCCGCGAAACACTTGTCGTCGCGGACGTGCATGCCTTTCCCGGCCACATCGCCTGCGACGCCGCCTCCAATTCGGAAATCGTCGTGCCGCTCGTCCGGGGCGGCGCGGCGATCGGCGTGCTGGACATCGACAGCCCGCTCCTCTCCCGCTTCGACGCGGAGGATCGCGCCGGCCTCGAGGCGCTCGCCCGGCTATGGCTCGCGGCGAGCGAATTCTGAATTCCCGCTACTCGGCGGACGGCGCATGGGAGTGCGACGCGGCTTCGGCTTCCGCGGCGCGCAGCTCGGCGCCTTCCGCGCTCTTCATGGCGGTTTGCGCCGCTTCGCCCATGTCGTGGATGCGCGCGCGGTTGCGGTCGACGAAGGCGGTTTCGCTTTTGCGGAAGCGCCGCGCCGCGGAGTAGTTGCCTTCTCCCATCACGTCACCGCGGCTGCGCCTCGCCGCGGGCTTCCGGGGCGTCTTGCGCGCCGTCTTGCGGGCCCCGGTTCTGGACGCCGCCTTGCGGGATCTGGTCTTGCGGGGCTTCGCGGCAGGTGTCTTGCGGGCGGGTTTGCGGCCGCGCGCGGCCGCGCGACGCTTCGTGGCGCGAGTCTTTTTCTTCCTTGTCCGGGCCATGCCGGCCTCCTTCGATCCTCGGCGATTGCGCAGCGGGCTTTTGCCCCACGCCCTCAACGTGTGCACCCGCCGATTGTTCCGTCTGGAAATGCCGCCCCGCCCGTTTATGATGCGTCCCGTCAAGGGGAGATCGCACATGATATCGGCACTGGCGGGATTGGGCATGATGGCGGCCGCGATGGCGGCGCCGGCGCACGCCCCGGACTGGGACGCGCGCTTCAAGGCGCTCTACACCCGCGAATGGGACTGGCGCGAACACGAATTCGCCGGCGAGGACGACGAGGACGGCGAAAAGCCCGCCGATCACCTGCCCGCGATCGACAAGGCCGCGCAGGACCGCCGCCTGGCCTATTGGCGGGAGGTCATGAAGGAGCTGGATGGCATTCCCCGCGACAAGCTCTCTGCCGCGGACAAGATCAACTACGACGTCTACAGGCCCCAGATCGCGGTCCTGATCGCCGATCAGGAATTCCGGGAATATGAGAAGCCGCTCAATTCCGACACCACGTTCTGGACCGATCTCGGCTACACCGCCCGCAAGGACTTCCACAACGAGGCCGACTACCGCGCCTATCTCTCCCAGCTGAAGGACATCCCGCGCTATTTCCGCGACGAGATCGCGAACATGCGCGCAGGCCTCGCCCGCGGCTTCACCCCGCCGAAAGTGACGCTAACCGGCCGCGACAAGTCCGTGGCCACGGTGATCGACGCGAAGACCGAAGACAATCTCTTCTACACCCCGTTCCGCAGGATGCCGGAAGCGATCCCGGCCGCCACGCAGGCCGAACTCAGGGCCGAGGCCGTGAAGGCCATCACGGACGACGTGGTGCCCGCCTATCGCGGCCTGCTCGTCTTCCTGCAGCAGGACTACATCCCCGGCGCCCGTACCACGCTCGCGGCGGAGGACCTGCCGGACGGCAAGGCCTATTACCGGGCGCAGATCCTCGAATACACCACGCTCGACATGGATCCCGCCGCGATCCACGCGCTCGGCCTCAAGGAGGTCGCGCGTATCCATGACGAGATGGTGGCGACCATGCGGGAAGCGGGCTGGAAGGGCGATTTCCCGTCTTTTCTGCATTTCCTGCGCACCGATCCCCAGTTCTACGCCAGGACGCCGGAGGAACTGCTCAAGGACGCGGCCTGGGTCGCCAAGGAATTCGACGGCGTAGCGTCGCAATATTTCGGCTACCTCCCGCGCGAGCGCTTCGCCATCAAGCCGGTGCCGGCCGACATCGCGCCGTTCTACACCTCCGGCCGGGGCGGGCCGGGCATCTATCTGGTCAACACCTACGATCTGCCCTCGCGTCCGCTCTACAATCTGCCCGCGCTCACGCTGCACGAATCCGCGCCGGGCCACGCTTTCCAGATGCCGATCGCGGCCGAGCACAAGGAGCTGCCGGAGTTCCGCCAGAAGACCTACATCTCGGCCTATGGCGAGGGCTGGGCGGTCTACTGCGAGCATCTCGGCGTGGAGATGGGCATCTACAAGACGCCCTATGAAAAGTTCGGCTACCTCACCTACCAGATGTGGCGCGCCGCCCGGCTGGTGGTGGACACCGGCATCCATTCGCAAGGCTGGACCCGCGAGCAGGCGATCCGATACCTGCACGACAACACGGCCCTTGCCGACCACGAGATCGAGACCGAGGTGGACCGCTACATCGCCTGGCCGGGGCAGGCGCTGTCCTACTATCTCGGCATGATGGCGATCGAGAAGGCGCGCGCGAAGGCCGAAGCCGCGCTCGGCCCCAGGTTCAACATCCGCGCCTTCCACGATGCAGTGCTGGAGCTGGGCTCGGTGCCGCTGCCGGTGCTCACCGCCCATATCGACCAGTTCATCGCCAATGGCGGCAAGGGACCCTATCCGGACATGGAGAAGTAACGCCGCCCCGGAATTTGTCAGGCGGCGGGCGCGTGCGTGCGAAGCCGCACGGCATGGAAATGCAGGCCCGCGACGACGAGGAGGCCGGCGAACAGGAACGCCACGCCGACGAGCAGCGAGCCATGCGCGTTGCCCTGGCGCACCGACAGGCCCGCGGCGAAAGGCGCGAGCGACCCTGCCAGCACCTGCGTGCTTGCGCTCAGCACCGCGGCCCGCCGCGACGGGTCGGCCTCGATGGTCATGGGCACCAGGAACGGCCCCAGTGCCACGGCGGCGTAGCCGCCCAGCGCGTTGGCGCTCACGAAGGCCCAAGCCGGGATCACGAAATCGATCACAGCCCAGCAGGCGAGCAATCCCAGGCCGGTGAAGATGAACACGGTGAGGTAATGGATGCGGCCGGCGAGCGCGGTCGCCGTCACCCCGCCCGCCACCTGCGCCACCAGCGACACCCACACCGCCTCCCGCGCCACGTCGGCGCTGAGGCCGGACTGATGCGCCAGCGGCTGCAGGAACGTGCCCACAGCGGGGGCGGCGCCCGCCAGGAACAGCGTGGCGAGGAGCGCCACCCAGCCGCGGATGGGAGGCGACCCTGTCTCGCCCTCGGGTTTGGGCAGGGGCGCAAAGCTGTCCGGCGCACGGAACGCGAAATAGAGCGCGGGCAGCGAGCACGCTGCCAGCGCGGCAAGCCCGCCATTCGCGCCCCAGCGCGGCATGACATAGGCCCAGCACGCCAGCGCCAGCACCAGCTGTGCGCCCACGAAGGCGGTGAAGAACACCGCCGACCACCGCTCGGGCACCTCCGTGCGCGCGATCATGTTCACGGTCAGCCACAGAAGGATACCCTCGGGGATGCCCGCCAGGAACCGCACCGCGTAGACGCCGGCCCCCGAGGTCCACATGCTGGCGAGATCCGTCGCGACCAGCACGGCCGCCGCCACCGCGCCGATCCATCGCAGGTTCCGGGGCTTGATCAGGATTCCCGCCAGCCCCGTCGACACCGCCATGGTGATGCCTTCGAGCGAGGCCACGAAGCCGATGCTCTGGGCGCCGAGGCGGCCCTCGTCGGCGAGCTGGCCCAGCATCTCCGCCACCACGCCCGCCATGAGCAGCGCCACCGCGCCCAGCGCGATGGAACTCGCCGCCTCGAGCGGCGACAAGGGCGGCCCGAAGGCTTCGTGTACGGCGTGATCCTGCGCCATGGCGCGGGGGGTCAGTGCGTCTGGTTGTTTTCCGTCCGCTTGATGAAGTCGGCCACGTTGTCGTGCAGCGCCTTCAGCGATTCCTCATGCGCGTACACCATGTGGCCCGACGGGTAGTAGTGATACTCGATGTTGCCCCTCAGGCTGTCGGGGATCGGCAGATGGTGCATCTCGTACCAGCCTTCGTAGTAGGGCGTGGCGAGATCGAAATAGCCGCCATTGACCATCACATGCAGCTGCGGATCGGTCTTCATCGTGGTGGCGATGTCGGGCATCACGTTGGTCGAGCCCGGGAAGGCGAATCCGGTGTTCGGCTGCTGGTGCTTGAAGTCCCACCACTTGAACACGTTGATCTCGGGCAGGTAAGCCTGGTTCTGGCCGTACTTCAGCGAGGTGCGCGCATAGTCGTTGAACGCCGAGACATAGGCCGAGCTGATCGCCGCCGATTGCGGATCGTAATCGGCTTCCTTGCTGAGCGGGTCGAGGGTCGGGCCGGAGAAGCGCGTGTCCAGCCGCCCGGTGGTGGTGTCGGTGTCCTGCTGCAGCGTTTTCTCGAATTCGCCGCCGTCGATCCTGAGATTGGCCTTCAGGATGTAGCTGACCGGCAGGCCGGTGAAGTAGTGCAGCTTGTTGGCGATGGTCAGCCGCTCGGCCCGCGACAGGCTGTCACCGACGCTGAGAGCGCGCGCATAGTCCGTCATCGCGAAATGCTCGGCGGCCTGCGCCCATTTCTGGACGTCAGCGACGTTGCCGGGCACCTTGTGGTGATAGAGCGCGGTGGCGGCATAGGTCGGCAGCGCCACTTCATAGGGAAGATCGACGCCGGGGTTGGCGTCCGGCCCGTCGACCGAGAGGTCGAAGTTCAGGATCTGCGACAGCAGGATCACGCCGTTGAGGTCGAGGCTCTTGTCGCTCTGCAGGTCGTAGGCCATCACTGAGGCGCGCGGCGTGCCGTAGCTTTCGCCGAAGAGATATTTGGGCGAGTTCCAGCGATCGTAGCGGCTGAGGAACTCGGTGACGAAGTCGGTGAAGGCGCGCGCATCGGCGTCCACGCCGTAGAACGCCTTCTCCTTGTCCTTGCCGGCGATGCGGCTGAAGCCCGTGCCGGGCGCGTCCACGAAGACGAGGTCGGAGGCATCGAGCAGGCTGTAGTCGTTGTTGACGACCTTGTAGGGCGCGGCCGGCGTGTGGCTGTCGTCCAGCGTCACCACGCGCCTGGGCCCGAAGGCGCCCATGTGCAGCCACACCGTGGAGGAGCCGGGCCCGCCGTTGAACAGGAAGGTGATCGGGCGCGAGCCCTGGTCGCCGCCGCGGCGGAAATAGGCGACATAGAACATCGAGGCTTCGGCCGGGCTGTCCTTGGTCTCCTTGGGCTTCTCGGTGTCGCCCTCCACGTCGTCATAGTCCTTGGCGTGGACGACCAGCGTGCCGGCCACCGCCTGGTAGGAGACGGTGTCGCCTTCCACCGTCACCGAACCGTTGGTGACCGACTCGGTGGGCTTGAAGAACGCGCTTTTTTGGTCGGGGGCCGGCGGGGGCGTCTGGTCGGTGGAAGACGGGGCGTCCTTGGCGAACGCCATGGTGACGGCCGCCAGCGCGGCGGCCCCGAACAAAACGACCACAGGCCTCATGAAACCCTCCCAGGATGCCAGCGCCGCGAACGCGGCCCGGGCAGGAAACTAGGGATTTTGCCGCCCGGGCGCCAGTAGCAGGCAATGTCACAGGCTGGTGATCTCCCCGGCGGCCACCTGACTACGGTCAGGCGGCCGCGCAAAACAGCTCGAAGCGTTGTGCCAGGCGGTCCCGGTCGCCGGACCGCAGCGGCGGGTGCAGCAAACTCCCGTTAAATCGCCGCAATGCGTCCAATGTCGGGCCGTCATGCAACGCGAGAAGCCGTTCCGAAACATGAACCCTCAGGCCCGGATCAATCCCGATGAGCTGCGCGTCGAACGCAGCATGATGGATCTTGGACAAGGGAATGCCGTTGTTGATCACCGGTTGGCCGGGCGCCTCATTCCGGTCATCGACGATATGGGCGGCGTCCAGCAACAGCAGCTCCGGCAATCCTGAAATCGCGCAGCGCCCACCATTGGCCGCAATCACCATCTCGCGGAACGTCGAAAAGGGCCGCGCTTTGCGGGCGCGGCCCTTCAGGCAGGCGTTCGCCGGCTGTTACGCCGCCTTCTCGCCGTAGCCGAGCACGGCCTTGACCTCGAGGAATTCCTCGAAGCCGAACTCGCCCCATTCGCGGCCCGTGCCGGACTGCTTGTAGCCGCCGAAGGGCGCGTTGAGGTCCACGCCGGCGCCGTTGAGATGCACGTTGCCGGTGCGCAGCTGGCTCGCCACCTTGCGGGCGTGGGCGATGTCGCCGGACTGCACATAGCCGGAGAGGCCGTAGACCGTGTCGTTCGCCATGCTGATGGCATCGGCCTCGCTCTCGTAGGGCAGGATCGAGAGCACCGGCCCGAAAATCTCCTCGCGTGCGATGGTCATGTCGTTGGAGACGTTGGCGAAGATAGTGGGCCGCACATAGTAGCCGCGGTTCATGCCCTCCGGCCTGCCGAGCCCGCCGGTCACGAGCGTGGCACCTTCATCGATGCCCTTCTTGATGAGGCCCTGGATCTTGTTGAACTGCGCCTCGCTCACCACGGGCCCCATGGTCGTGCCTTCGGCGAAGGGATCGCCGACCTTCACTTTCTCGGCGGTGGCCTTGGCGATCTGCGCCGCCTGGTCGTGCTTGGCGCGCGGCACGAACATCCGCGAGGGCGCGTTGCAGGACTGGCCGGAGTTGGACATCATGTTCATCACCCCGCCGACCACCGCCTTCTGGAGATCGGCGTCGTCGAGCACGATGTTGGCGGATTTGCCGCCCAGTTCCTGCGCCACGCGCTTGACGGTGTCGGCGCTGGCCTTGGCCACCGCGATGCCCGCGCGCGTCGAGCCGGTGAACGACATCATGTCGATGCCGGGATGGGACGACATGGCTTCGCCCACCGTGGGCCCGTCGCCGTTGACGAGGTTGAACACGCCCGGCGGCACGCCGGCCTCGTCCATGACCTCGGCCCACAGCATCGCGTTCATCGGCGCGATTTCAGACGGCTTGAGCACCATGGTGCAGCCGGCCGCCAGCGCGGGCGCCACCTTGCAGGCGATCTGGTTGATGGGCCAGTTCCACGGCGTGATCATGCCGACCACGCCCACCGGCTCGCGCACGATGGCGGTGGTGCCTTCGACCTTCTCGAATTCGAAGTCCTTCAGCACTTTCGCGGCCTGCGAAAGATGCGCCATGCCCATCGCGGCCTGCGCGTTCTTGGAGAGGCCGAGCGGCGCGCCCATCTCCATGGAGATCGCCTGCACGATGTCGCCATAGCGCTTCTGGTAGACCTCGATGATTTTGCCGAGGAGGGCGAGGCGCTCTTCCTTCGTCGTGCGGGAGAAGGTCTCGAAGGCCTTGCGCGCCGCGGCCACCGCCTTGTCGACGTCGGCCCTGGAGCCCAGCGAGATGCGCGCGAACGGCTCCTCGTTGGCCGGATTGATCACCTCCAGCGCCCTGGGCGTCACGGGGCCCACCCACTTGCCGTCGATGTAGAATTTGAGCTTGTCCTGCATGGCGTGAACTCCCGTTGGCGAGATGTTGTTTGGGCTGGTTATCCGTGCCCATTCCAGCACGTCTGCCTGCCCAACCTCAAGTTTGCGCAGGTTGGGGCGCGGTGGGTCCGGCTCACAAATGCGCGGGAAGTGCGTGTCAGCGAGGACGGTTGCGACGTCGGGGTTCAGCTATCCTCTCCCTACGTCAATTTCCTTGGTTCCTTTCTTGCCACCCTTGGCGGGAGGGTTCTCGCCGGTCTGGTCGCCGTCGGAAGCCGCGTGGTGCGGATGCGCATGATTCTGATCCTTGGCCGTCATCCGCCGCGGGGAAACCAGTTCCCTCTTCACGCCGGCGGGCACGTGGGTCGATGTCGCGCTCAGTTCTTCGAGGAGCGACTTTGCCGTCCGCTTGATTCTGCGGCGCATGTCGTCATCGACATGGGTATCCTCGGCCAGCATCTGCACGGCCTCGATCGGAACGATCGCGCCCAGCGCGCGGCCATAGCGGTCGAATCCGATGATCGCCTTTTCGCCATAGGTCACCTGCAGGAAGTCAGGAAACTTCTGGCGGCCTTCGGTCGAGGAATACACCTGAGACGTGGACGCCGGCTGGTCCGGCGTTTCGCCGCGCACCTCAGGCTCGGTGCCCTTCGGGTGTGTGGCATTGCGCGGGCTCCCGCCCTGCCGATTGGTAATTCGAGACATCTGATTCACCGTTTCGTTTGTAGGGGTTGAAAAGGAAACCGCACGACAATTCAACCGCGTACAGCCACTTGAAAACGGCGACCTGGCCATTGACGAATCAGCGATTTTGCAGAGAGGACTTGAGTCCTGCCGCCTCCGCCATAATCGACCGGACATCCCTTCATGTAACGCATCAGAATCCCCCCCGGGATTTTGCCGATATGGGCGTCAATCTTGAAACGCTTGCCGGCCGGCTTGGCCGACTTCGCCGCGAACGGCGGCATGCCGCGGCAAGCACCGTGCATCGCCGCCGTGAGTTCATGCCTGACGGCCGAAGACCCGAACAGGGTCGATCTGACGGCCTGGATGCCGGATCGCTCGCCCGAAGGATTCCATTTCACGACCGATGGCATGCCGCCGCAATTGTCGAATGCGGTCGACACGTGCCGGCCGGGGTCGTCGTCCGTGCCGCGACGCGTCCCGAACGAGGGTGCGTCGAGCGCCAGCGCGGCCGTGAAATCCTTCGTCCACCCGTCCTTTTGCGCGCCGGACAAAACGGGTTGCGTGGCCTGAATGATCCATCTGCAATCGGCACTTGCCGGAGCCAGCCGCCGTGGCCGGGAATCGCAAGACCCCTCGCGCACCGGCCGAAGCGCCGGCATGAGCGTCCCGGAGAGTTGCAGCATGAAGGCATTGTAGCGGCTGGCTCGCTCTTCGGGCGGCATCGCTGCATCGGCAAGCCACGCATCATACCAGATCGCGACAGGTCGCGCCGCGGGATCCTCCTCCGCCGCATGTGGACCGCGCCGGATACCCTCGAGAAATTCCTCGATCCCCGAGAAACCGGGGATCAGACATTGCATCGCAAAGGCGATGACAAAAAATTGCTCCCCAATCGGGTCGAAGCAGATCTGAAGCGCGCAGATCAATCCCAACGCTTCGTCTTCGGCAACGACCACGGCATTCAGGAGCCCCTTGGCGTAATATTCCGGCAGCCTCTTTTCTCCGATCGAAAACGCGTCCCAGAAGAACTTCTTTTCACGCTCGTTCAGGCCCTTGAGCCGCGTCCAGGCCGCCGCATCGATCAGCAGCTCTCTCAGGGGCATCTGAACGATGTCTGTCCGCGCGGGCCTGTTCATGAAAGTTTCGATGAACCCGGCAGACTCGTTCAATTCCCTCATCGCGAAGGCAGCGACGAAAAAGATTTCCTTGGCCGGGTCGAAGGAAACGGAAAGCGCGCAGCTCAATCCCAGCTCCTGATTTTCGGACACGATCAGCGGACTCAGATTCCCCTGGACAAGGAATTTCGGGAGACTGCTTTCGGCGATCAAAACCGTTTCCCAGAAGAACGACTTCTCGTGCTCGCCCAAGCTTTCAATCCGTTCTTGGACCGCTGGATCGATCGGCATCCTTGTCAGCGGCATTCGGCGGCACGTGCGGTCGGTCTTCCTCATGACCAGTCTCCGTAATCCAATGACGCGATTTGCGCAACTTCGTACAACTCGCCATTATTGTCAACTCCTACGTCCAAATAAGCAATATAATATCTGCTATAAGCAATTATATATCCTTTTGTCCGCGCGCCTTGACAGGCTGTTAGTTCCGGCTATTATGTCGATGTTGTACAAAACAGCCATAACAGGCAACATCGGCAAAAGAGGCAGCCCATGCACGATACGATCCCCATCAATCGGCCGGTACCTTCCTCAATCGTACGAAGCGGTCCGGACCGCGGAAATCCGACTTCGGGGAGCGCCAGCCGCGCCCGGCTGGAAACGCCTTCCGCTCTCTTCAATGATCTGGTGAGCCGCGTCGTCGGCAAAGCGCTGCCCCATCAGGAACCCGAGTTCGATCTCGACGGCCTTCAATGGTGGTTTGTCAGCACGGGCACGTTGGGGCTGCTGGTTTTTCTGCTGTACGCCCTGCTCATGGCGGCGTCGCACAGCCTGCTGTGGGCGCTGGCGTCGCTGCCTGCCATGCCTGTCTTGTTGATCGCGGTAACCGGGCGGTTCCGGACGCAGCAGGTCACCTTTGCGCATCACGCCGTGCACCACGCGGTATCCAAGCGGTGGCGGAAGTCGAATCGTTGGCTCGCGCACATCACCACCGCAATCTCGCTTTCCCAAAATCCGGACGAGTACCGGCATGACCACGTCAAGATCCACCACTGCAAGCCGAAGTTCACGACCGAGGAAGATCCCGATGCGGCCTTCCTTCACCAGCTGGGCTTTCGTCCAGGGTTGGGAAAACGCGAGCTCTACGTGTTGTTGGCCAAGACCATCGTCTCGCCGTCTTATCACCTCACATTCCTGAACGCGCGCTTCAGGTCGAGTCTCATCACCTGCTCGCCCATGCATCGCAGGTTTGTCCTGGCTTGGATGGCGATTCTGGCCGTGACAGCGATGAGTATGCCCTTCTGGGTTTTCGCTCTGTCTATCCTCGCTCCGCTGTTTCCGCTCTATCACATATCGGCGTTGCTTCAGTTTCTCACCGAGCACAAGTGGCGGGTCACCAAAACCGGCCCGTCCGACAGTGACGACTATGCCAGCCGCTGCGTGGGCCGCTTCTGCCTCGTCACGCCGCCGCCCCGCGGACTTACGGGCCGCCAGGCGGCCGCCGCATGGGCGGTCTGGGCGATCAGGATGATCCCACCCCTCATGTTTCGCTTGGGCGTGCTCGTTGGCGACATGCCTGTACACGACCATCATCACCTCGTCGGATATCTGAGCATGGAAGGTGGTTCCCGGCATGAGCTGGAGAACTGGACCATCGCCGTCTTCGAGCGCCAGCGCGCGATCAATTCCGGCGCCAGCCTCGGCCTTGAAGAGCGGGAAACCTACGACGTCAAATCGCAGCTCGAATGGGTTTTCGAAGGCTTCGGGCACGCAGCCATGTGAGGGCCGGGGGCACGAAAGACATGGCCTGACAAGAAGATATCCGTCGCCTCACCAAAGCCATCCAACATGGGAGATCGGACAATGTCGTTATGCAATCTGACGTTTGAAGACATGCCTGTATGCTGGAGCGCGGCCATGCAGATTGGAGTGGCTTGGTTTCCGGCAATCGGCGGCACGGCCGAAAACCAGGCCATGATTTTGAGGGCGCGACGCGTCCTCGCCGCTATCGCGATCGACGTTGCCGAGGCAAGCGAGGCCGGAAAAGGCCATCGGAACATGAACGTGGTCCACCGCCTGATCCGGGACGAATATTTCTATCGCGGCTCCGTTCTCGGCCCGCTCGAAAATCACCGCATCACCGAGGTCGCCGGCGTGGCGCGCACCTTCGGCCATCCTCCCGAGTCTCCGTGGTGGGATCCCGTCCGGACGGTTTTCGAAACTGTCGCGGAATGGCAGGCCGAAAACGTGCTGCGCCGATGGCCCACGAAATGGGAGCAAGAGACTGCGCGGCGCGACCCATCGTCTTCCGCTCTGATATTGCCGTTACGTGACATGAGGGTCGTCGGCCGCAGGTTCAGGCGCTGACAGGGCGGGTGTCCCTAGCGCAGGATCGCTCTTCTTCGAATCGCGATCCCGCTCCAGGTATCTGATTGACGCGCAATTTTTCGGGCGAACCGTTGCACACTTCGCCCGATTGCGCTCTAGGCCCGGCTCTTGGCGAGCAGACCGAAGCCCAGCAAGCTTTCCGCCGTCGCGACAATTGCGTCTTCGTTGGAGCGCGGCCGCCAGCCGAGAACGGTCCGGGCCTTGGCGTTGGAGGCATTCTTCTTCTTGCCGAGTTCCGGCAGCAGCAGCTTGATCGCCGGATCGCGCAGGGCGGCAAGCCGCACCATCCAGTTGGGCAGCTCCCGCGTCTTGACGCGGGCCGCCGCCGCACCCATCCGCGCTTTCAGCGCCTGCGCGATCTGCGACATGCTCATGAAGTCGCCGGCGGAGGCGAGGAAACGCTCGCCCTTCGCCCTGGGATCGGTCATGGCGCGGATATGCAGGTCGGCCACGTCGCGCACGTCCACGAGCCCGAACCACAGCCGCGGCGAGCCCGGCACCTGTCCGTCCATGAAGCGCTGCACCAGCAGGATCGAGGTCGAGAAGTCCGGGCCCAGCACCGGCCCCAGCACGCCCACCGGATTGACCACGGAAAGCTCGAGCCCTCCGCCTTCCTTCGCCACGAAGTCCCACGCCGCGCGCTCGGCGATGGTCTTGGACTTCACATAGGGCGTGAGCCCTTTATGCCTGAGGTCGGTCCAGTCCGTCTCGTCGAACGGCCGGTTTCGCGGCGGCGCGCCATAGCCGATGGCGGCGAAGGAAGACGTCAGCACCACCCGCTTGACGCCGGCCTCGCGCGCCGCCCTGAGCACGCGCAGCGCGCCGTCGCGCGCCGGCACGATCAGGTCGTCCTCGTTCTTCGGCACGCCGCCCGGGAAGGGCGAGGCGACGTGCAGGATGTGGTCGCAGCCGGAGGCGGCCTCTTTCCACCCCTCGTCCTTCTCGAGATCCGCCGCGAAGAAGCGCACGCGCTCGCCGGCGGTCGCGCCGCCTGCCTTCAGCATGGCGCGCACGTCGCCTTCGCGTTTCAGGTTGCGCACCGTGGTGCGCACCTCGTGGCCCTTCTCGAGAAGCTGGATGACGCAGTAGCTGCCGATGAACCCGGACCCGCCGGTGACCAGGACCGTGCTCATGACCGTCTCCTATTTCTCGATTTGGCAGCAGGCGCGGATGCACGCGCTCATCTTGTCGCGGAAGACCGCACGCGAGGCGTTGCCCTCCTTCCAGCTCAACCCGCATAGAAACAGGACGCCGGCGACGTCTCGAGGCGTGCAGATATTGCCGGCGCGCCTGAATTCGCCCGATTCCTTCAGTGCCTTAGCAAGCCTGCCGCGAAACGCCGACTTGTAATCGTCATGGCCGGGCATGCGCCTGCTTTCCTCAAGCACATCGAAGGCGTCGGGAGTGAAGAACTCGAAGTGACGCCCGAACCAGGCATCCATGGCACCGAGCAGCCGGGCATGAAGCGACGCCCCCGGCCGTGTCAGCGCCGCATCGACGCCCGCCAGCGCATCGTCCAAATACTTGCGCAAGGCGGCAAGGAATACGTCTTCCTTGCCTACGAAATGAAGGTAGAGTCCCTGCTTGGAGATCGCCGCCGCGGCGGCCAGGTCCTCCATCGAGGTCTTGCGGTAGCCATAGCGCCCGAACACACGCATGGCGGCATCGAGTATCTCCTCGCGCCGCGCGTCGGCGGTCTCGGCAAGCTGGGCCATGGCCCAACTTGACCGAAATGGACGAAACGGTCAAGTTGTTCCATAAAGGGCCTGGCCGCAATTCCGGGAGCCCGAAACTTCCGCCGCAGATTCGCGGGTTGCCGCGCCTGGCCACGCCAGCGCCTTGACGAGGGACAATAGCTCAAATCAAGCCGTATAAGTTGAAATATCTTGGGGGACAGCGTTTCTGGGCTGGGTCTGCCAGAAATGCGCCGCCAGCCATGACCAGATGGTTGTGATGCCCGCATCGATGTGCGCGCGCAAGAATATCCAAAAGACGAGACTGGCCGCGATATTGATTGTACAGAGTATTATGATCGCGGCACGCTGATTGACGGACAGGCTATCCGCAACTTTCGACGCGCCGAAAACGACAATCGCGATGGCAACGACGGGAGGTACAATCAACAGAGGGGTACACGCCAAGGCCCATAGGAATAATCTGGCACCGCCGCCTTCTCGCACTTTTGCGTGCAATGCGTTAAGCGCACGCGAGCGCCAGGCCTCGATCGGCACTACACATCTGCAGCCTCGACATATGACCTCTCCCTCTTGAAGCGGAAGAAGGCAAAGGGGGCAGCGATAGGCGGTCATCCAACGTGCTTGCTCAACGGGCAGCCGCAACGGCAATAAGCTGCTGCTGGTAGCGAAAGTTCATCATTTTCGCCGTCTGATAAGCGTCGATCCATGACCAGATATTGATAATCCAGCCCAACAAAACGAACCAAAGCAAGACGCATCCGATGAGCATCAGGATGCCTTTGCCAATTTGCCCGTTGTACATCTGGCCCGCACCGCACAGAAGAAGCGAGAGCAGGAGCGCGACCCCTGGAGATTTTGGCGCCGCCAATCCGCCATCGCCAATGAATGCCAATAGGGGATTGGGCGAGGGTGCAAGATTGTTCGTGACCTGGACGACCGTCGCGCCCTTCTCCGCTGAAACGGTACCAACGGGCGGAACATTGGCCGGAAATTGTGATGGAAACAGACTGCTCAGGACGGGATCGTCGGCAATACGATGCCAATTGGTTGCGCCAGACCGAACGACCTGAGAGTCGGCATTCACGCGACCCTCCGCTGCAAATTCCTTGAACTTGTGACCCGTATAAGGCCCGTAGCTCTGTCCATCGTTGTTGAGATGCCACTGCGCGTCCAGCGGATGCGGCGGCGGGGCTGAGGTCGCTGAAAGGGGAATGACGCTTGGCGCTGTATCAGTCGTCGAGTCAACATTCTCTGGCGTGTTTTCCATGTTTTCCCCCGGCCTTCTACGTCAAGTAGAATACGTAACATCAACAAGGGAAGAAAGCCCCTTGCACGCAAATATTGAACAATAAAACCGCCCGGAAGATGCCCAAGCCGCGCGGCCTTCGAATCTCACCCGACACCGCGCCCGCAGGCCGGAACGGGCCATTCACTTGTTCGCACGCGCCGAACGCATGTGGAGAGGCGGCAAGGGCCCCTGGCCACCTCCGGGCTTCAACCGCATTTTTCCCTAAAAGGCGGCGGCGAAAGAGTGCAAGCAATCAGTTCCACTGGCGCCGCCTGCCACTATCATTGCCCGGGATTCAAATTCGCGCGCCGAGTTGCTCGAAGCTGTGGCCCGGTCTGCGGAAGTTGAATGCCGAATTGGCTGCGACACCATATTCGCGATCGCAACGAGGTCGTGGATATGGCTACACGGCTGCTTGCGCCCGGGCGACGACGCGTTCGATGTCCCTGCGGCGGGCGTCGAACTGGCGCGCGATGTGCTCGTCCTCGTCCTGGAGCTTCTGCACGTCGGTCTTGGCGTAGTCGATCACGCCCATCTCGCTGTAGCCCTTCTGGATGTAGGGCCCCCACAGGCCGATGTCCTTCACGATGGGGACGATGCGGGTGAAGAGCGAGTTGCGGAACTTCTCCATGAAGCCGGATTCGTACATCGCCTGCGCGCATTCCTCGATGGGAAGGCCGAGATTCTGCCACAGCTCCACCGCGTCGAAGCGGTCGCGCATCAGGTGGCTGGCCTCCAGCAGGAATTCCTCGCGCTCGTCGCGCTCCTTCTGGGTGAGCTTGGGATAGTAGTCGCGCAGCGCCAGCCGCCCGAAGGCGACGTGGCGGGATTCGTCCTGCATCACATAGGCGTTCACCTGGGCGCAAAGCGGGTTCTGCGCGTAGTCGCGGATCTGGCCGAACGCCGCCAGCGCCAAGCCTTCGATCACCACCTGCATGCCGAGATAGGTCATGTCCCAGCGCGAATCCCGCAAGGTCTGGTCGATCAGCTCCTGCAGCGGCTTGGTCATGGGATAGGCGACGCCGAACTTGGTCAGCAGGCGCTTGTACGCCTCCACATGCCGCGCCTCGTCGATGGTCTGCGTGGCGGCGTAGAACTTGGAATCGGCGTCGGGCACCTGGGTCACGATCTTGGCGGCGCAGATCAGGGCGCCCTGCTCGCCCTGCATGAATTGCGACAGCTGCCAGGCCTGGAAGTGCCGGCGCACCTTCGCCTTCTCCCCGGCGCTCATTTTCCGGTAGCAGCCGGCCATGTGGATGGGCAGCGACTCCTCCGGCATCTGCTCGGGATTCTCTTCGTCGAGCTCCTGGTTCCAGTCGATGCGGGTGGCGGCGTCCCACTGCATCTCCTTGCCCTTGGCGTAGAGCCCCATCATGGCGGCGCGGCCGTCGTCATAGTCCCAGTTGAAGGTGACGTCGAAATCCTGCGGCACCGACCAGGTCGAGCCCTCGGGTTTCAGGTCGTAAAGCTCCTTCACGGACGTCATGGCACGGCTCCCTCGCGTGGCTTTCCGGGCGGCAGTGTACGCCGGACGGGCCCAAAACGCGACCGTGGGCCTCAACCCTTCGTGGCGTCGATCATGCGCTGGACATGGGGGTGGAAATGGCCGCGGTAGCGGGCCTGCACCGCCGCCAGCCGCCAGTCGTCATTGCCGAGCACGCGCCGGCAATCGGCCGCGCCGCAGGTGCAATGGGGCTGGTCCCAGACATATTCCTCGTCGTCGAAATTCCAGGTGCCCTGGTCGAGCGTGATCTCTTCGCCGGCGGCGATGTCGCGCCGCGCCACCAGCGTCACCAGGCCCTCCAGCCAGCAATTGGCGTCGCAGGAATGGTTGAGGCTCTCGTCCAGGCTGGGCGCCGGATCGTCCTCGCGCAGCGCCAGGAACGCGTCGTCCCCCACCCGCCAGATCGAGCGCATGCGGTAAAGATCGGTCTCGATGTCCGCCGCTGTGATCGGCTCGCCCCCGAACTCCATCAGCTGCTCGCCCGCCGCGATGGGCGCGGACGCGATGACGCCGTTGCCATGGATGCGCGACTTCCCCGGCGCGAGCTTGGGGCTGATCCAGGAGCGCGATAGATAGAACGTCATCGACGCCGCGACTCATCAAGCTGAGCGGCGATCTTACAGGGACGCGCGCATAATTGCGTCCACAAATTTTTCACGCCCGCCCAGTACGGGTGAAGCTCTCAACGACTGTTGGCAGTCAGCAGCAGTTTCTGGCTGACGATCACGGGTTCGACATTGTCGAGCCGATAGAATGTGAATGTGGGCTCGACATATGCTCGATCGCTTTCGATGCTCATCACTTCAAGCTGCAAGGTTATCTCCCCATTGGGCGGAATATCGATCATGCAACTTGTGCCGGATCGTTGTAGAGATTCTCCGTCCCCGAAATCCATCGATTTATTGGCGAATAAGGCCCCGCGGATTTTGTCACCCACGTCGAACCGAGTCAGGACGACGCCGTTGCGCGTGTTATTTTGGATGCAGAGCGTCCAGCACGCCGGATTAGCGACGCCGTCGGCGTGATTGTGTTTAGTCACAAAGATGCTTACCGGTGTTCGATTAATTTCGGCCAGAGCGGATTCAACGATCCTCGTTCCACTTCCAGAAAAGAGACTCAAAAGCACCGCCGCCGGAACAGCGAAGTCCTTGTATTCGTTTTTGCTCTCGACAATCCCATTGGGTTGCCCAGTGTGAGTAGATTCTTTCGTCATGATCGGCCTCCAAAAAATTTCTTTTCAGAATTATGAGTCCAGAAATACGGGCAGGGCTCGCAGCAAATCGTTCGCCCGCCAGAAAGGATGGCGCACCCGGCAGGATTCGAACCTGCGACCTTCGCCTTCGGAGGGCGACACTCTATCCAGCTGAGCTACGGGTGCGTGCGGCCGGTCTATACCCCGGAACGGCGGCCAGAGGTAGGCCCGGCAGAGGAGATAGGCCCGGCGCCCGCGCGCTCAGCCCCGCCCCCGCCCGCTCGCCTGCCAGCGTGCGCGCACGTCGTCGAGGAAGGCCGCCTTGTCGCGCATGCGCCGGATCAGGGCCTGGTTTCCCGTCGCTTCATGGGCCGACGCCCACAGCACCATCTCCGTCAGCACGGGGGCCAGATCGATGCCCTTTTTCGTCAGCCGGTAGATCTTCTTGCGGCCGTCCCCGGGATGCGCCGCCGCCTCGATGATGCCGTCCTCCGTGAGCCTGGCGAGCCTGTCGGCCAGGATGTTGGTGGCGATCTGTTCATGGCCGTCAAGGAACTCCGCGAAGGTCGACGCGCCGCGCAGCATCATGTCGCGCACGATCAGCAGCGACCAGCGGTCCCCCACCATCTCGAGCGAGGCGTTGAGCGGGCAGCCGGAGCGGCGCGGAGGCGGTGATGTTTTCGGCACGCCCCTAGGATACCGCAACCCGCCCTCCCGGGCCATCGCCAGGATGTGACTTGCAGATCGCAAGTGTTCCAGGCGACGGTCGGCGGCCAGGAGGTACGCCATGAGCCGGAAAGCCTTGAAAACCGCCGCGGGCGCGGTCCTGCTGGGTGCGACGATCGCCGGCGCTGCGGGCGCCACGGCCTATTCCAGGATGGCGCCGCTCGACCGCTACCTGATGGACCCCGCGGCCGAGATCGCGCTGGCAAGGAGCGCGGCGCCACCGTCCATTTCCGGCAAGGCGACGGTGCTGGTCCTGACGCGCCACGGCTACGAGACCGCGGTCAAGGGCAGCAACGGCTATGTCTGCCTGGTCGATCGCACGTGGTTTGCGGAATTCGACAATCCCATTTTCTGGAACCCGGTGGTCCGGGGTCCGGACTGCCTCAATCCCGCCGCGGTACGGGGCATGCTGCCGCACTATATCGAGCGCACGAAATGGGCGCTCGCCGGCCTCTCGATCGCCCAGATGAGCGAACGCACCCGGGCGGAGATTGCCGCGAAGACCTACGTGCTGCCGGAGCCCGGCGCGATGTCGTTCATGATGTCGAAGCAGCAGATACTGGGCGAGCAAGGCACCCACTGGCATCCCCACCTGATGTTCTTCGTCGCCAATGTGAGCGACGACGCGTTCGGCGCGAATTATGACGGCTCGCCCGTGCTTCATCCCTACGCCAGCGCGCCGGACCCGATCGCGACCTTCCTGGTGCCGGTGGGCAAATGGTCGGACGGCACGCCCGCGATGGCGATGCATTAGGCCCGCGCGACGCGGTTGGCTTACCGCGCCTGGCCCAATTCCTTCATCAGCCGGTAGGTGAACTCTACGGTCTGGCAGAAATTGCCGATCTCGTGGCGCTCGTCGCGGCCATGGGCGCGGGTGGTGGCGTTGGTGTTGTAGGGGAACTGATATTTCGAAAGCCGGACCAGCCCGTTGGCGAGCTGATAGATCGCGTTGTCCGGACGCGGCTCGGAGGAGTGGCCGCCCCTGTTGGCGGTCTCCATCGTGAAGGTCATGTAGGTTTTCTGGACGGTTTCGATGGCGAAATCGAGCCGCTTGCCGTTCTTGATCTCGCCCGAGCCGCCGTCCGGGTTCATCACCAGCCCGGCATCGACCAGCGGGCGCTTCTCGGTGACCATGAAGTTGGGCCCATCCTGCTCCAGCCCCACTTCCTCGTCGGCGCTGAACAGCACGATGAGGTCGCGATCGGGAACGTGGTTCTCCTTCCTCAGGCGGATGAGCGAGGCGGCGGCGGCGGTTCCCGCCGCGGCCAGCACAGCCGCGAGCAGGAGCGGGCGAAGCATCTTGATCTGTCTCAAGCCCCGTGTTCGAAGTGGTTGTGAAATTCAGGCGATGACGCGCGTGGCCGCTTCGACCGCGCCGGCGGCATGGTCCCAGACCTTGCGCTTCCAGCCCGGCGTATCGACGTAGAAGGCATCGCGGATCTGCCGCTTGATCGCCTTCCAGTCGCGGTGGCCCGGGCGCGCGTGCAGATGCAGCCAGTTGTCGCGCCTGAGCGCGTCGAACACGTCGCGGGTGGAACGCGTGCCGACTTCCAGCGCCGCGAAGGTGAGCTGTTTGCCCTTCATCCAGCGCGCCACCGCCTTGTCGATGGTGCCGTGCAGGGGTGGCGAGAGCGATTCACCGGCCTCGCTGGAGCGCACGCGCGCGCCCCACATCTGCTTGGCGCGGGCATATTCGGGCGAGCCGGGAAGATCTTCGTTGATCATCTCCGCCGCGCCTTCCTCGCCGAGCCCGGTGTGGAAATCGACGACGACCAGGTTCTCTACCCCCTTCAGCTCCTCGCGGAACACGTCCTTCAGCATGGCGGCCGACCAGGCTTCCCGCTGCCCGCCGAAATAGACGCCTGTGGGATGGCGGTACTGCCCTGCGCTCACCGCCTCCTGCAGCGCGAAGTCGCCATGCGCCTTGGCGTAGGCGCGCAGCCGCGCGTTGGCGGCCCTCATGCAATCCGGCGAGATGTCGTCGGGCGCGATTTCGCCGGCCAGCGAATCGTAGGCGTCGTTCTTCGGCGGGCGCGCATGGTCGACGAAATTGCGGTTGATGTCCGCATTGTCCTCGTTGACGCGCCGGTCCCAGGCGAAGCCGAACGCGTTGAGCGCGTGCAGGAGCACCAGCTTGACGCCTTTGGGCATGCGCCGCGCGAGCCCCTCGCGCAAAAGCCCGGTCTGCGCGCCGGAGCCGAAATAGCCTTCCACCCCGTGGGTGCCGGAGATCAGGAGCAGCGCGGACTTCGCCTCGCGCGGGCCAGCCATGGCGGTGTCGAGGAAGAGCGGCTTTCCGTCGGGCCCGAGCTGGCCGCGCAGCACGCGGGTGGTCACGCCCAGATCGCTCGCCTCCGCCGCCTCGATGAAGCGGGCGCGGGCCTCGCGATAGTCATTCGGGAAATATCGTTCGGCTTGCGACATGACGGCGGTTCTACTTCAAGATCTGCCGGAAGGCACCGTCCCAGTCGCCGCCCGGCGGGTTGTGTTCGAAGAATTCGATGCGCGCCAGGTGCAGATCGTAGAGCTTCTGGCTGGCGCCGGAAAGCTTGCGGCACTGCTCGATCAGCCCGCGCGCCTTGTCCCATTGCTGGGCGCGGATGGCCTGGAAGATGTGGTCGTGGAAGGTCTGCAGCGCGCGGAACTTGGGCGAGGCGCGCACCAGCGGATTGCCCAGCATGGCGAACAGGGTGACGGGTTCCTCATGCGGGCCGGCGGCGATGTAGTCCACCTCCAGGAAGGCATAGCCGCGCTCCGCCGCCTTGCGCGTATCGTCGGCCACGATCACGGCGGGGCCGTATTGGGCGGAAAGCGCGCGGATGCGCTCGGCCAGCAGCATGGAGTCGCCCGCGATGGCATAGGCGCCGCGCGGGCCGAAACCGCCCGCGACCGCGCGGCCCGTGGCCACGCCGATGCCCACTTCGATGGCCTCGAAGGCGGTGCCGTCGAAGCGGCGCTCCTGCGCCAGCGTCTCGTTGGTCTGCGCCAGCGCCAGCGTCATGCGGTTGGCGGCCTCGCAGGCGTGCAGCGCGTGCTCCGCGTCGTCCAGCGGCGCGTTCCAGTAGGCGGTGAAGCTCTCGCCGTCGAAGCGGCCGAGCGTTCCGCCATTGGCCAGCGCCACCTGGATGAGCGGCGCGATGGCGGTGCCGATCAGCTTGGCGAAGCCGGGCGCGTCGTCGGCGAAGGAATCGGCGAGCCGCCCGTAGCCGCGTATGCCGCAGGACAGGCAGCTCACCGTGCGTGCCTCGCCGCCGAGCTTGAGGAGTTCGGGCTTGCGCGCGATGCGCATCACGGCAGCGTCGCTCAGCGTGCCGGCGAAGACGTCGCGGAAATGCGCCCGCGCCTGGGCGATGTCCCACAGCCGCGCCGCGAATCCCGCGGCGAAGACGAAGGCAAGCCCGGCCGAGGGGCTCGCGGAATCGAGCAGCACATGCTCGCGCGCGAACAGGAACCAGGTGAAGCCTTGCAGGCCGAGGATGGTGAGCAGCGCCAGCGCGCCCGCCCAGCGCGCGCCCGCGCGCGCGAACAAGACCGTCAGTCCGATGCCCATCACGGCGAGGAAGATCAGCCCCGGCACGCGGCCATTGGGCTCCTTCAGCGTGGCGCCGGTGAGCATGTTCTCCAGCGCCTCGGCGTGGACTTCCGCCACGCTGCGCGCGCCCAGCGGCGTCGCCACCGTGGCGCCCGGCGCGGAGATGAAGACGGTGGCATGGGAAAGCGCATCCGGCGCGAGCTTGCCGGCGTCGAGCGCCGAAGCCGTCACGTGCCGCGCGGCGGTCTCGCGCGCGAAGTGGATGGCGATGGTGCCGTCGGCCAGGAGCGGCGCGCTGAACTTGCCGGCATCGGCGGTGGCGAGCGCGGCCGACGCATTGAGGCCCGGAATTCCGGTGGCGGCGCTGGCGATGGTCACGTCCGTTCCGGCCGCGAGCCTGAGCGCCTCGGCCTCGAGCGAGGGCACCGGCTTGCCGCCCAGCCTAAGCACCAGCGGCATGCGCCGCATCTTGCCGTCCGCATCCGGCACCAAGTTGAGCGCGCCGTCTCCCGCGCTCGCCGTCGTCACCTCCGCGGATGGCCCGGCCGCGCCGGCGAAGTTCGGCACGGCGGCCAGCGCATCCGGATCGCCCTGGACGGTGAGTGTCTTTCGCGCCGTGGCGTCGCCCGCCTGGCCCAGCGTGAATCCGGTCACCGCCACGATGCCGGCGAGGCTTTGCGCGAAGCGCGCATCGGGCGCGGGCAGCCCGGCGAGCGCGGTGCGCGAAGGATCGTCCGCCGGCAGGAGCGACAGGAGCCGGTCGGGCGCCGCGGGGTCCGGACCGTCCAGCGGCAGGGCGAACACAACGCTGGACGCGCCCGCGGCCTTCAACTCGTCGGTCAGCCTGGCCAGTGCCAGCCGCGACCAGGGCCACGGCCCGAAACGGGCCTCGCTGGCCGGGTCGAGATCCAGGACCCGGACCTTGTAGCCGTCGTCGAAGGGCCGCGGCGCCAGCGATTGATAGGCATCGAACTGCACGCCCCTCAGGCGCTCGGTCAGCCCGGCCGGATCCGCGAACAAAGCCAGTCCTGCCGCGAAAAGCGCGGCAAGCGGCACTGTCCAGACTGCGATCGGCTTGGCCCCGGCCCTCATGGCTCACCAGTGGCGCGCATGCCCCGCGCGCCGTTCATCCTATCGCGCAGAAGGCAGGGGAAGGGAAGGCGCAGAGCCGCTCCGGAGCGGCATTTGGAAGCCTGAAGCGATGTTTTTCAATTCAGTGACGTAAGCGTCACTTTTCTCTTGTCAGCCGGCCGTCCCGCGCCTAACTTTTCGGGGCCGCTACCGCCGAGGGCCGCCATGGACAACATCACCAAGGATCCCGCCTACAACGCCGTCGATCCAAGCGATTTCCCGGCGATGCTGGACGTGAACCGCTACGGCGAGCGCTCGACCGCCTTCGACAAGATCATCAGCGCCACCCACGACCATTTCTGGGATCCGCTGGACCCCAAATATATCGACTTCTCGCGGCCCTTCGACATGAGCCGGGAGTACCTCGTCAATCCGGAGCTGAACGGCGACCTCAAGACCGCCATCGGCGAGAAGCTGGACGAAGGCCAGAAGATCAAGCTCGCCAATCTCGACACGCTGTGGACCATGTCGTCCATCCTGCATGGCGAGCAGGGGGCGCTGTCGCTGTCGGCGTCGCTCTGCCACATCCTGCGCGATCCGGGTGCGCAGGAATACGCCGCCAACCAGACCCGCGAAGAGGCGCGCCACGTCACCGCCTTCACGAAATACATCCAGTCCCGCTGGGGCAAGCCCGTGCAGGTCGGCCCGGCGCTGGGCGATCTCCTGAACGAGCTCGTGGCCTCGCCGCTGGTGTGGAAGAAGATCGTCGGCATGCAGATGCTGATCGAGGGGCTTGCCATGGGCGCGTTCGCGACGCTGTTCAAGGAGGCGCGCGATCCCCTGCTGCGCCAGACCTGCCAGCTGGTGATGACGGACGAAGCCTTCCACCACAAATTCGGGAAGATCTGGGCCGACCGCACGATCCCCAACCTGTCCGGCAGCGAGCATGAGCTGATCGAGGACTGGGCGGCGCAGGTGTTCCAGGTGCTGCTCTACAATCTCGGCTCGCCCAACCAGAAGGAATGGATCTACCGCGAGGTCGGCCTCGACCCCGCCTGGTGCCAGGCCGCCTTCATGGAGGCGATCACCGACGCGCTGATCCGCGAGGAGATGCAGGAAGCGACCAATATCTTCCGCGTCCTGATCAAGACCCTGCTCAAGGCCGGGATCATCACCGAGCGCACGAAGCCGGTCTACGCCGCCTATATCGACATGGCCGAGCTCTACAACGAGAGCGAGCGCATGGTCGGCGACGACATCGCCGAGGAAGGCATCAAGTACCTGATGCGCCTGAACGGCGGCACCGCGTTCGGTGCGACCTTGCTCGCGGCGGAATAACGCCCGTCACTGCTGCTGCTGTTGCTGGTGGTAGAACTGCTCGGCGCGGGCCGGCGGTTCGGCGCCGGGCTTGGCGGGCCGCGCCACGCGCAGGAATTCCTCGTGGCGGATCGGCGCCTGGGTCGGCTGCACCGACACGGAGATCGCCAGCTCCGACTGCGCGCCGCCCTTGTAGGTGCCGCGCGCCGGCGGCACGTCGGCATAGTCGCGGCCCACCGCGACGCGGATGTGCCGCTCGGCGGGCAGGATGTTGTTGGTGGGGTCGAAGCCGATCCAGCCCAGGCTCGGCAGCCAGGCCTCCATCCAGGCATGGGTGGCGTCGTCGGCGGAGCGGTCCTTGTCCTTGCCGTGATGCAGGTAGCCGGAAACGTAGCGCGACGGGATGCCCCAGCTGCGCGCCACCGCGATCATGATATGCGCGAAATCCTGGCAGACGCCGCGCTCCGCTTCGAGTGCGTGGTCGATGGGCGAGTGCACCTCGGTCACGCCCGGCTCGTAGTCGAACGCCTCGTAGATGGCGGCGTTCAGATGGCGTAGCGCCGAAAGCGGATCGGTGCGGGGCTTTTCGAGACCCTGCCGCGCGGCGAACGCCGCCAGCGCGGGCGTCGTGCGCGCGAACTTCGACGGCTCCAGCAGGTCGAACTGCTCGGCCGACAGGTTGAGCGTGTTGTAGCGGTCCCATTCGAGGCCGTCGACGCTCTCCGGAACGATGCGCGCGGGGCTCATCTCGACGACCGACTGCGTCTCGATGCGCAGCTCGCCATGCTGGCGCAGGACGTTGAAATGATAGACCGCGTTGCCGAGATGGTCGGTATAGGCATAGAGCTGCGCGCGCGGGCTGGTCGCGATCTGAAATGCGCGCAGCGCCTGCGGACCCTCCGAACGCGGCTGCATCCGCAATTCCATCACGCTCTCGCGCACGGGCGAATCGTAGCGGAAGCGGGTGATGTGGCGGATGGAGTAGAACACGATCAAACCCTCCGGCCGCGAAACCTGGGGCGCGCGAAACCTGGCGGATTTTTCCTTCGCCCATTCATGCCACCGTCTCCGCGTCATAGGCGATATAGGCGGCATAGACCGCGTCGTGGATGCGCTCGCACTGGCGGGTGATGTCGACGAGGAAGGCGTCGATCGATCCGCCGGTCAGTTCGTCGAACTGGCCGAAATCGACGCTCGCCTTGAGCCGGCCGGCGAGGCGCTCGCAGGCGGCGCGGCGCTGCGGCGGAGCGCCCGGCGCGACATGGGCGAGCGCTTCCACCACGCGGTCCACCGAGAAGCGCACCGAATGCGGGAATTCGGGATCGAAGAGCAGGAACTGGGCGATGCGCTCGGGCCTCAGCGCGGCGGTGTATTCCTTGCAGTACGGCTCGAAGGCGGTGCAGAACTTGAGCAGCACCAGCCAGTCGAAATATTTGGGCGCCGGCGGCGGATTGGCGAAGCCCGGCGAGACGACGCCGAAATGGATGTCGAGCAGCCGGCTCACCAGCTGGGCGCGCTCGATATGGCGGCCGAGCTCCAGGAAGCGCCAGCCCTCGCCGTGGCGCAGCGTCGTGTAGGTGACGCCGCCCAGCGTGAACAGGTCTTCCAGCGTGTCGCGGAAGAACTGCGCCGGCTGGTGCACCCAGATCGACTCGATGGATTCGCCCTGGGTGCCGAGATAAAGCCGGTTGAGATGCTCCCACACCTCCGTCGAAAGCTGCTCGCGCACCTGGCGGGCATTGTCGCGCGCGAAGCGCAGCGAACTGACCAGCGAGGAACGGTTGTGCCGGTCGAAAACGAGCGAGCGGGTGACGTCGCGGGCATCGGTGGTCTTGGCCTCTTCGCCGGTCAGCGCGGCCACCACGCGCGCCCAGCTCGCCTCGGCGTCCTCCGGCGACTGCTCGATCATGGATTCGAGCTTGACCGCCATCAGCCGCGCGCTGTGCTCGGCGCGCTCGATATAGCGCGCCATCCAGTAGAGCGAATCCGCCACCCGGCTCAGCATTCCGAAGCACTCAAAATAAAACTGTCATGGCCTGCATTCGCAGGCCGTGACACAAGAGGCGAAGGGTAGTGATCCATCATGGCGCCAGCACCCAGGTGTCCTTCGAGCCGCCGCCCTGGCTCGAATTGACCACCAGGCTGCCCTTCTTCAGCGCCACGCGGGTAAGCCCGCCCGGCACGATGCGCGTCTCCTCGCCATGCAGGATGAAGGGCCTCAAGTCCACGTGCCTGGCCTCGACGCCGGTCTCCACGAAGGTCGGCGCCGTCGAAAGCTGGATCGTGGGCTGGGCGATGTAGTTTTCCGGATCGGCCCTGAGCTTTGCGGCGAATTCCTCGCGCTCCTTCTGCGTCGCGTGCGGGCCTATGAGCATGCCGTAGCCGCCGGATTCGCCCACCGCCTTGACAACCAGCCTGTCGAGATTGGCGAGCACGTGGGAGAGCGATTTCTCCTCGCGGCAGAGGAAGGTCTCGACATTGTCGAGGATCGGCTCCTCGGAGAGGTAATAGCGGATCAGCCGCGGCACATAGGCATAGACCGCCTTGTCGTCGGCGACGCCGGTGCCCAGCGCATTGGCGAGCACGACATTGCCGGCGCGATAGGCGTTGAACAGGCCGGCTACGCCCAATGCCGAATCCTCGCGGAAGATCAGCGGGTCGATGAAATCGTCGTCGATGCGGCGGTAGATGACGTCGATGCGTTTCAGCCCGCTCGTCGTGCGCGCATAGACGACGTTGTCGTTGACCAGGAGGTCGCGGCCCTCGACCAGCTCCACGCCCATCTGGCGGGCGAGGAAGGCATGCTCGAAGAAGGCGGAATTGAACACGCCCGGCGTCAGCACCGCGATCGACACGTCCTCCTGGAACGGCACCAGCGATTTGAGCGTGGCGAGAAGCTCGCCGGGATAATGCTCGATCGGCCTCACGCGCGCGGCGCGGAAGACGTTGGGGAAGGCGCGGCGCACCACGTCGCGGTTCGCCAGCATGTAGGAGACGCCGGAGGGGACGCGCAGATTGTCCTCCAGCACGACGAAGGCGCCGTCCTCGCGGCGCACCAGATCGGTGCCGCAGACGTTCACATAGGCGCCGTGCGGCACCGCCAGCCCGCGCATCTCGCGCCGGTAATGCTTGGAGCCCAGGATCATCCGGCGCGGCACGATCCCGTCCTTCAGCACGCGGCCGTCGGAATAGACGTCGCGCAGGAAGAGGTTGAGGGCCGCGATGCGCTGCTTCAGGCCGCGCTCGACGCGGTCCCATTCCGCGGCGGTGACGATGCGCGGCAACAGATCGGTCGGGATGATCCGCTCCGTCGCCTGGGCGTCGGAATAGACGGTGAAGGTGATGCCCTGGCGCAGGAAGCTCTGCTCGCAGGCCTGCTGGCGGCGCATGAGTTCGTCCGGGGCCAGCGTCTTCAGCCGCGCGTCCAGCGCCGCATAATGGCCGCGGACCTGCCCGCCGGCGGCGAACATCTCGTCATAGGCCGCGCCGAGCGCGTACTGCGCATAAGGCGGATCGAAACCCGGCGGGGTGCCCGTCCCCGCCTCCTCCGCCCGCGCCTGCGCCCCCTGTTGCATGTGCGAAAGGAGACGGGCTGGCGGGTGGCGCGTCAAGGCTCGGGGCTTGCGCGGCAGAGGATTTCTGCGGCTTTTCCGGGCGTTCGCTTGCGTTGTTCGCCTTGCAGGCTTAACCGGGCGTCCCTATATACCCCCCATGACCGGGCGGGGATTGCTCCGCGCCGGTTTTGTTAATGAAATCAATGGGGACGGACCGGAAGGCGCTTCGGTCGAAGGCCAGGAACCCGCCGCCCGTGAGAGAGGACTGACATGGCTAAAGTGATCGGCATCGACCTCGGCACGACCAATTCGTGCGTGGCCGTCATGGAGGGCGCAGCCCCCAAGGTCATCGAAAATTCGGAGGGCGGGCGCACCACGCCCTCCATCGTGGCGTTCACCGGCGACGGCGAGCGTCTGGTCGGACAGGCCGCCAAGCGGCAGGCCGTCACCAATCCCGAATTCACCTACTTCGCGATCAAGCGGCTGATCGGCCGCCGCTTCGACGACCCGATGACCCAGAAGGACATCGGCATGGTCCCCTACAAGATCGTCAAGGCGGACAATGGCGATGCGTGGGTGCAGGGCCGCGACTCCAAGAAGTTCGCGCCGTCGGAAATCTCCGGCTTCATCCTGCAGAAGATGAAGGAGACCGCCGAGGCCCATTTGGGCGAGAAGGTCACCCAGGCCGTGATCACGGTGCCGGCCTATTTCAACGACGCCCAGCGCCAGGCCACCAAGGACGCCGGCAAGATCGCGGGCCTGGAAGTGCTGCGCATCATCAACGAGCCGACGGCGGCCGCGCTCGCCTACGGCATGGACAAGAAAGGCTCCGGCACCATCGCGGTCTACGACCTCGGCGGCGGCACCTTCGACATCTCGGTGCTGGAGATCGGCGACGGCGTGTTCGAGGTGAAGTCCACCAACGGCGACACTTTCCTGGGCGGCGAGGATTTCGATCTGCGCCTGGTCGGCTATCTCGCCGACGAGTTCAAGAAGGAATCCGGCATCGACCTTCGCAGCGACCGCTTGGCGCTCCAGCGCCTGAAGGAAGCGGCCGAAAAAGCCAAGATCGAGCTGTCGAGCGCGATGCAGACCGAAGTCAACCTGCCGTTCATCACGGCGGACGCCTCGGGGCCGAAGCATCTCACCATGAAGATCACCCGCGCCAAGCTGGAAGCCCTGGTCGACGACCTGATCCAGAAGACCATCGCGCCGGTCAAGCAGGCGCTGAAGGATGCGGGCGTCACCGCCAGCCAGATCGACGAGGTCATCCTGGTCGGCGGCATGACGCGCATGCCCAAGGTCCAGGACGTCGTCAAGCAGCTCTTCGGCAAGGAGCCGCACAAGGGCGTCAACCCGGATGAAGTGGTGGCGCTGGGCGCGGCCATCCAGGCCGGCGTGCTCAAGGGCGAAGTGAAGGACGTGCTGCTGCTCGACGTGACCCCGCTGTCGCTGGGCATCGAGACTTTGAATGGCATCTTCACCCGCCTGATCGAGCGCAACACCACGATCCCGACCAAGAAGAGCCAGGTGTTCTCGACCGCGGAAGACAACCAGACCGCGGTGACCATCCGCGTCTTCCAGGGCGAGCGCGAAATGGCGGCGGACAACAAGCTGCTCGGCCAGTTCGATCTCGCCGGCCTTCCGCCCGCGCCGCGCGGCGTGCCGCAGGTGGAAGTCACCTTCGACATCGACGCCAACGGCATCGTCTCGGTGACGGCGAAGGACAAGGCCACCGGCAAGGAGCAGCAGATCCGCATCCAGGCCTCGGGCGGCCTGTCGGAAGCCGACATCAACAAGATGGTGAAGGACGCCGAGGCGCACGCCGCCGAGGACAAGAAGCGCAGGGAAGCGGCGGAAGCCAAGAACCACGCCGACGCGCTGGTCCACACCACCGAGAAGGCGCTCTCCGAGCACGGCTCCAAGGTCGCCGATGCCGACCGCACCGCCATCGAGAACGGCATTGCCGCGCTCAAGGAGGCCATCAAGTCCGACGACCCGGACCAGATCAAGTCCAAGACCGAAGCGCTGGCGCAGGCCTCGATGAAGCTCGGCGAAGCCATGTACAAGGCGCAGCAGGAGCAGGCGGCCGGGCAGGCCGGCGGCGAGCCGGGCGGCGACGGCGCCAGGAAGGACGACAATGTCGTGGACGCGGAATTCTCCGAAGTCGACGACAACAAGAAGGGCGCCGCGTAGCAGAGGACGGGCATCGGGTATCAGGAATCAGAAAATGGGGCGCGCGTTCATGACGGCATTGTTTTCTGAAACCCGATGCCTGATCCCTGATGTCTGGCTATGAAGCGCTGTTATTACGAGGTTCTCGGCGTCGAGCGCACGGCTTCGTTGGAGGTCATCAAGGGCGCCTACCGCAAGGCCGCGAAAGAGCACCACCCCGACCGCAACCACGGCGATACCGAAGCCGAGTCCCGCTTCAAGGAGATCAACGAGGCCTATGACGTCCTGAAGGACGATCAAAAGCGCGCCGCCTATGACCGCTTCGGCCATGCCGCCTTCGAGAACGGTCATGGCGGGGCACGCGGCGGCGGCAATCCGTTCGATTTCGCCTCGAGCTTCACCGACATCTTCGACGACCTGTTCGGCGAGTTCACGGGCGGCCGCAAGGCGCGCCGCCAGAACCGCGGGCAGGATCTGCGCTTCAATCTGGAGATCAGCCTCGAAGAGGCCTTCAAGGGCCGCCAGGCGCAGATCAAGGTGCCCACCGCGGTGGCCTGCGAAGGCTGCGGCGGCACGGGCGCGGAGCCCGGCACCAAGGCCGAGCAGTGCCCCACCTGTTCGGGCATCGGCAAGGTGCGCGCGCAGCAGGGCTTCTTCACCATCGAGCGCACCTGCCCGTCGTGCCGCGGCCAGGGCCGCATCATCAAGAATCCCTGCAAGGCTTGCCGCGGTTCGGGCCTGGTGCAGAAGGAGCGCATGCTCGCCGTCGACATACCGCCCGGAGTCGAAGAGGGCACGCGCATCCGCCTCTCCGGCGAGGGCCAGGCCGGGCTGAACGGCGGACCGCCCGGCGACCTCTACATCTTCATCTCGCTCACCGCCCATCCGATCTTCGGGCGCGACGGCCACGACCTGCATTGCCGTGCGCCCGTCTCGTTCGTGACGGCGGCGCTGGGCGGCAACATCGAAGTGCCCACGCCCGACGGCGGGCGCGTCAAGGTCGCGATCGCCGAAGGCGCGCAGAGCGGCAAGCAGTTCCGCCTGCGCGGCAAGGGCATGCCCGTGCTGCGCGGCGGCGGCATGGCGGGCGACCTCTATGTCGAGCTCCAGGTCGAGACGCCCGTGAAGCTGTCGAAGAAGCAGAAGGATCTGCTGCGCCAGTTCGAGCAGGAAGCCGCGCCGGGCAGCCAGCCCGAATCCGAAGGCTTCTTCGCCAGGGTGAAGGAATTCTGGAACCGGCACGCCTGATGGCCGCGCGCGCCAAGAAAGCGAAGAAGCCCGCCGCCCGGAAGAAGGCGGCAACCCCGCTCGCCATGTTGCGCAAGTTCGCGCTCGCCTATCCGGAGACCCGTGAAGACCGCCCCTGGGGCGAATATGCGATCAAAGTGCGCGGCAAGACCTTCGTCTTCCTGGGCCAGGAAGGCATGTCGGTGAAGCTCCCGCAGTCGCGCGAGTTCGCGCTCGAATATCCGTTCACCAAACCGACGCCCTATGGCCTCGGCAAAAGCGGCTGGGTCAGCGCGCAGTTCGAGAAGGCGCCCATCGATGTGCTGAAAGCCTGGATCGACGAAAGTTTTCGGGCCATCGCGCCGAAGAAACTTACGAAAAAAGCGGATTGAAGTTCGGCGCCTCGCTGCTGGTGGCGAAGATGGCGTCGTACTTGCCTTCGTCCAGCAGCATCTTGGTCGCAAGCTGCGCCGCGCCATAGGCGGCGCGCCCGATCAAGGCGCCCGCGCTCAGCCGCCGCGCACCGGCCGCCTTCAGCGCCGGCACTTCCGGCAAGCCCGTGCGCACCAGCACATTGAGCGGCAGCTTCACGGCGTCCGCGATGGCGCGCATGTCGGCGGTGTCCGTGACCCACGGTACGAACAAGCCGTCCGCGCCCGCGTCGCGATAAAGCCGGCCGCGCCGGATGGACTCCGCGCGCTTGTCGGCATCGGCCACCAGGTTCTGCAGATAGACGTCCGTGCGGGCGTTGATGAAGATGTCCGCGCCCTTGGCTTTCGCCGCAGCCTTGATCGCCTTGATCTTGGCCACCAGCACATCGGGCGCGTCCTTGCCGTCCTCGATGTTGATGCCGGCCGCGCCCATCTCGATCAGGGTCAACACATGCGCGGCGGCTTTGTCCGGCCCCCCATATCCTGCCTCGCTGTCGACCGACACCGGCACCCTGGCAATGCGGATCACTTCTTTCGCGGCGGCGAGCGCGACCGCGCGGGGCATCTTCTCGCCGTCGGAATAGCCCTGGCACCAGGCGACGGCGGCGCTGGAGGTGGCGATGGCCTGGGCCCCCGCTTCCTGGCTCAGCATGGCGCTGGCCGCGTCCCAGGCGTTGGGCAGGACCAGGAAGCCGTCATGCAGGGCGCGGAATTTCGCGGTCTGTTCGCTTTGGGTCGTCATTTGGCAGCCTCCTTGCATCTTATGCGTTGCACAATGGACCCGCCGGGGCAGCGCCTCAATCGCCGAAAACTGATGGCTGAAATGCAGCGTCAAATTTGCTAGGGGAATGGCATGGCCAGCAACTCCGCCGCCGAGCATCTGCACTTCCTCAAGGGCCTCCTCGCCCGCCCCAAGAACGTGGGCGCCATCGCGCCGTCGAGTCCCGCGCTCGCCCGTGCCATCGCGCACCAGATCGATCCGAAGCTCGAAGGTCCCGTGCTGGAGCTCGGACCGGGCACGGGCGTCGTCACCGAGGCGCTGATCGAGCGCGGCATCGCGCCCGAGCGCATCACCGCGGTCGAATACGATGCGGACTTCGCCAGGCTGGTCGCGCAGCGCTTCCCCAAGGTGCGCGTTGTCCGCGGCGACGCGTTCGACCTCGCGCGCACGCTGGGGGACGGGGAGCCTTTCGCCGGCATCGTCTCGGGCCTTCCGTTGCTCAATCACCCGGTGGAGCGCCGCCGCGCCCTGATCGAAGGCGCGCTCGCCCGCCTCAGGCCCGGCGCGCCTTACGTCCAATTCTCCTACGGCACGAAGCCGCCGGTGCCCGCGCCAAAGGGCGCCACGGTCAAGCGCACCGCCCTCATCCTGATGAACCTCCCGCCCGCACGGGTATGGGTGTATCGGCGCGGATGAGCCCCGACCGCGACGGCTGCGTTGTGGTCGGGCGGCTTTTCGAGATGGACGTCGTCGAGGCCCTGGCAACCGCGTTTCGTAGCGCCGATGTCGCCCGCTCGGCGCGGCGTTCGCGCCTTCGAGTGGCCCGCGCGGCCCGCATCTCAACCGCAGGCGACGTTACTCCGCCGCCTCCGCCAGCATCGGCGCGGCTTCCAGAACGTCCTTGCCGACATGGGCTTCGAACTTCCTGAAGTTGTCGCGGAACATGCCGACGAGCTTCCTTGCCTGTGCGTCGTAGGCCTTCTTGTCGGCCCAGGTGTCGCGCGGATTGAGGATCTTCGAATCCACGCCCGGCGCCGCCACCGGCACGCGGAACTTGAAGTGCGGGTCGACGCGCATCTCGACATGGGCGAGCGAGCCGTCGAGCGCCGCGGCGAGCAGCGCGCGGGTCGCCTTGATCGGCATGCGGCTGCCCACCCCAAACGCGCCGCCCGTCCAGCCGGTATTGACCAGCCAGCAATCCGAGCCGTGCTGCGCGATCAGATCGCGCAGGAGATTGCCGTATTCGGTGGGATGGCGCGGCATGAAAGGCGCGCCGAAGCAGGTCGAGAAGGTGGGCTGCGGCTCCTTGCCGAGGCCCTTCTCCGTGCCGGCGACCTTGGCGGTGAAGCCGGAAAGGAAGTGGTACATCGCCTGGCTCGGCGTCAGCCGCGCGATGGGCGGCAGCACCCCGAAGGCGTCCGCCGTCAGCATGATGACGTTCTTGGGATGGCCGGCGCGGCCGGTGTCGCTGGCATTCGGGATGAAGTCGATGGGATAGGCGGCGCGGGTGTTCTCGGCGTAATGCGCGCTGTCCAGGTCGAGCACGCGGGTCTTGGCATCCATCACCACGTTCTCGAGCACCGTGCCGAAGCGCTGGGTGGTGGAATAGATCTCGGGCTCGGCCTCCTTCGAGAGCTTGATCGCCTTGGCGTAGCAGCCGCCCTCGATGTTGAACACGCCGTGCTCGCTCCAGCCGTGCTCGTCGTCGCCGATGAGCGTGCGGGTGGAGTCGGCGGACAGCGTCGTCTTGCCGGTGCCGGAGAGGCCGAAGAAGATCGCGCTCTTGCCGTCCTTGCCGACGTTCGCCGAGCAATGCATCGACATCACGCGCTTGGGCGGCAACAGGTAGTTCATGATGGTGAAGACGGACTTCTTCATCTCGCCGGCATAGGAGGTGCCGCCGATCAGCACCATCTTGCGCGTGAAGTTGACGGCGATCACCGTCTTGGTGGCGCAGCCGTGCTTCTTAGGGTCGGCCTCGAAATTGGGCAGGTCGATGATGGCGAAGTCGGGCGTGAAGCCCTTGAGCTGATCGGCCGTGGGCCGGATCAGCAGCTGATGCACGAACAGCGAGTGCCAGGCATATTCGGTGACGATGCGAACGGGCAGGCGATGGGCGAGGTCGGCGCCGCCGAAGAGATCCTTGGCGAAAAGTTCGCGGCCTTCCGCGAATTTCATCATGTCGGCATGGAGCGCATCGAAATGCGCCGGGCTCATGGGCTTGTTGTTGTCCCACCAGACCTGGCTCTCGCTGGCGGTATCGCGCACGACGAACTTGTCCGATGCCGAGCGGCCGGTGTGCTGACCCGTGAGCACCACCAGTGGCCCGTGCTGGGCGACATGGCCCTCGCCGCGGCGGATGGACTCCTCGTAAAGCTCCGGCACGGTGAGATTCCAGTTCACCGCCCTGAGATTGCGGAAGCCCTGCTGCTCCAGGCCGAAAGCGCCCGATTTGTGCTCAGTCATGGATGCTCCTGGTCAATTCCCCATTGGGCACGGTCCGCCTGGGCCGCCGGCCGCGTTCTTGTAAGGGTGAGGATACCCGTTCGGGCGTTCCGCCGCACCACCTAAAGCCTTGGGCCGAAAAGGCAAGCCGGGTTTTGCCTTATGCTAAAGACCAAATGCCGCGCCGCGCCCGGGCCTTCCGCCCGGGCCGGCCAAGGGCTAAGACGCGGAAACCATGGCGCTTTCCGATACGGAACTGGAACGCTACGCCCGCCACATCGTGCTGCGCGAAGTGGGCGGCCCCGGCCAGGCGCGGCTCAGGGCGGCCCGGGTGCTGGTGGTGGGCGCGGGAGGCCTGGGAAGCCCGGTCCTGCTCTACCTGGCCGCCGCCGGGGTGGGCACGCTCGGCATCGCCGATTTCGACACCGTCTCGCTCTCCAACCTGCAGCGCCAGATCGCGCACGCCAGCGCCGATGTCGGCCGGCTCAAGACCGACTCGGCAGCGGCACGCATCAGGGCGCTCAACCCGCACGTGGCGGTCGAGACCCATCCCGTGCGCCTGACCGCGGCCAACGCGATGGAACTCGTCGGACGCTACGACGTCGTGGCCGACGGCTCGGACAATTTCGCGACGCGTTTCCTCGTCAACGATGCCTGCTTCTTCGCGAAGAAGATCCTCGTCTCCGCCGCGGTGACGGAATTCGACGGCCAGCTTTCGACCTTCAAGGCGTTCGACCGCGCCGGCGCGCACCCCTGCTACCGCTGCATCTTCCCCGCGCCGCCGCCGCCCGGCATGGCGCCGTCCTGTTCGGAGACCGGCGTGCTCGGCGCGGCCGCCGGCGTGATGGGCACGCTGCAGGCGTTGGAAGTGTTAAAAGAGATTACCGGCGCGGGCGAATCGCTCGCCGGATACCTTCTCATCTACGAAGCCCTGGCGACGCGGTTCCGCAGCGTGAAGGTGCGCCCCGATCCGGCATGTGCGCTGTGCGGACAAAACCCGTCCATCCGCGACATCGGCTGGGCGAAAAGCGACAAGACTTAACCGCCGATTAATTCGGTTGCCACAAACTTCGCAAATCGCTTTCGGGGGTTCGCGAAGCGTGTCACAACACGAAGTGCACTACGAGATTTTCAGTCGCCGGGGTTCGAAGGGCGGATGGACGATGCTCGACGTGTCGGGCGATCGCGCGAGCGCGATTCGCCAGGCCGAGACGCTCATGTCCGCGGGCCAGGTCACGGGCGTCAAGGTCGTCAAGGAGACCTACAACAACGAGACCGGCGACTATCTGACCTTGAAAATCTTCGAAGACGGCGTCAACAAGATCAAGACCGATCCGGCGCAGGAGGACGTGCCGCACGCGCTGCCCTGCTTCAAGCCGGACGATCTCTATTCCTACCACGCGCGCGCCACCATGGCGCGGCTTCTGGGCGATTTCCTCGCGCGCCAGAAGATCACGGTCACCGAGCTGATCCACCGCGCCGACGCGCTGGAGAAGTTCGAGGCGACCGGCACGCTCTACCAGCACGCCATCCAGAAGGTCGCGGTGGCGCAGGCCGCCAGCACCACCACGCCCGTCCAGCAGATCATCAAGAGCCTCAACGAGCTCGTCACCAAGGCGATCAACCGCGTCTATCGCGACGCCAGGAAAGGCGTGTTCGGGGAGGTCAAGCCCGGCGGCTTCGCGAGGCTCGCGGATTCGCTGGCGCAGGATTCCGATGCCTCCTACCGGCTGAACGGCGCCATCGCCCGCGCGATCGTCCCTGCCAAGGGCTGGGACGAGAAGCTCCTGCGGCTGCTCGCGATCCTCGAGGAATTGCCGGGCGCCGGCGCGGGGCGCGTGCTGCTCGCCGATTGCACCGAATCCATCGTCGCCGAGGTGCTGAACGGCGGGGCGGCGCTGCACGAGCTGATCGGCGACAGCCAGAATCTGGGCGCCGCGCTCGACGTGCTGGTCGAGCTGTTCCTGGCGCGCAACGCCACGGAGGGCCAGACGGGCCTCGCCGCGCTCGCGCGCCACTTCGCGGCGGACGAGCTTCCCGCCGCGCGCACCGCCATCGCCAACCGCATCATGGCCGAGCTCAAGAGCGTCAAGAACCTCTGCCCCAACTCGCTGGTGGACGAGCTCAAGACGCTGCGGCGCATCGCCAACAAGCTGGTGCTGGGCCAGGGCAAGTATCTCTCCCACGAAGACCTGATCGCGGCCTTCACGCTGCGCTCCAAGCGCCTGGTCACCCATGAATCGGTCAGCGCGCATCTGGCCGAGGCGCACGCCCCGGACGAGAAGCTCGAGCGCCTGTTCCTGATCGAGGAGAACATCATCGGGGCCGAGAACAAGCGCCAGCTCGCCGCCTTCGCCATGCCGCTGATCGGTTCGTCCGCCTTCGAGCAGCATTTCCTCTTCGCCAGGACGCCGGTGGTGGAGCGGCTGCGCGCGCTCTCGGCGCTTCAGGCCCGCGCCCTGCGCTCCGGCTTCCAGGACATCCAGAAGGCCGAGCTCGCCAATGCGCTGGACGCCATGGCCGCGGAGATCGAGGCGCGCGCCAGGCTGCTCGAGGCCGTCGAGGCCAAGGCCGCCAGCCATGTCGACAAGGCGATCGCGATCCTGAAGCTCTGCATGGCGGGGCTGTTCACCGAAGGCGTGCTGTCCACGCGCGCGCGCGCGCTGGTGCTGCGCCACATCGGCCAGCCCGGCTTCCTCACCGGCTATATCGCGCTGCAGAAGCAGAACAATCTCACCACCGAAGCCGCCACCAGCGAGCTGGTCCGCAACCTCGAAAAGCTCGGCATCAACCAGGACACGGGACTGAAGACGCTTGCGGCCTGAGCGCGCGCGTCGCATGCGAGCCGGGGTATGCGTCTCCAGGCATGCAGGTGTCGACGCTGCTAATGCGCCTCGTCCCAGTTCTGGGCGGCGCGGGCATCCACGGTCAGGGGCACGCTGAGGGAAAGCGCGGGCAGGGATGCCTTTTCCATCACGGCGCGGGCGACCGCCATGACGCTCTCGACTTCCTTGTCGGGCGCCTCGAACACCAGCTCATCGTGCACCTGGAGCAGCATTTTCGCCTTCAGCTTCTTCGCCGCCAGCGCCCCCGGCATGCGGATCATGGCGCGCCGGATGATGTCCGCGGCCGAGCCCTGGATGGGCGCGTTGATCGCCGCGCGCTCCGCCCCGCCGCGGTGGCCCGGATTGGTGGAGCGGATCTCGCGGATGTGCACGCGCCGGCCGAACAGCGTCTTCACGTAGCCGTGCTCGCGCGCGTAGTCCTTGGTCGCTTCCATGTAGTCGCGGATGCCGGGGAAGCGCTGGAAGTATTTCTTGATGTAGTCGTCGGCCTCGCCGCGGGCGATGCCGAGCTGGTTGGCGAGCCCGAAGGCCGAGATGCCGTAGACGATGCCGAAATTGATCGCCTTGGCGCGCCGGCGCGTCTCCGGCGGCATGCCCCTGACCGGCACGTTGAAGATCTCCGACGCCGTCATGGCGTGGATGTCGAGCCCGTCGGCGAAAGCCTTCTTGAGCTGCGGGATGCCGGCGATGTGGGCGAGCAGCCTGAGCTCGATCTGGCTGTAATCCGCGCTGATGAGCTTGGAGCCCCTGGCCGCGATGAAGGCGCGGCGGATGAGCCGCCCGTCCTCGGTGCGGATGGGGATGTTCTGGAGATTGGGATCGGTGGAGGCAAGACGCCCCGTGGACGCCGCCGCCATGGCGTAGGAGGTATGCACGCGCCCGGTCCTGGCGTTCACGTAAGTGGGCAGCGCATCGGTGTAGGTGCCGCGCAGCTTGGCGAGCTGGCGCCAGTCCAGCACCTTGGCGGCGATGGTGTGGCCCTGCGCCGCGAGGTCTTCGAGCACGTCGGCGTCGGTCGACCAGGCGCCGGTCTTCGTCTTGCGCCCGCCTGGCAGCTTCAGCGTCTTGAAGAAGAAATCGCCCAGTTGCTTGGGCGAGCCGATGTTGAATTCGCCGCCCGCGAGCTTGTGGATCTCCTTCTCCAGTGCCGCCTGCTTTTTGGCGAAATCGTTCGAGAGCTTGCGCAGAAAGTCCGCATCGATGGATATGCCTTCCTGCTCCATGGCCACCAGCACCGGCACCAGCGGCCGCTCGGTCGTCTCATAGATGCTGGTCAGTCCCTCCGCCACCAGCCGCGGCTTGAGCAGCGCATGCAGCCGGAAGGTGACGTCGGCATCCTCGGCGGAATAGCGCGTGGCCTCCTTCACCGGCACGCAGTCGAAGGTGATCTTGTCCTTGCCCTTGCCGGCCACCTCGGAGAACGCGATCGGCTTGTGCGACAGGTGCAGCTCCGACAATTCGTCCATGCCGTGGCCGTGCAGCGAGGAATCGAGCACGAAGGAGAGCAGCAAGGTGTCGTCGAACGGCGCGATGTGGATGCCGCGCTGGGCGAAGATCAGATAGTCGTACTTCAGGTTCTGCGCGATCTTGAGCACGCCCGGATCTTCCAGCAGCGGCTTGAGGTGCTTGAGCACCTGCGCTTCGGGAAGCTGCACGATGGTGGCGGCGTTGCCGAGGTCGAGGCCGTCCGCGGCGCGGTGGCCGCAGGGGATGTAGCAGGCCTCGTTCGGCGCCACCGCAAGGCTCACCCCGCAGAGCCCCGCTTGCATCGCGTCGAGCGAGGTCGTCTCGGTATCCACGGCCACCTTGCCGGTCTCTCTCGCGCGCGCGATCCAGCGATGCAGCCGCTCCAGCGTGGTCACGGTCTCGTAGGCGTCATGATCGATCGCCTTGAGCAGGGCGCCCCGGTCCATCACCGCGCCCGGCGCGCCCCTGCCGTCCGGCACGAGCGACTTGGCGGCGGGCAGCGGTTCGGGCTTCACGGCCGCGCTCTTGCCCGGCTTGGGCAGCGCCTTCTCCGCGGGATCGGCGGACGCGGCGATGCCGTCCGGATCCTCGATGCCGAAATGCGAGGCGGCGCGTTTGGTCAGGGAGTTGAATTCCATCGCCTTGAGGAAGCCGATCAGCGTTTTCGGGTCCGGCTCGCGCACGCCGAATTCCTCCAGCGGCTCCTTCACCTTGGCCTTGTCGTCCAGCGTGACCAGCTTCCTGGAGATGCGCGCGGCCTCGGCGTTCTCCAGGAGCGCCTCGCGCCGCTTGGGCTGCTTGATCTCGCCCGCGCGCCTGAGCAGCGTTTCAAGGTCGCCATAGGTGTTGATCAGCTCCGCCGCCGTCTTCACGCCGATGCCGCGCACGCCGGGCACGTTGTCGGTGGAATCGCCCGCCAGCGCCTGCACCTCGATCACCTTGGAGGGCGGAACGCCGAAGCGCTCCATCACTTCGGCGGAGCCGATGGCCTTGTTCTTCATGGTGTCGAAGAGCGCGATCCTGCCGTCCTCGACCAGCTGCATCAGGTCCTTGTCGCTGGACACGATGGTGACGCGCGCGCCCTTGTCGCGCGCCTGGCGCGCATAGGTGGCGATGAGGTCGTCGGCCTCGTAATTCGCCATCTCCACGCAGGCGACGCCGAAGGCGCGGGTGGCGTCGCGCACCAGCGGGAATTGCGGGATCAGGTCTTCCGGCGGATCGGGGCGGTTGGCCTTGTACTGGGGGTATATGTCGTTGCGGAAGGTGGTCTTGCCGGCATCGAAGATCACGGCCAGATGGGTGGGCGCATCGCCGCCCTTCATGTCCTCGAGCAGCTTCCACAGCATGTTGCAGTAGCCGGAGACGGCGCCGGTCGGCAGTCCGTCGGACTTGCGCGATAGCGGCGGCAGCGCGTGATAGGCGCGGAAGAGATAGCCCGATCCGTCGACGAGATAGAGGTGGTCGCCCTTTTTGACGGGATTGCTCAATGCCGATGGGCTCCGGGCCGGAGCACGAAGCGGCGGTCGCAATAGGGGCACTCGACGAAGCCTTCGTCGCCCATCTCCAGATAGACCTTGGGGTGGCCCAATGCGCCGCCGCCCCCGTCGCAGGCGACGCGGGTGTCGTCCACTTCGATGGTTTCGGGCGGCGAGATCTGCGCGGGTTGCGACATGGCGATCCGGTTGGTTAAGGCGGGCCGGATCATAGCGTTGGGGAATTAGGCCGCAACCCTGCGGTGGAAGCGGGGTTTTCGCGGCGGCCGGCAGCCCCTTCGCCCAGAAGGGGCGAGGGGGCCCGCCGTTCAGGCCGAAACGTCGAGGCTTTGGCCCACGCCCGGCGCCGTCGCCGATCTGGCGGCGCTTGCGCCATCGTCGCCGTCGCCGTCATGATCGGGGCCCGGAGCCTCGGCCGCCTCCGGAGTCTTCGTCATGACGGCAGCCTGCGGCATGGAGCCGACACTTGCGATGTGCATTGGATTCTCCAATCTGGTTGAACGCGCGGGCGCGCTTGCGTCGGCGCCCGCATGGATATCGACGGCGCGACGCCCCGGTCACCGGATGGAAAACGCGCGGCGTGCCGCGCTCATGGTTAGCCAATGGTAACCCTTAACCGGATCTACACGAAAACGGGCGACGCGGGCCAGACCGCGCTGGGCGACGGCACGCGGCTTCCCAAGCACGCGCCGCGGATCGCAGCCTTCGGCACGGTGGACGAGGCCAATGCCGCCATCGGGCTGGTGCGCCTTCATACCCATGGCGAGTTCGACGCCCAGTTCGCCCGCATCCAGAACGACTTGTTCGATCTCGGCGCCGATCTCTGCGTGCCCGAGACGGCGAAGCGCAGCGAGGGACGGCTGAGGGTCGACGACGCGCAGGTGGCGCGGCTGGAGCGCGAGATCGACGCCATGAACGCGGAACTCGCGCCGCTCAACTCCTTCGTGCTTCCCGGCGGCACGGCCGCTGCGGCGCATCTGCACCTGGCGCGTACCGTCGTGCGCCGGGCCGAGCGGCTGGTCGTGGAGCTGGCGGAGAACGAGCCGGTCAACCCGGCGGCGATCCGTTACATCAACCGGCTGTCCGACCATCTCTTCGTCGCCGCCCGCTTCGCCAACGACAAGGGCGCGCGCGACGTATTGTGGGTGCCGGGGCAGAACCGTTGAGTCAGGCGTAGTCGCTTTCGCCATGGCGGCTGAAGGTGAAGGCCAGGATGACGCCGAGCACGCCGAAGGGCGCCCAGCTGTAGATGTTGAGGAAGGCTTCGACGCCGCCCGCCAGGAATCCGGGCAGCGTGTGCTCGAGCCACGCCTTGAAGGCGGCGAGGCTGGCGCCGTCGATGGTCGTCCATACCTGCGCCAGCGAGCGCACGGTGATCTGATCCTTCTCCAGCGAGGTGATCACGTCGGCGCCGAGCAGCATCAGCGCGATCACGATCAGCACCAGGCTGATGAAACGCAACACCATCGCCATGACGAACCCTCCCGCGCGGCGGCAAGCCTAGTCGCGGCGCCGGGCGCGCACAAGAACGGTGAACGGGAGTTAACCAACCACGTCCGCTGTTGGTGAATGCGCCAGATGCCGGCGCAGCCGGAAGGTCAGGATGCCGCCCATGATGTCGGCCAGCGCATGCAGCGCCATCAGCCACCACAGGCTCCAGGTCAGCGCGAAGCCGATGCCGAGCAGCAGCCCCACGAAGCCGGTGGTGAGGATGCCGCGCGTGCCCTGATAGGCGTGGCCGAGCCCGAACAGCGCGGTGGAGATCGCAACCGCGCCCCACACTCCGGCGAGCGGCGCGAAGTACCAGATGAGGAAGCCGCGATAGAGCAGCTCCTCCCAGATGCCCGCGTTCACCGCCACCGCGAAGAACAGCACGAATTCCGCGTCCGAGCGCGGCATGATCTTGACGCGGCCGATCGCCTTTCTGGCCTTTTCGATCCCCTCGGGTTTCATCCGCCCGGCCTGCAAGTATTGGTAGAGCGCGAACAGCAGCGCGAAGCCCACGACGACGAACCCGATCTGCCCGCGCAGCGGGATGGGAATGCCGAGCCCCAATTGCGCGAAATCACGATGGGCGAAAAGCCAGACCGCGAGCACGGCCAGCGCCGTCAGCATGCCGCGGGCGATGGTGAACAGATAGCGTGGCGCCAGCGAATCCGGCCGGCCCTTGTCGAGCTGCCGCCCCGCGTTGACGGACATCAGCGGCATCGCCACCGCCGCGAAGGCGGCCAATGCCAGGTCGTACCACGGGCTCGCGGCGAAGAAGTGAAGGATGGCGTTCATCGGCTGAAATCCGATCCGTCCTTGCGGGTGAATCCTTTGCCCGCCGACTTGTCCAGATGCATGTCGATATCCGGATAGGAGCAGATATCGCCCATGGTGCGCGTGCCGATCTCCAGATAGGTCGCGGTCTGTGCGCCGCGATTGATCAGGTGATGGCCGTCGCCGGAGTTCTTGGGGAACGCGGCGCAGTCGCCCGCGCGCAGGATTTCCTCCCCGGCATCGGTGACCAGCACGAGTTCGCCGGAGAGGACATGGACAAACTCGTCCTCCGCGCTATGCCAGTGGCGATGGCTCGACCATGTGCCCGGCGGAAGCCGCGTCAGGTTCACGCCGAAATCGCTCAGCCCGCCCGCGTCGCCCAGCCGCTGCTTCTGCCGCGCGCGGACTTCGCGGTCGTAAGGCGCGGGATAGCTCGAACCCTCGCGCACGGGAACCTGCTTCACGTCGATCCTGGGCATGGCGGGCCTAGTAGTTGAGGCTGAAGTTGAGGAAATGAAGGCTGAAGGCGAACCACACGAAGCTGAGGCAGGCGAGCGCCAGCAGAACGTCGGTCGCCTTGGTCCACCACGGCCGCGTGCCGTCCGCGAACGCCATCCGCAGTTCCCAGAACGGCGCCAGCGTCAGGATCACGCCGAGCCCGGTGAGCACCTGGCAGAGGATCACCAGTTTGTCCGATCCCGAGCCGAAGGCCGAAAGGTTCATGCTCCCCAGCACGAGCAGCGTGGCCCAGGCCGCGATGGCCGCCAGGTCGACCAGGGCCGCCACGCGCGCCCAGCGATAGGCGCGCAAGGAAAGGCCCGCGAGCCCGAGCGGCCGCTTGTAGCGCCAGCGCAGCACCGCCTTGATGGGCCAGAAGATCACCGTCAGCGCGAGCATCGCCAGCATCGCGATCATCAGCGGCACGTTCCAGGCCGCCGATTGCCAGAACGATGCGCGCTGGAAGACGAGGATGGGCGGATACTGGTCGGTGGTGATCTCCGTCACCATGCCGTTCTCGAGCTTGCCGTCGAGCATGCGCGTGCCGTTCACCTCGCGCCAGCGCTGGGGACCTGTTTCGCGCCACTTCTTGGGCGCGCCATTGAGGCCGTCGACTTCGCTGGCGCTGATGGTGTTGTCGGGATTGACGGTGACCTTGGCCTCCGAGATCTCGGCCCCGAGGCTGAGGAAGTTGGAGGCCGAGCGGCGGCTTTCCAGGTAGTAGCCGGCGATGGCCCTGGCATCCGCCGCCGCGCTCTTGAGCGTGGGCGGTTGCGCCGCCGCGGGCGCCGGGAAGTAGCGATCCATGAAGCCCTGGAACAGCGCGCGCCGGATCTGCGCATCCGGCTTGCCGGCGCTGTTCTGCGAATAGTAGAGGCCCACGCCGTGCCCCAGGATCAGGTGCAGGTCGCTGTGGAAATACATCGTGTCGCCGCCATGGCCGATCACGGTCTGGCCGTTGCGGTCCTCGTGATAGAAGCCATAGGCCATGCCCGGCAGCAGGGGATCGGGCTTGAACGCGGTGCCGTGCATCATCCGCGCCGTCGCGGCATCGAGGATGCGGGCGTTGCCGTAAGCGCCGTCGTTCAGGTGCGCGATCATGAAATGGGCGATGTCCTCGCCCGACACCGCCAGCGCGCCGGCGGGCGCGACGTTGATGTACTCGAAGCCCTTGGGATCGCCGGAGCCGAGCTCATAGCCTTTCGACATGCCGGCGGCGAGCGCCTTGGGTAGCGGCTGCGCGAAGCTCGCATGCTCCATGCCGAGCGGAGCGAAGATGTGCTCCGCCACGTAACGCTCGAACGGCTCCCCCGACACGCGCTGCACGATGTAGCCCGCAAGGCCCGCGCCGTAATTCGAATAGGCCGAAACCTCGCCGGGCGGAAAGATGCGCGTGGGCACCCACTCCTTGAGATAGGCGCCGAGCGGCATCGCCGCCTTGGGATCGGTGGTGCCCAGATTGCGGATCGTTTCCTCGAAGCCCGGCGTATGGGTCATCAGATCGCGCAGCGTGACGGGCTTTCCGAAGGCCGGCGGGATTGTGAAGTCGAGATAGGTGTTCACGTCGGCGTCGAGGTCGAGCTTGTGCCGGGCCACAAGCTGCATCACCGCCGTCCAGGTGAAGAGCTTGGAGATCGAGCCCGGGCGGAACAGTGTCGTCTTCGGGTCGACGGGCTTGCGCGACTTCACGTCGGCATAGCCGTAACCCTTCTCGAACAGAATCTGCCCGTCCTTGACCACCACCACTTCCGCGCCCGCGATGTCGCCGCGCTGGATGCCGTAGTCTACGAGCCCGTCCACATAGGCGCCCACGTCCTCGGCCGTCAGCGCATGGGCGGCCGCGGCAGGCGCCGCAACCGGCGCCGCAGAGGTCTTGGGCGCGAGGATCGGGGCCGGCGCGGGACCTTGCGGCTGCGCAAAGGCCGAGCCCGTGGCCAGGAGCGCCGCCAGCAGAAATCCGGTTTTCATGGTCCCACTCCCACCGCCTTTCCTGGAAGATTGTCATGGCGAAGGGGGATTGCAAGGCGACCGCATCTCCGGGGCTTTGCCCGCGCGTGGCGGAGGCCGCTGCCTGGGCCAGGTCCGCACGGATGGGCGCGAAGGCCGGCACAAAACCGCCCGCGAAGCGCAAGCCTCGCGGGCGGGAAGAATAGGCGGACGGAGGTGCTTCAGCCGTTCTGCTGGGCCGGCGGCTGTTCGCCGCCCTGCTGCTTCTTGCTCAGGTCCTCGCCCGTCTGCTGGTCCACGGCCTTCATGGAAAGCCGCACCTTGCCGCGGTCGTCGAAGCCCAGCAGCTTCACCTTCACGGCCTGGCCTTCGCTGACCACGTCCGACGTCTTGGCCACGCGCCTCGGCGCCAGCTCGGAGATGTGGACGAGGCCGTCCTTGGGGCCGAAGAAGTTCACGAAGGCGCCGAAATCCATCACCTTCACGACCTTGCCGTCGTAGATTTCGCCGATTTCGGGCTCCGCGGTGAGGCCCTTGATCCACTTCATCGCGGCCTTGATCGACTCGGCATCGGCCGAGGCGATCTTCACCGTGCCGTCGTCCTCGACGTTGATCTTGGCGCCGGTCTTCTCGACGATCTCGCGGATCACCTTGCCGCCAGTGCCGATCACGTCGCGGATCTTGTCGGTTGGGATCTTGATCTGCTCGATGCGCGGAGCGTGCTCGCCGAGCTCCGCGCGGCTATGGCTGATCGCCTTGTTCATCTCGTGAAGGATGTGCAGGCGGCCGTGCCTGGCCTGGTCGAGCGCGACACCCATGATCTCGGCGGTGATGCCGGCGATCTTGATGTCCATTTGCAGCGCGGTGATGCCGTCCTCGGTGCCCGCGACCTTGAAGTCCATGTCGCCGAGATGATCCTCGTCGCCCAGGATGTCCGACAGGACCGCGTAGCGCTGGCCTTCCAGGATCAGGCCCATGGCGATGCCGGCGGTCGGCTTCTTGAGCGGCACGCCCGCGTCCATGAGCGACAGCGAGGCGCCGCAGACGCTGGCCATCGAGGATGAGCCGTTGGACTCGGTGATCTCCGACACCACGCGGATGGTGTAGGGGAACTCCTCCTTGGTCGGCAGCATGGGATGGATCGCGCGCCAGGCGAGCTTGCCGTGGCCCACTTCGCGCCGCCCCGGGGCGCCCATGCGGCCGGTCTCGCCGACGGCGTAGGGCGGCATGTTGTAGTGCAGCATGAAGTGCTGCTTGATCGTGCCTTCGAGCTGGTCGACGAACTGCTCGTCCTCCGAGGTGCCGAGCGTCGTCACCACCAGTGCCTGGGTCTCGCCGCGCGTGAACAGCGCCGAGCCGTGCGTGCGCGGCAGCGCCCCCACCTGGGCGGTGATCGGGCGCACGGTGGTCAGGCTGCGGCCGTCGATGCGCGTCTTGGTGTCGAGCACCGCGTTGCGCATGACATGGGCTTCGACGTCGTGCATGAGGCTGGAGAAGACATTGGCCGCGACCTTGCCTTCGCCCTCGCCGGCATATTTCGCGGCGAGCTTCTTGCGCACCTCCGCGATGGCGTCGCGGCGCACGTGCTTCTGCGCGATCTTGAAGGCGGCGGCGAGCTCGCCCGCGGCCTCGCCCTTCAGGATCTCGCGCAGCGCCGCATGCATGTCTTCCGGCACCGGGCGCGGTTCCTTGGCGGAGCGCTCGGCCAGCTTGATGATGGCGTCGATCGCCTTCTGCATCTCCTTGTGGCCGAACGTGACGGCGCCCAGCATCGTCTTCTCGTCGAGCTCCTGGGCCTCGGATTCCACCATCAGCACGGCGTCCGCCGTGCCCGCGACGACGAGGTCCAGCTTGGAGCTCGGCATGTCGTCGATCAGCGGGTTGAGCTTGTACTCGCCGTCGATATAGCCCACGCGCGCCGCCGCGATCGGCCCCATGAAGGGGATGCCGGAGATGGTGAGCGCGGCGGATGCCGCCACCATGCCCAGCACGTCCGGATCGTTCTCCAGGTCGTGCGACAGAACCTGCACCACGACCTGGGTCTCGCAGCGATAGCCCTCTGCGAAGAGCGGGCGGATCGGTCGGTCGGTGAGGCGCGAGATCAGCGTCTCGCGCTCCGTCGGCGCGCGCTCGCGCTTGAAGTAGCCGCCCGGGATCTTGCCCGCGGCGTAATAGCGTTCCTGGTAGTTCACGGTGAGCGGGAAGAAGTCCACGCCCGCGCGCGGCTCCTGGGCCGCGACCGCGGTGGCGAGCACCACCGTCTCCCCGCAGGTGACGAGCACCGCGCCATCGGCCTGGCGCGCGATGCGCCCCGTCTCGAGGGTGACCGTGCGGCCGCCCCATTCGAATTCTTCCTTCACGATATTGAACATTCTCTTCGTCCTTCATTCCCACCGCCGGATTGCGGTGAGGGTTCGCCCGCTCAGGCCTTCCCGAGACGAGCGGATAAGGCGCGGGCGCGACCCTTCGCACCCACGCGGTTGGTTTCTTTGCAGCCGGCGATACTCAGCGGCGCAGGCCCAGTCGGCTGATCAGCGCGTCGTAGCGCTTCTGATCGGTGCGCTTGAGATAATCGAGCAGCCCGCGGCGCTGCGACACCATCTTGATGAGGCCGCGGCGGGAATGGTTGTCCTTCTCGTGCCCCTCGAAATGGGCGGCGAGATTGTTGATGCGCTCGGAGAGCACCGCCACCTGGACTTCGGGCGAGCCGGTGTCGCCGTCCCTGGTGGCATATTCCTTGATGACTTCCAGTTTGCGTTCAGGAGTGATCGTCATTGCGTCCTTCGTTTCCGGTCATCCAAAATTGAACACGCGAAATGGCCGAAGCTCGCCTCCGGCAAGTTCGGCCAATGCCACCGGCTCACCCTCGCTCGTGGAGAGATAGACCGTGAGCCCCGTCGGATCGTCGGCTTCCGGAATGGCGTCCGCGATGCGGGCGAACAGGTTCGCGCGCATCAGGATCGGATTGCCGCTACGGAGGCGAACCGCATCCGGACCCGTGACGGCCAGCGCCGGGATGCCGTCCAGCGCGGTCGAAATGGGCCTCAAGTGCTCAAAAGCGGCCGGACTATGCATAAAAGACCGCAGTGTTTCCAGTGGCACCGCGTCTTTTTCGCGGAACCCGCCGATCGAGGTCCGGCGCAGCTGGGAAACATGGCCCAAAGTGCCCAGCGCCAGCGCCAGGTCGCGCACCCAGGCCCGGACGTAAGCCCCTTTGCCGCAACGCATTTCGAACACCGCATGGTCGCGGTCGGGGGTCTCGACCAGGCGGGCTTCGTGGATCGTCACGCCGCGCGGTTCCAGCGTCACCGCCTCGCCGTCGCGGGCGAGGTCATAGGCCCGCTCGCCCTCGACCTTGATGGCGGAGTAGGCCGGCGGCACCTGGCTGATCTCGCCCAGGAAGCGGGGGATGGCGGCTTCGATCTGGGCACGGAGGGGGCGCACGTCGCTGGTGCCGGTGGTCCGGCCCTCGCTGTCGTCGCTGTCGCGCGCCTCGCCCCACTGCGCGGTGAAGCGGTAGGTCTTGTCTGCATCCATGGCGAAGGGAACCGTCTTGGTCGCCTCCCCCAGCGCCACCGCCAGAACGCCGGTCGCCAGCGGATCGAGCGTTCCGGCATGGCCGGCCTTCCGGGCGTCGAAGATGCGCCGCACCGCGGCGACCGCCTGGGTGGAGGTGATGCCCTGCGGCTTGTCCAGCACCACCCAGCCGTGGACCGGGTTGCCCTTCTTCCTACGCGCCATCGTCTTCGGATTTGTTTGCGAGATCGCGGCGCACGCGCTCGGTCTTGAGCAGGTTCTCGATCTTCTCGGCCTCGGCGAAGGATTTGTCCTCGACGAAGCGCAGGTCGGGCGTGAACTTCAGCGCGATGCGCCGGCCCATCTCGCCGCGGATGAAGCTGCGATGGCGGTTGAGCGCGGCCACGATCTTGTCGGCATTCCTGCCGCCGAGCGGCTCCACGAACACGGTGGCGTGCCGCATGTCCCCGGAGGGCTTGACCTGGGTCACCGTCACCGACACGCCGTCGAGATCGGGATCGCGGACCTCGCCGCGGAACAGGATGTCGGACAGCGCATGCCTGAGCATCTCGCCCACCCGCAACTGCCGCTGCGAGGGACCCTTGTCGTCGGCGCGGGAATGGTGGCGCGACATTCTCAATCCTCCGGATAGCCGAAGCGCTTCACCCACGGCGCGAGCGTCGGCAGCACGGGGGCGAGTTCGGCGGCATAGCGGCGCCACTGGCCGGCGCCTTCGCGGGTGAGGCCGCGGGCCACCTGCGCGCCACTGGGCGTGTCGATGGTGGAGGTCTGCGCGCGGATGGCGAAATTCCTCATCTCCAGCCGCCAGTCGAGGCCGAGGAACGCGCACAGCCGCCGCGTCTCGGCCTCGAAGTCCTGAAGCAAATCTTCGTGGCGGGTCTCGCTCAGATCGAGACCGAGCTTGTCGCGATAGATCTGCGCAAGCCCCATCACCGCGTCGTAATAGGCCGCGGCGCCTTCCAGCGAGGTGAGCTCGAACATCTGTGCCGTCATGCCGAAGCGGCGGCGGAAGCAGGACAGCAGCACGTCGCGCGGATCGCGCAGCGCAAAGACGATCTTCGCCTCGGGAAAGAGCCTGGCGACGAGCGGCAGCAGCACCGAATTCAGCGGCATCTTGTCGAGGAACACGTCCCTGTCGCCGGCATGGCCGAACTCGCCCGCCACGCGCCAATAGGCCTTGCGTAGGCGCCCGATATCGTCTGCCGTGATGCGCGCGAGCCGATCGAGCCCGTCCATCGGCGCGATGAACTCCGTCACCGCCTCGCTGAGCGCGTCGCGCTCTTCCATGGCCTCGACGCCGGGGTGGCTCGCCAGCACCTGCTCCAGCAGCGTGGTGCCCGAGCGGGGGAAGCCCACCAGAAAGGCATGCGTGCGCGGATTCCTGGGCGGCTCGCCCTTGCGCGCGCGCCAGAGCCCTTCATCGGCGTTGCGGAAATAGCCCGCCAGGCGCGACACCCGTTCGATCGCGCTCTCGTTGCCCAGCGCCGCGAATCCCGGCGCATAGTAGGCGCGCATCGCGGCCTTCGACGCGGCATAGGCCGCGAAGGCCTCCGCCGGGCGGTCCAGCCCGTCCAGCGCGTCGCCCAGAAGGCTCTGCGCGAAAGCGCGGTTGACGGGCGACAACTCCGGATCGGAGAGCAGCGGCGTCACCCGCGCGATGGCGTCGTCGAACTTGCGCTCGGCGACGTCGACATTGGCGAGCGCCAGCGTGGCCGCGTGCAGCCGCGGATTGAGCGCCAGCGCCCTCGCCGCGTAGTCGCGCGCCTGTGCGCCGTCGTTGCGCTGGGCGGCCAGCGTGGCGAGCCACGCCAGCGCCTCGTAATGGCCGGGCATCAGCGAGACGGTGGATTCGAGCTCGCGCCGCGCATGATCGAGCTCGCTGAGCTTTTCGTAGGCCAGCGCCTTGTTGAAGCGCAGCATCGCGGTGCCCGGCGCGATCCGCAGCGCCGCGTCGAACGCGGTCAGCGCCTCGCGCGCGCGGCCGAGCTGCGACAGGCAGATGCCGAGCGCATTGAGCACGTCCACGCTGCGGGGCGAAAGCGCGCGCGCGCGGTGGAGCAGCACCAGCGCGCTGCCGGCGTCGCCCGCATGCATGCGCCGGTGCGCGGCCAGCGTCAGCAAATTGGGATGCTCGAGCCCGCGGCTGGTGGCCTCGTCGGCGATGCGCAGCGCCCGCTCGGTGTCCTGCGCGCGCAACGCCGCATCCGTCTCGCGGAGATAAAGCTGCAGCTGTGCCTGTCCGGGTGGCGACATGGCGGGCTCCTTCAGGCGCCGCTCAGAGCGCGCGCTTGATGGTCTCGACCTCGAAGCACTCGATGACGTCGCCCTTCTGCAGGTCCTGGTAACCCGCGAACGCCATGCCGCACTCCTGGCCGGTCTGCACCTCGCGCACCTCGTCCTTGAAGCGCTTGAGCGTGGAGAGCTCGCCTTCGTGGATCACCACGTTGTCGCGGATCAGGCGCACATGCGCGCCGCGGCGCACCGTGCCTTCGGTCACGCGGCAGCCGGCCACCTTGCCGACCTTCGAGATGGTGAACACCTCCAGCACCTCGGCGTTGCCGAGGAACTTCTCCCGCGTCTCCGGCGCCAGCATGCCCGAGAGCGCCAGCTTCATGTCGTCCACGACATTGTAGATGATGTTGTAGTAGCGGATCTCCACGCCGTCGCGCTTGGCGCGTTCGCGCGCCTGCGCATTGGCGCGGACGTTGAAGCCCACGATGGCGCCCCCGCTCGCATGGGCCAGGATCACGTCCGATTCGGTGATGGCGCCGACGCCGGACTGCAGCACCTGAACGCCCACCTCGTCGTTGCCGAGCTTGGCGAGCGCGCCCTGGATCGCCTCCACCGAGCCGTGCACGTCCGCCTTGATGACCAGCGGCAGCATGCGCTTCTCGCCGTCCTTGCGGCTCTTGAGAAGCTGGTCGAGCGACTGGCGGCCCGTGACGGCCTGGCGCTGCTCGCGGCGCTTGCGCGCGCGGTATTCGGTGACCTCGCGGGCGCGCGCCTCGCTCTCCACCACCACGAACTCGTCGCCCGCTTCCGGCACGCCGGAAAGGCCGAGCACTTCGACGGGCATGGAGGGACCGGCGGACTCCACGTTCTGCCCGCGGTCGTCCACGATCAGGCGCACGCGCCCGAACTCCGAGCCCGCGACCAGGATGTCGCCCAGCTTGAGCGTGCCGCGCTGCACCAGCACGGTGGCGACGGGGCCGCGGCCCTTGTCGAGCTTGGCTTCCACGACGGCGCCTTCGGCGGCGCGGCCCGGATTGGCCTTGAGGTCGAGAACCTCGGCCTGGAGCAGGATCGCGTCCTCGAGCTTGTCGAGATTGGTGCCCTTGGTGGCCGAGACGTCGACGGAAAGCACGTCGCCGCCCATCTCCTCGACCTGGATCTCCTGCTGGAGAAGCTCGCTCTTCACGCGGGCGGGATTGGCGTCGCCCTTGTCGATCTTGTTGACGGCCACGATGATGGGCACATGCGCGGCCTTGGCGTGGCTGATGGCTTCCACGGTCTGCGGCATGACGCCGTCGTCGGCGGCGACGACCAGCACCACGATGTCGGTCACCTTGGCGCCGCGCGCGCGCATGGCGGTGAAGGCGGCGTGGCCCGGCGTGTCGAGGAAGGTGATCTTCTGGCCGCTCTTGAGCTGCACCTGGTAGGCGCCGATGTGCTGGGTGATGCCGCCCGCCTCGCCGGAGACGACGTCGGTCTTCCTCAGCGCATCGAGCAGCGAGGTCTTGCCGTGATCGACATGGCCCATGACGGTGACGACCGGCGGACGCGACACCAGCTCGGAGGCTTCGTCGGCCGCGCCCTTCAGGCCCTCCAGCACGTCGCTCTCGGCCACGCGCTTGACGGTGTGGCCGTATTCGGCGGCGACCAGTTCGGCGGTGTCGGCGTCGATGGTGTCGTTCACCGTCGCCATCATGCCGTTCTTCATCAGCACCTTGATCACGTCGACGGCGCGGCGCGCCATGCGGTTGGCGAGTTCGGCGACGGTGATGGTCTCCGGGATCGTCACCTCGCGCGGGCCGGCGGGGCCGGCGGGCTGCTGCTGCTGGCCCTTGTTGACGCGCTGGAGATGGCGCCGGTAGGCGGCGACCGAACGCGTGCGCTCGTCGTCGTCCGACAGCGCCTTGGTGACGGTGAGCCGCCCGCGGCGGCGGTCGGCTTCGCCCTTGCGCGCGGCGGGCACCTTGGCCGGCGCCTTCACGCCGCCCTTCTTGGGCGCGGCCTCGTCTTCTTCCTCCGCGGTGACGGCGCGGCGGCCCGGGCGGGGCGCTTCCTTGCCGGCCGCGGCGGGACGGGCGGCCGTGGCCGGTTCGTCCTTCTTCTCGAGGCGGCGGGTGGCTTCTTCCTCGGCGTGGCGCTTGGCCGCTTCGTCGGCGGCCTTGCGCGCGTCTTCCTCCGCCTTGCGGCGCGCCGCGGCCTCGCGCTCCTTGGCGAGCTTGGCGTCTTCCGCGGCGCGATTCTTCGCGTCTTCCTCGGCGCGGCGGCGCGCCTCTTCCTCGGCGACGCGCGCGTCGGCCAGGGCGGCGCCGCGGCGGGCCTTCTCTTCCTCGGTCAGCTGGCGCAGCACCACGCCGGCGCGGGGGCCGGTGTCGCGCGCGGGCGCGGGCGCCGAAGGCCTGGCCTCGGCCGCGGCCGGGGCGGATGTGGGCTTGGCCGCCGGGCCGGGCGGATGGGTGCTGCGCCTCTTCTCCACCACCACGGCCTTGGTGCGGCCATGGCTGAAGCTCTGCTTGACGGTCGAGGTCTCCGTCCGCTTCAGGGAGAGCGTGGCCTTGCTGGCCGGGCGCTTGGTCGTGTCGTTCGTCTCGCTCATTCTATTCCCTGATCGCAGGAGTCGAACCTGCCGTTCTGAAGCCCGAAAGCCTTCCGGCCTCGAAGATCAACCGTTCCGCAAGCTGCCCGGGTGAGAGGGCCGCATGTATCACATTCTCGCGGCCCAGGGCCACGCTGATTTCCCCGCTGGTGAGGCAGTCCAGCACCGCGGGCTCGCGGCCCCCGGACCTGGCGAGCGCCAGAAGTTTCCTCCTGCCGTCGGCCGCGCCGTCGCTGGCCTCGATGAGCACGGCGGCGCGCGCGATCGCCTCCGCCACGGAATCGAAGCCGCAGACAAGGGCGCCCGCGCGCCGCGCGAGCCCCAGATCGTCCTGCATGCGCCGGACGATCAACCGCTCGACGTGATCGGCAAGGCCTTCCGGCGCCTTCACCTTCCTCTTCGCGGCCCTGGCGAAGGCCGCCTTGGCGAGCGCCGCGCGCGTGGCGCTTACCCAGATGCCGCGGCCGGGAAGCTTCGCGGCGAGATCGGGCACGATCGTGTCGTCCGGTCCCACCACGAAACGGATGAGGCGCGCCTCAGGCTGCGTCTCGCCCGTCACGATGCATCGCCGTTCGCGCATCGCCGTCTCTTCCCTCTGTGCCGCGGCCAGGCTCAATCGCTTTTCCTCACGCTTCTTCCGCCGCTTCGCCTTCGGCGGCTTCTCCGGGCTCGGCGTTCTCGGCCGTCGCTTCGATCTCCTCGATCCAGCCCGCCATGACGCGCGCCTTCATGATGATGGCGTTGGCGTCCTCGGAGGTAAGATCGAAACCGTCCAGCGCGCCGGCAACGCGCACGCGCTCGCCGGGCTTGCCGGAGGAATCCCTGGTCTGCTCGTAATAGCCGATGAGATCGTCGGTGGCGCAGCCCGCGAGATCCTCCAGCGTCTTGACGCCGGCCTCGCCCAGCGCCACGGCGATGGCGGGCGACACGCCGTCGACCTCCAGCACCTCGTCGGCCACGCCGAGCTCGCGGCGCTTCTCGTCCAGCTCCTTGTTGCGCGCCTCGATGTGCTCGGTGGCGCGGGTCTGGAGCTCCTGGGCGGTGTCCTCGTCGAAGCCCTCGATGGCGGCGAGCTCGTTCACCGGCACGAAGGCCACGTCTTCCACCGTGGCGAAGCCTTCGGAGGCAAGCAGCTGCGCTACCGTCTCGTCCACGTCCAGCGCGTCCATGAACAGCGCCGTGCGCTCGGCGAATTCCTTCTGGCGGCGCTCCGATTCCTCGGCTTCGGTCAGGATGTCGATCTGCCAGCCGGTGAGCTGGGAGGCGAGCCTGACGTTCTGGCCGCGGCGGCCGATGGCGAGCGACAGCTGCTCGTCCGGCACCACCACCTCCACGCGATGGGTATCCTCGTCGAGCACCACCTTGGCCACTTCCGCGGGCGCCAGCGCGTTGACGATGAAGGTGGCGGGATCCGGCGACCACGGGATGATGTCGATGCGCTCGCCCTGCAGCTCCTGCACCACGGCCTGCACGCGCACGCCGCGCATGCCCACGCAGGCGCCCACCGGGTCTATGCTCGAATCCTTGGATATCACCGCAATCTTGGCGCGGCTGCCGGGATCGCGGGCCACCGCGCGGATCTCGATGATGCCGTCGTAGATCTCCGGCACTTCCTGGGCGAACAGGCGCACCATGAACTGGGGATGGGAGCGCGACAGGAAGATCTGCGGCCCGCGCGCCTCGCGGCGCACGTCGTAAATGTAGGCGCGGATGCGGTCGTTGGTGCGGAAGTTCTCCCGCGGGATCATCTCGTCGCGGCGCACCACGCCCTCGGCCTTGCCCATGTCGACCACGACGGAGCCGAACTCAGCGCGCTTGACGATGCCGTGGATGATCTCGCCGATGCGGTCCTTGTATTCCTCGTACTGGCGCTCGCGCTCGGCGTCGCGCACCTTCTGCACGATCACCTGCTTGGCGGCCTGGGAGGAGATGCGGCTGAAGTCGAACGGCGGCAGCGTCTCGGCGATGATGTCGCCCACCTGGGCGGCGGGATTGCGCGCGCGCGCGTCCTCCACGCTGATCTCGGTCTTGTCGTTATCGACCAGCTCCACCACGTGCAGATAGCGCGAGACGTGGGTCTCGCCCGTCTTGGGGTCGATCTCGACCTTGATCTCGTTCTCGCTGCCGTAGCGGGCCTTGGCGGCGCGCTGCATGGCTTCTTCCATGGCGGCGATGACGACGGACCGGTCGATCGACTTGTCGCGCGCGACGGCGTCGGCGATCTGCAGGAGCTCGGTGCGGTTGGCGGCAATCGCGGCCATCTTAAAGGCTCCGGCTCGGGCTTTGGCCCGTGGTTCTGTTGGTCATTGTTTCCTTCCTTTCAGGTCTTCGCGGATCAGCGCGTCGGTGAGAACGAGTTTGGCTTCGGCGACGGCGCGGAACGGGAAGAGGCGGCGTTCGCCGTCGACCTCCACCACCACGTCGCCGCCGTCGAGCCCCAGCAGCCGGCCCCTGAACTTGCGCCGCCCGGTGTCGTCGGGCGTGGCGAGCTCGAGCCTGGCCTCGTGCCCCGCCCAGCGGGCGTAGTCCGTCAGCCGCGTCAGCGGCCGGTCGATGCCGGGCGAGGACACTTCGAGTTGATACTCGCCCTCGAGCGGATCCTCGGCGTCGAGGAAGTCCGACAGCGCCCGCGACAGCACCGCGCAATCGTCCACGTTCATCCGCCCGTCCGGCCGCTCCGCCATGATCTGCAGCGTCTTCACCTTGCCGCCCAGGATGCGCAGGCGCACCAGCCGGTATCCCGCCTTTTCAAGGACGGGTTCCAGGATCGGCTCCAATTGCGACATCGCCGTGAGAATGGCGGAATTCCTTGTTTTCGCGCGGCTTTCCGCCGCAAAGCAAAACCCCGTCCCGCGCGGCGATCTTGCGACCGCCACACAACAGGAAGTTTCTGTTGTACGGGATGGGCGGCGATATACGCCCTCAAGGCGCGGAATTCAAGGGCGGTTTGCTGGCCCGCTCAAGGCTGCAAAAACGTGCGCGGGCCGCACGATCGTGGACTGCCCGCCCCAGGCCGTGCCCGCGAGCAACAGTACGACGCACGCGATCAAGGTGCGCATGGCAGATCCTCCCCAGGTTACGATCCTTTCCGCACTATGTGGCGAGCTTGCGGACGAAGCGCAGGAACGCCGGCACCCCATGCAGCTGCTTGGCTTCGTAGCGGGTCGGCGGCCAGTCTTGGGGGCGCGTCTTCCAGTCCGCCGCGCGCGCGGCTGTCCAGGTGAAGGCGGGGTGCGCCGCCAGGCGTTCGAGCGTGTAGTCCACCAACGGTGCATCGTCGCTGGCGAAGCGAAGCTCCGCGCCCTGCTTCATCTTGAGGGCCAGCGTGTCCAGCATCGCGGTCTGGAGGAAGCGGCGCTTGTGATGGCGGGTCTTGGGCCACGGGTCGGGGAAGAGCACGAAGACGCGGCCCAGACTCGCATCCGGCAGGGCCGCGAGGATGTCGCGTGCATCGCCCATGTGGATGCGGATATTGGAAACGGGCTCGCCGTCGAGCTTGGAGAGCAGCTTGGCGACGCCGCCCTCATAGGGCTCGGCGCCGATCATCGTCACGGTCGGATGCTGTTTCGCCTGCCAGAGGAGATGCTCGCCCGCGCCGAATCCGACCTCCAGCCACACCTCGCCCGCGAACGCTTCCGCCGTGCGCCACGCAATGCGCGGCAGCAGCGTCTCGAACAGCGCGGCCTGATGGGCGGAGCGCTTCGGTCCCTTGCGGCGGCCGTAAACGAATTTGCGCTGGTGCTGTTCGGTCATCCTTCGAGGGCCGCTATGCGGCCACCTCAGGATGACGGGAGCCGATTCGCGTCATGCTGAGGCGCGAGCGTAGCGAGCCCCGAAGCACGACGGCATCAGAACGCCCGCTTCAGCACATCCGCGAGGCCGGTCTTTTCCCAGGTGAAGCCGCCGCTCGAATCCGGCTCGCGCCCGAAATGGCCATAGGCCGAGGTGCGGGCATAGATCGGATTGTTGAGCTTCAGATGCTCGCGGATGGCGCGCGGCTTGAGGCTCATGGCTTCCGGCAGGATCTTCTCGAGCTTCGCCTCGTCGACCTTCCCGCTGCCATGGGTGTCGACATAGACGGAGAGGGGATCGGCGACGCCGATGGCATAGGAGATCTGGATCGTGCAGCGGTCCGCGAGCCCGGCGGCCACCACGTTCTTGGCGAGATAGCGCGCCGCGTAGGCCGCCGAACGGTCCACTTTCGTGGGGTCCTTGCCGGAGAACGCGCCGCCGCCATGCGGCGCCGCGCCGCCATAGGTGTCGACGATGATCTTGCGGCCCGTCAGCCCGCAATCGCCGTCCGGCCCGCCGACCACGAAGGCGCCGGTCGGATTGACGTGCCAGACGGTGTGGCCGTTGATCCAGCCCTCGGGCAGCGCGGTGCGCACGTAGGGCTCGACGATCCTGCGCACGTCTTCCGAGGTCATGCTCTCGTCGAGATGCTGGGTGGAGACTACGATCTGCGTCGCCTCGACGGGCTTGCCGTTCTCGTAGCGCACGGTCACCTGGCTCTTGGCGTCGGGCCCGAGCTTGGGCTCTCGGCCGGCGTGGCGCGCGTCGGCCAGCAGCTTGAGGATCTTGTGGCTGTAGAGGATGGGCGCCGGCATCAGCTCCGGCGTCTCGTTGCAGGCATAGCCGAACATGATGCCCTGGTCGCCCGCGCCTTCGTCCTTGTTGCCCTTGGCGTCGACGCCCTGGGCGATGTGCGGCGACTGCGCGTGCAGAAGCACTTCGATGTTGGCGTGCCGCCAGTGGAAGCCGTCCTGCTCGTAGCCGATGTCCTTGATCGCCCGGCGCGCGATCTCGACGATGTTGTCTTCCATGATGTGCTTGGGCCCGCGGGTCTCGCCCGCGATCACCACGCGGTTGGTGGTGGCCATGGTCTCGCAGGCCGCGCGGATGTCCCAGGGGTCCTGCCCGCTCCTGGGGCCTTCGCGATAGAACAGATCCACCACCTCGTCGGAGATGCGGTCGCAGACCTTGTCCGGATGTCCTTCCGACACGCTTTCGCTGGTGAAAAGATAGTTCCCGCGCATTCCCTGACACCTTCTATGTTCAGAAGGCCGGACTTCTTGCAAGGAATCCCCGAGGGGTCAACACTGGCGCCGGAAGCGCCGGAATCCGGGAGGAATGCCAATGGTTGCGCCGTTCGCGGGAGGCTGCCTGTGCGGGGCCGTGCGTTATGAATCCGCCGCCGAGCCGGTCGCCTTCATGCTCTGCCATTGCAGGGACTGCCAGTATATCTCCGGTGGCGAGCCCGCCGCCGTCGCGGTCGTGCCCAAAGCCGCCTTCCGCGTCTGTCAGGGCGAGCCGGAACTGCGCACCTACGCGGTCGCCGGCGAGAGCGGCAAGAAGGTCACGCGCGCCTTCTGCGGCACCTGCGGCACGCCCTTGTTCAGCGACCTCGAAGGCATGCCGCATCTGTGGGCCATCAAGGCGGGCTCGATGGACGATCCCTCCTGGCTCAAGCCCACCGCCTTCATCTGGACCAGGTCCGCCCAGCCCTGGGCGCATCTCGATCCGGCCTTGCCCAAATTCGAAAAACAGCCGGGATAATTTCTCCCTTCCCCCTCGCGCGGGGGAGGACGAGCTAAAGAATGAACCGCGACAAATCCTGGTCCTTGGCCAGATCCTCGACGCGGGCCTTCACATAGGCGGCGTCGATGGCGATGCGGGCGCCGGCGCTGTCGGTGGCGGCGAAGCTGATCTCGTCCAGCACCCGCTCCATCACCGTGTGCAGGCGCCGCGCGCCGATGTTCTCCACGCTGGCGTTCACCTGGGCGGCGATGTCGGCGATGGCCGCGATGCCGTCCTCGGCGAAGGCGAGCTCCACGCCCTCGGTCCGCATCAGGGCGCAATACTGCTTGATCAGGCTCGCTTCCGGCTCGGTCAGGATGCGGCGGAAATCGTCACGGGACAGGGCCTGCAATTCCACGCGGATAGGAAGCCGGCCCTGCAGCTCGGGCAGGAGGTCCGAAGGCTTGGCGGTGTGGAACGCGCCCGAGGCGATGAAGAGGACATGGTCGGTCCTGACGCTGCCGTGCTTGGTCGCCACCACCGTGCCCTCGATCAGCGGCAGCAGGTCGCGCTGCACGCCCTCGCGGCTGACATCGCCGCCGCCGCGCAAATCGCTGCGGGCGCAGATCTTGTCGATCTCGTCGAGGAACACGATGCCGTTCTGCTCCACCGCCTCGATGGCCTCGCGGGTGATGGCGTCCTCGTCGAGCAGCTTGTCGGCTTCCTCGGCCAGAAGCGGCGCGCGCGCATCGGCGACCGTCATGCGCTTGGGCCTGGAGCGGCCGCCCAGCGCCTTGCCGAAGATGTCGCCCAGATTGACCATGCTGATCTGCGCGCTCGGCATGCCCGGGATTTCGAACGACGGCAGCCCGCCGGTGTCGCGCATCTCCACTTCGATCTCGCGCGATTCCAATTCGCCCTCGCGCAGCTTGCGGCGGAAGGTCTCGCGGGTGGAGGCGCCGGCATTGGCGCCGGCGAGCGCATCGACGAGCCGCTCCTCCGTGCGCGCCTCGGCCTGGGCCTCCACGTCGCGGCGCTTCTTCTCGCGGGTCTGGGCAAGCGCGATCTCGACCAGGTCGCGCACGATCTGCTCCACGTCGCGGCCCACATAGCCGACCTCGGTGAACTTGGTGGCCTCGACTTTCAGGAACGGCGCCTGGGCGAGCCGCGCAAGCCGGCGCGAAATCTCGGTCTTGCCCACGCCGGTCGGCCCGATCATCAGGATGTTCTTGGGCAGCACCTCCTCGCGCAGCTCCGGCGGCAGCTGCTGGCGGCGCCAGCGGTTGCGCAAGGCGATGGCCACCGCCCGCTTGGCCTCGGCCTGGCCCACGATAAAGCGGTCGAGTTCCGAAACGATCTCGCGCGGCGTGAAGAAGGCGGTCATGGAAGGATATATATGGGAGCGGGCGGCGGAAGAGTCCACCGCGCCGGCCCGATGTCGCTTCGCGGGAAGTTGCGTCCCCCGGAAAGGGGCGGCTCGCCAATCTGCCTGGCCAAAGCATGGGCGAAGCCGTCGCCGATAGTGAGGCGCGCGCGAGCGCATCGGCTTCGATCGGGCTTCAGTCCGCCTTCAGGCTCTCCACCACGATCCTGTTGTTGGTGTAGATGCAGATGTCGGCGGCGATCTGCATGGCGCGCCGCGCGATCTCCTCGGCGCCGAGGGCGGAATCGACGAGCGCCTTGGCGGCGGAGAGCGCGTAAGGCCCGCCGGAGCCGATGCCGATCAGCCCGTCCTCCGGTTCCACCACGTCGCCGGTGCCCGACAATATGAGCGAGGTCTTCGCGTCCGCCACCGCCAGCATCGCTTCCAGCCGGCGCAGGTAACGGTCGGTGCGCCAGTCCTTGGCCAGCTCCACGCAGGCGCGGGCGAGGTTTGCCGGATGCTGCTCGATCTTGGCCTCCAGCCGCTCGAACAGCGCGAAGGCATCCGCGGTGGCGCCCGCGAAGCCCGCGATCACGTCGCCTTTGCCGAGCCGGCGCACCTTGCGCGCATTCGCCTTCATGATGGTGTTGCCCAGGGTGACCTGGCCGTCGCCCGCGACGACGACGGTTCCGGCCTTGCGCACGGACAGGATGGTGGTGGAACGCCAGCGTTCATCGGTCATGGTGGACATTATATAGGAACCCGCGCCAAAATCCGCGCCGGGTTCGGAGCGGGTGGGCGCGTCAGAGGGAGAGCATGATGAAGGGTTTGCATCCGGCCTGGATCTGTCTTGGCGTGGCGGCGGTTGCCGCGATGGGCATCGCCCGCGCGGACACGGCGTCGGCGCCGACGCCGGTTCAGATCGTCCAGGCCCGCCAGGCCGCGCTCGACATGTCGGCCGCCACCTTCGTCGAGATGAAGCATGCCGCCGAAGCGGGCGAGGACGTGACCAAGCAGGCCACGATGGCCAACGCGCTGGCCAAATGGGCCAAGGCGCTTCCCACGATGTTCCCGGCGGGCACCGGCGCGGGCCAGGTGAGCGTGCCCACCAGGGCCAGGCCCGAGATCTGGAGCGACCGCGCGACTTTCGAGGCCCGCGCCGCGGATTACCAGGCCGCCGCCGCGAAGCTCGCGCAGCTGGCGCAGGCCGGCGACGCCGCCGGGTTCGGCGCCCAGCTCGACACGGTGAAGAACGCCTGTGGCGCCTGCCACAAGGACTTCCAGGCGCGATGAGCGCGGACGCGGCGCCGCCGCGCCGGCCCGTCACGACCCGGGCTGCGATCCGGGTCACCATCTGGGATTGGCCGACGCGGCTGATCCACTGGTCGATCGTCGTCCTGATCGCTTTCGCCTGGTGGGCCTACAAAGGCGACCGCATGCTCTGGCACGAGCGCGCGGGTTACGCGGTGCTGGCGCTGCTGGCGCTGCGGCTGTTCCTGGGCCTTTTCGGATCGGAGACCTCGCGCTTCGCCCAGTTCGTGCGCGGCCCGGGCGCTGTGTGGCGCTATCTGCGCGGCGCGGTTCCCGGCGTCGGCCACAATCCGCTGGGCGCCTGGAGCGTGGTGCTGCTTCTGGGCGTCCTTGCCGGGCAGGCGGTGCTGGGGCTTTTCGCCAGCGATGAAGATGGATTGGAGTCGGGCCCGCTCTCCCATCTCGTCACGCTCGATCATGCGCGCCTGGCCGAAGAGCTTCATGGACTCCTGTTCAACATATTGCTGGGCCTGGTGGCGCTGCATGTCGCGGCCATCGTCTTTTATGCCCTGCGCGGGCGCAATCTGCTCTGGCCCATGATCGCCGGCCGCGGCCCGCTGCCCGAAGGCGCCCGCGCGCCGCGCCTGGCGCCGCTTTATGTCGTGCTCCTCGGAATGGCGCTTGCCGCCGCCCTGTTTGTCTGGTTCTGGCGGCTGAGCGGCTGACTTCGCATGCGGCGCTCCCGTCCCTATATCTGAAGGCATGGAGCGGCGCATGCGGCAAATCCCGCTGATCGATCTGCGCGGCAGGACGCCCGTCGATCTTCTGAAGGCCCGTCCGGACGATGCGCGCGCGCTCGTGGCCGCGGCGTCGGGCAGCTTCGGCCCCGTCTCGCGCGCGGCGAGCGCCATGGCGCTGCCGCTGGGCGACCGCGCCTCGCGCCGCTGGTTGGCGAAGAGCGGCAACCGCTACGCGGCGGAGATCGACGAGATCGCGCGCCATCTCGGGCGCAGCGGCGCGCATGTGCTCAATGTCTGCTTCGAGTGGGGCTGCACCGGCGGCGCGTGGGACACGCCGCAGGGCCCGCTCCTGCGCCGCGTGCTGGACTGGCCATTCCCGCGCCTGGGTGAGCTCGTCGTTGTCGCGCATCAGGATGGGCCGGCGGGGGACTTCTTCAACATCACCTGGCCCGGCGCGAACGGTTCGTTCCACGGCATGGCGCGCGGCCGCTTCGCCGCGGCGATCAATCAGGCGCCGATGCGCCGCCACGGCGCGGGCTATGCCGGCGACTGGTTCGCCAACCGGTTGCGCGCGGGTCGCCAGACCGGTTGGCCGGCAGCCCACCTGCTGCGCCATGTCTTCGAGACCGCGCGCAATTTCGCAGAAGCAAAGCAGTTGCTGTGCGAAACGCCTCTCGCCGTGCCCGCGATTTTCATCCTGTCCGGCATCGTCAAAGACGAAGGCTGCGTGATCGAGCGCACTGAAGAGGCCTTCGCGGTTCGCGCGATGGAGGCGGGCCGCGTCTGTGCCGCCAATCACTTCGAAACGTGCCTGGCCGGCGGACGTTGGCAGGCGCGTCCCATCGATAGCGCCGGTCGCGCCGCCTGCGCGCGCGCGCTGCGCGGCGGGGGCCAGACATTCTCATGGTTCGCGGCGCCCATCGCCAATGCGAATAGCCGCCTGGTATTCGAGGCCGGTGCCGCAGAGGGCTCGCTCGCCGTCATGGGCGTGCAGGGTTGCTCAGCCGTGACGGATGTCTTCCGCTTCTCGAAAACGTCACTTCCCGCGGACTGGAAAGCAAATTAGTCTCCCGGCATTCGAGAGGGAGAATTTCGTGCGCGCTGCGATATTTGCCATCCTTGCCGCATTCGCCCTGGCGTCGCCGCTTTGCGCCGCGCCGGTGGGGCCCATGCCCGGCGCCTACGATTGCCAGAAACACATCGGCGCATCCGATGCCGTGCCTGCCGCCGACGCCGCCGACCCCAATCACTGGCAATGCACCGCGCCCACCGCGCCCGTCGCATCGTCGACCGTCTGGCAGCGTCACGCGTTGGAATATTGCCGGCTGACCACGTCGGTCTATGACGCGGCCCTCGCGGCCGCCCGGCGCATGGTCACGGCGCGGCACTTCAAGCGGCATGGCTGGGTGGTGCTGATGGACGCCGATGAAACCGTCCTCGACAATTCGCTCTATCAGGCGCAGAGCGACCAATGTCCGGAAAAGCAATTCAACCCTCTTAAGTGGGAAAGCTGGATACACGCGCGCGCCACGGCGGACTCGCCGCAGGGCATGGCGACGGACGTTCCGGGCGCCGCGGCGTTCACCCAGGCGGTCCACAGGATGGGCGGGCTTGTCGCCATCGTCACCAATCGCGATGCCGCGGATGACGCCATCACCCAGGACAATCTCAGGCGCGTCGGAATCTGGTTCGACTATGAAATCGGCCAGGACGCGAGCAAGCCGGACGAGAAGAAAAGCAAACTGACGCGCTGGCGGGGCGCGGTGACGAGCCTCGCCGCCCGTTTCCACACCAAGGCCCAGGCGGTGATGTGGCTGGGCGACCAGGTGACCGATCTGGCGACGACCGGTCCCGGCGGCGTCATGACCGGGGCCATGAATCAGTCCGATCCGGGCAAGAACATCGGCGTCGACCGGTTCCTCCTGCCCAATGCCATGTACGGCAACTGGCAACCGCACTAGGCCGCGCGCCTTCCGCCCGGCTCCCCGGCTTGCTATCAAGCAGGCCACGCTTGGCCGGAGAGTCGCATGCGCACTGCCACCGTCGAACGCAAGACACGGGAGACCGAGATCGCCGTTTCACTCGACCTCGACGGCTCGGGCGAGTGCGACATCGACACCGGCATCGGCTTCCTCGATCACATGCTGGAGAGCCTCGGTCGCCATTCCATGATCGACCTCAAGGTGCGCGCCGCCGGCGACCTGCACGTCGACTACCACCACACCACCGAGGACACCGCGATCTGCATCGGCCAGGCGGTGAAGAAGGCGCTGGGCGATTTCGCCGGCATCACCCGCTTCGGCGCCGCCATCATCCCCATGGACGAGGCCTGCACCCGCGTCGCCATCGACGTGTCCAACCGGCCCTACCTGGTGTGGCGCGTGACGGTGCCCAAGCCCAAGCTCGGCGAGATGGACACCGAGCTGTTCAAGGAATGGTTCCAGGCCTTCGCCCAGAACGCGGGCGTGTGCCTGCACATCGACAATCTCTACGGCGAGAACAGCCACCACATCGTGGAAAGCTGCTTCAAGGGCCTGGCGCGGGCGTTGCGCCAAGCGGTGACGCCCGACGAGCGGCTGGAAGGCGGCGTGGCGTCGACCAAGGGCACGCTGGGCGAATAGAGCCGTAAGACGGCACGATCCGCTACTGGTTCTGGATGCAGGCGGCCTGGAGATATTTCTTGCCGTCCGGCATCGTCGTCCATTGGGCCATGCCATTGTATTTCTTGCCGGTGGTGGTGGCGAGGTAGGTCGCGGTCCAGTTCGTCACGGTGACTGTGACGGGATTGCCGTTGGGGTCCGTCTGGGTAACCGAGGTGGCGGACTTGTTGAACTTGAAGGGACCGACATTCACGTAACTGCTGTTGTCGCAATGGTCGCCGATATACAGAAGTTTCCCGGTGTTGCCGTCGGCAACCGTTTCGAGGCACTTTCCGTCGCGCGGACGGAAGCGCAGGTTGGCGTCCTGATCGCCCTGGACCATGTTGTCGCTCGAGACGTAGAGCTTGAGCTGCGATTCCTGGACGGAAACGCTGCCGTCGTAGCTCTTGTAGGTTTCCGCGCAGTCCAGCTTGCCGCCGGATGAGCTTTCGATGGCCGATTTCGCGTCCGTCTGGCAGACGCATTTGTAGTCCGCCGCCAGGGCCGGCCCCGCGATGCAGGTCCCCGCGAATGCCAGAGCAAGCGCCTTCCTCATGTTACCCTCCCTCGTGAACGGGCGCTCCTCGTACCCGAACATATCGTTGTGCGAGATATGCTCCAAGCCCCGGCGGCCCGTCTCGCGTGATATCCGGGGATGTTGCGGGAGTTTCCCCCCCACCCTGCGGCGAAGGCGCGGCCGGGGTGGAATTTCCGCAATCGTGACGCTTACGTCATTTTTCTTGATTTCCGTTCGAGAATGCCCATACTGGGGCAAGGTGCCGGTTGCACGGAGGAATCCATGGTCCAGATCACGAAAGACAATGCCTACGACGCCGTCGCCCCCGACGACTTCCCCGCGATGCTGGACGTCGAGCGCTACGGCCACCGCTCCACGGCCTTCGACAAGATCATCTCCGCGACCCACGATCATTTCTGGGATCCGCTGGACAGCAAGTACATCGACTTCTCCGCGCCCTTCGACCTGACGAAAGAGAAGATCCTTCCCGACCGCTTCTTCCCGATCTTCCACACCAGGATCGGCGAGCACATGACGGAAGAGCAGAAGATCAAGTTCGCCAACCAGTCCACGCGCTGGCAGCTGTCGGCGATCCTGCATGGCGAGCAGGGCGCGCTCGCGCTCTCCGCCTCGCTCTGCCACATCCTGAAGGACCCCGGCGCGCAGGAATACGCCGCCAACCAGACCCGCGAGGAAGCGCGCCACGTCACGGCGTTCTCCGCCTACATCAAGGCGCGCTGGGGCACGCCGCTGCCCTGCGGGGCGACGCTGAAGAACCTGCTCACCGAGATGGTCGGCGCGCCGGAGGTCTACAAGAAGATCGTCGGCATGCAGATGCTGGTCGAGGGCCTTGCCATGGGCGCTTTCGCCACGCTCTACCAGCAGAGCCGGGATCCGCTCTTGGTCAAGCTCTGCCAGCTGGTGATGACCGACGAGGCCTTCCACCACAAATTCGGCAAGATCTGGGCCGACCGCACCATCCCCAAGCTCACGCCCGAAGAGCACAACATCGTCGAGGATTGGGCGGCGCAATGCTTCCAGACGCTGCTGTTCAACCTCGTCAATGCCGAGCAGATGAAGGTGGTCTACGACAGCGTCGGCATCGACTGGCAGGAGGCCCGCGCCGCCATCATGGAGGCGTTCACCGACAACGACCGCCGCGAGGCGATGAAGCAATCCGCCAACATCTTCCGTGTGCTGATCAAGACTCTCCTCAACGCCGGCATCATCACCGACCGCACCCGTGCCTTCTACGGCATGTATGTCGACATGGAGGAGCTCAAGGCCGAGGGCGAGCGCATGGTGGGCGACGACATCGCGGAAGAGGGCATCAAATACCTCCAGACCGTGAACTTCGCCGGCGCCTCGGGCGGGCGCGCGCTGCTGGCGGCGGAGTAGGCGGCCTCGCAACACAGCGAGGCGCACGCAGGCCCGGAGGCATCCGCACGGGATTCGCGCCTTGATCTTCAGTTCCCGAAATGTTCCAATGCGGCATGGAAACCGCCCAGCATGTCGCGCGCGGGGTGTCGCGGCTTTTGCTGCAGGAGGGCTATTCGCCCATCCTGGAGTTCACCCTCGCCAACGGGCGCCGGCTCGACGTGGCGGCGCTGCATGAATCGGGCGCGGTGCTGGGCGTGGAGATCAAGGTGGCGCTTGCCGATCTCAGGGGCGACACCAAATGGCCCGAATATCTGGAGTTCTGCGAGAGCTTCTACTTCGCGATCCCGCCGGGCTTCCCCGATGAGCACGTGCCCTCCGGCACCGGCCTCATCGTGGCCGACCGTTACGGCGGCGCCATCGTGCGCGCCTCGCCGCGATGGCAAATCCATCCAAGCCGCCGGAAGGCCGTGACGTTGCGCTTCGCGCGCGTGGCGGCCGAGCGGCTGGCGATGAGCCTGGAGCTCGCGGCGGACCCCGCGCGCGTATTGGGAGAGATCGAATGAAGGGCAAGAGGGGCATCACCGCCGCCGACGTGAAGAAGATCGCGCTGTCCTTCCCGCTGGCGGAGGCCAGGCTCTCCTACGGCAAGCCCGCGTTCCTGGTGGGCAAGAAGTTCTTCACCCGCGTGCGGGCGGAAGACGGCTCCATCGTGCTGATCGTGGACTCCATCGACCAGCGCGACATGATGCTGGAGATGGATCCCAGGACCTACTTCATCACCGAGCATTACAGGAACTATCCCTCCATCCTGGTGCGCATGGATCGCATCTCCGGGGACGAACTGCGCGCCATGCTGGAGCGCCGCTGGCGCGCATTGGCGCCGAAGAAGCTGCTCAAGGCGATGGAGGCGGGCGCCAAAGCCGCGCCGCCGGGGAAGACAAAGAAAGGGGGGAAACGCTGATGCCAAGGCCGGTGAGCAAGCCCGGGATTTTGGACAAAGCCGGCGCGCGGCGGATCGCGCTCTCCTATCCCGGCGCGCATGAGAAGATGTCCTGGGGCTCGCCGACCGTCTTCATCGGCAAGAAGATCTTCGCGCAGGTCGGCTCGCACAAGCGCGAGGCCATCATGCTGCTGACGGAGACGATGGAGGAGCGCGACCATCTCCTCGCCGCCGATCCGGAGACGTTCTACATCACCGACCACTTCAGGAATTACAAAGGCCTGCTTGCCCATATCGGCAGGCTGGACGAAAGGACCTTTCGCACGCTGCTGGACCGCCGCTTCCGCGCGATCGCGCCGAAGTCGTTGCTGAAATCGCTCGACGGCGAACCCGCAAGGCCGCCTGCCGCCCGAAAGCCGCGCAAAGGCCGCTAGTATGGACCATGCGGTCGTGCCCGCTTGCGCGCGGGCCGGGCGCGCATCACCATCCCTCCGTCTTGGGGAGGCGCGGATGGGCATTCTGTTCCGGATCATCGGCTGGCTTGGCATCGTCGCCGCGGCGCTGGTCGCGCTGGCGGCGGGCGCGGTCGGCTTCGAAGCCTGGCGCTACGAGCAGGCCGCCAACGCCACGGTGCCCGCGGGCTACAGGCGCGACGCCTCCTACTACGTCACCTCGAAGGACGGCACGCGCATCGCCATCGAAGTGTGGCTGCCGGAAAATCTCGCGAAGGGCCAGCGCGTCCCCGCGCTCATCAAGGCCACGCCCTATTGGCGCGCCTGGCAGCTCACCTGGCTGGGCGAGGCGTTCGCGCAAGTCAGGGCGCCCGATGTCGGCAACGATCCCGACAACGCCATCCTGAATGCGCGCGGCTACGCGGTGGTGATCGCGGATGCGCGCGGCACCGGCGCCTCCTTCGGCACGATCAAGATCCTGTTCAGCGACGCGGAGATCGCCGACTACGGCAGCGTGGCGGACTGGATCACGGCGCAGCCATGGTCGAACGGCAAGGTTGGCGCCTATGGCTTTTCCTATCGCGGCGTCTCCGCCGCCAACATCGCCTCGCTCGACAATCCCGCGATCAAGGCGGTGGCGCCGCTGTTCGATCTCAGCGACCTCTATCTCACCATGCGACCGGGCGGCGCGCTCGACGAATATCTCGTCGACGCCTGGAGCACGCAGACCCGCGGCCTCAACAATGGCGAACCCGTCTTCTGCGCGGGCAGCGAGATCTGCAAGTGGCTCCTCAAGGGCCCCAAGCCCGTCGACGGCCACGCGGACCTTCTCGCCCAGGCCATCGCCCAGCATGAAGGCAATTTCGACGTCGCCGCCTGCGTGTCCCAGGCCGTGGCCCGCGACGACAAGATCTGCCACAGCGGGCTCTCTCTCACCGACGTTTCTCTGATCGCGCGCAAGGCGAAGGTGCAGGCGCGCGGCCTGCCGATGTTCGCCATCGCCGGCTGGCTCGACGAAAGCTCCCCCGCCCAGGTGCTGAACCGATTCCAGACCTTCTCCAACCCGCAGCAGGTCGTCATCGGGCCATTCACCCATGGCGGCTTCATGAACGACGATCCGTTCCTGCCGGCGCGAAAGCTCGATCTGGATTACACGAAACAGACCGGGATGATGGCCGATTTCTTCGACCGCTACCTGAAGGACGGCGGCACGCCCATCGTGCCGAACGTGCATTACTACGTGAACGGCGCGGCCGTGTGGCGCGACACGCCGCAATGGCCGCCGGCCTCGAGCCGGATCCGCAAGGTCTACCTCACCAGCGACCACACGCTCGTTTCCAAGGTCCCGAAGGACGGCGTCAGCCTTTATCTGGTGGACTTCACCGCCACCACCGGCGCGCTTTCCGGCTATCGCGGCCAAGTCGATGTCTCGAAAACCGATTACGGCAACCGGGCCGCGGAAGACAAGAAGCTGATGGTGTTCGACGGCGATCCCGTCGCGGCGGATACCGAGATCGCGGGCGATCCGGTGGCGCATCTGAAGCTCGCCAGCGGCGTCTCCGATCCCATGGCGATCGTGTATCTGGAGGATGTGGGGCCGGACGGCCGCGTGACCTACATCACCCAGGGCGTGCTCAAGCTCCAGCATCGCAAGCCCGCCAAGCCGGGCGCGCTCTCCGCCGACCCGCTGCACACCTATCTGCGCGCCGACATGAACATGGCCAGGATGAGCTGGGAGGATGTCGCCATCGCGCTCTCGCCCATCGCAGCCGTGGTGAAGAAGGGCCACGCGCTGCGCATCGCCATCGCCGGCGCCGATGCCGGCAATCTCGAACGCTCGCCCGACCGCGGCACCGCCGCGCTCACCGTGGAATATGGCCCCACGACCTATGTCGAGCTGCCGGTGCGCGAGGAGCCGGCGGCGAAATAGGGTTTCGCCGCCGCTTGACTTTTGCGGCGAAATGGCGGATATCGCCGGCGCAAGTCCCGCCGGTGCACATCGCGCGCGCCATCGCGCCTGACGGCCGGGCAATCGTAAGCACCTCCGTTCGCTCCAGTTTGTGCGTGGAAGACGGCAACGGCCGCCATGCGCATTCACTTGCACTGGTAGCATCAAGGATCGACTGTGACTGACATGAATTTCGCAGCACTCGGCGTCGCCGAGCCGCTCACCCGCGCGCTCGCGCAGGAGGGCTACACCTTGCCCACCCCCATCCAGGCCAAGGCCATCCCCGCGATCCTTCAGGGCCGCGACGTGCTGGGCCTGGCGCAGACCGGCACCGGCAAGACCGCTGCGTTCGGCCTGCCGCTGCTGCAGCGCCTGGGCCAGACGCAGGCGCCGCTCGCGCCAAAATCCGTGCGCGCGCTCATCCTGGCGCCGACGCGCGAGCTCGCGGTGCAGATCGGCGACAGCCTGAAAACCTATGGCCGTCACCTCGGGCTGCGCCATGCGGTGGTGCTGGGCGGCGTCAACCAGAACCGCCAGATCGAAGCGCTGCGCCATGGCGTCGACATCCTCGTCGCCACGCCCGGCCGCCTGCTCGATCTCGTGCAGCAGAAGCAGGTGCGCCTCGACCTCGTCTCGACGCTCGTCATCGACGAGGCCGACCGCATGTTCGACATGGGCTTCATCCGCGACGTGCGCCGGCTGGTGGCCGCGCTGCCGAAGGCGCGTCATTCGCTCCTCTTCTCCGCAACCATGCCCCGGGAGGTGGCCCATCTCGTCGCCGAGATCCTGAAGGATCCCGTGCGCATCGAGGTGTCGCCGGCGCAGGTGACGGCGGAGAAAATCGACCAGCGCGTCTATCACGTCGCCGCCCAGGACAAGCGCGCGCTGCTGCGCGAGCTGTTGCACGACGGGGCGATGAGCCGCGTCATCGTCTTCACCCGTACCAAGCACGGCGCCAACAAGGTGGCCCAGCTTCTGGTGAAGACCGGCGTTTCGGCCGACGCCATCCACGGCAACAAGTCGCAGAACGCGCGCCAGCGCGCGCTCGAGCTGTTCCGCGCGGGCAGGATTCGCGTGCTGGTGGCGACCGACATCGCCGCCCGCGGCATCGACGTCGACGGCATCAGCCATGTGGTGAATTTCGAGCTGCCCGAAGTCCCGGAAAGCTACGTCCACCGCATCGGCCGCACCGCGCGCGCGGGCGCCGGCGGCATCGCGGTCGCCTTCTGCGATCCGCAGGAGCGTCCCTTGCTGAAGGACATCGAGCGCCTGGTGCGCGCGCCGCTCACGGTTGCCGCAACGCCGCCGCTTCCCGCTTCCGCCGCTCCCGTCGCGGGGGAGCGCACGCCCGGAAAACCCGCGCGCATCCTCGACTACGCCGCGCGCAAAACTCCCCGCGGCCGTTTCCGCGGCAAGCGGCAAAAACAGAAAAGAGCGGCATAGGAGGCGCGCGCCGCGCGCGCAACCGCCGTCATGGCCCGCATGCGCGCGCCACGGCACGGAAGCGCGCGATGCTAACGCGGGCTGCGCTTGGCCAGAATCCGCTGCAGGGTCCGCCGGTGCATGTTGAGGCGGCGGGCGGTCTCGGAGACGTTGTGGCCGCACAGCTCGTAGACGCGCTGGATGTGCTCCCAGCGCACGCGGTCCGCCGACATCGGATTCTCCGGCGGCTTGGGTTTGGCGCCGGCCGGCGCCATCAGCGCGGCCAGGATGTCGTCGGCATCCGCCGGCTTGGGGATGTAGTCGATGGCGCCGTATTTCACCGCGGCCACGGCGGTGGCGATGTTGCCGAAGCCGGTCAGCACCACCACGCGCGCGTCCGGGCGCGTCTTGTGCAGCGTCTCCACCACGTCGAGGCCGTTGCCGTCGTCGAGCTTGAGATCCACCACCGCATAGGCGGGCGGCGCCTCCTTGGCGCGGGCCACGCCCTGCGCCACCGTCTCGGCGATGCCCACCGCGAAGCCCCTGGCTTCCATGGCCCGGGCGAGGCGCTCGCGGAACGGGCGATCGTCCTCGACGATCAGGAGGGTCTTTTCGTCAGCGGTGGCGTTCATCGAAACTTCCTTGCGAGGGGGCGAGATACGCCGGAACGCGGCGGGGGGCAAGACAAAGGTTCCGTGAACCCAGCCTGTTGATCGCGTTAACGAATTCACCCCTTTTGCCCCGTCGATCGGGGCGCCGCCAGAGGGCCGGATGCTTCTCGCGGGACATTCCGGTCAGGCGAGACGGCGGCACGCTCCCATGGGAACTCCGGGTGCCAGCCTCATGGCGCGTCCGGTGGTGTCCATGCGCCATCGCAGAATTGGCCGCGCACGCGGGGGGCGGCACAACAGATCCATCGGATCGCACCGCGACGTTTCCCGCGAGATCTTCCAATGCGGCTTCTTTGGATGGAATCGGCATTGTCAAATATTCGTATAAGGAAGGATGTCCTCGACCGTGGCGAGAGCGACACGCCAAACTTGGAAATTCACATCTTGTGGCGTGTCTCCCTTATTCTTTGGTTGCGGGGGTTGAGCCGGCGCGGCACTCTGGTTGTGGGAGCTGGTTCATGCATCTTACAGGTACCTGGGGCGACGATTTCCTCACCGGAACGGACGCGCGCGACTCCTTCAATCTGGCGGGCGGCGGCGCGGACACAGCCTTCGGCGAAGGCGGCAACGACACGTTCATGATGGGGTATACGCTGGACGCCAACGACCGCATCGACGGCGGCGCGGGTAACGACACGATCGACCTCGACGGCGACTATTCCCATGGCGTCACGTTCGCGGATACGACCTTCGTCAATGTCGAAACGATTCAAGTTGAGGCGGGATTCAACTACAAACTGAAGACGGCCGACGGCAACGTCGCCGGCGGCGCAGAACTGACCGTCGATGCTTCGGCGCTTGGTCCCTCCAATAGCCTTTCGTTCGACGGTTCGGCGGAAACGGACGGGTGGTTTCACCTGATCGGTGGCGCGGGCAACGACGTCCTGACCGGCGGCAACGGAAACGACATATTCGACCTCGGGCATGGCGGCAGCGACACCGCGTCGGGCGGTGGCGGCGACGATGTGTTTCAGATGGGCGGAACGCTCGATCCGCACGATGCCATCGATGGCGGCAGCGGCTCCGATACGCTGGTGCTGGACGGATTGGGGACGAATTCCTCCGTCACGCTGCTGGCGGGGACGCTCACCAGTATCGAAAAGATCGTCATGCATGGCGGCTATGACTATTCGCTCACGGCCGCGGATGGAAATGCCGACGCGGGCGGCACGCTGACGGTGGATGCTTCGGCCGTGGACGGCGGCCACACCGTGCGTTTCGACGGCACGGCCGAACGCGCCGGAAGTTTCGATTTCAAGACCGGGACGGGGACTTACCGGCTTGCGGGCGGGACCAGGGCCGATACTTTCGACCTGGGCAGCACCTTCCGGAGCGGCGATTCCATTGACGGCGGAAGCAGCACGGGCCACACCGCCGTCAATGGCGATCTCGGCCTCAACCAGGCCAACCTCTCGGGCAACTACACCGGATCCCGGGCGCTCGTCCTCGCGTCCGGCGCGTTCTCCGACATCCAGTTCGTCAGCCTCGCTGGCGGCCACAGCTACGACGTCACGGCGGACGATGGCGCATTCGGGCCCGCGAGCGTGGGCCTGCCGTTTGCCTTCGATTGCAGCACGTTCCGGAACAGCGATGCGCTGAATTTCGACGACAGCGCGGAGTCCGCGCTTTCGGCGCGCATTTTCGCGGGCGCCGGTACCTATCATCTCAGCACCGGCGCGGGCGATGACGTGTTTTTCTTCGGCGGCGCTTTCGACGCCGCCGACACGCTCGACGGCGGCGCTGGAAACGACGCGCTGGTGCTGAACGGCGAATTCGCCCATCCCGGCCTCGATTCCAATTACTGGGGAAGCCACTCCGTCGCTTTCCAGGCCGGCCAGCTTTCCTCGATCGAAACCCTTGCGCTGGCCGGCGGCTACAGATACGCGATCACAACCGGCGACGGCGCCGTCGCGGCGGATCAAACCCTGACGGTGGAGGCGAACGGCTATTCACCGAAGGACGGCGCCACCGACATCGCCGCGCTCGGCGCCGGCGACAGCCTGGTCTTCGATGGCTCGGGCGAAGCCGACGGCCATTTCGTGTTTGACGCCGGCGCCGGAACCTACAAGCTTACCGGCGGCCTGCAATCGGACACCTTCAATTTTGAAGGCACATTCTCTGCCTCCGACCGCATCGCCGGCGGCGGCGGCGCAGACACGCTGGTGTTGGACGGCGATTATTCCGCGGGTCTGACGCTCGCTGGCGTCACCGGCATTGGCACGATCAAGCTTGGCGGAGGATTCAGCTACTCGCTTGTCGCGAGCAACGCCAACATCGTTGCCGGCGGATCCATGACGATCGATGCGACTGCCGTGGGCGCGGGTCAGTTCTTCGGCTTCGACGGGTCCGCGGAGAAGGATGGCGGGTTCACGATCGTCGCCGGAGCCGGCACCTACTCGCTGACGGGCGGCGCCCGCTCGGACATATTCGAGCTGGGATCGACGTTCACCGACGCCGACTCGATAAACGGCGGCAGCCCCGCCGGTCACACCGCCTTCCACGGGGATTTCGGGATCAATCACGTCGTGCTGAACGGCGACTACACCGGTCCGCACGCGCTTCACCTGGGCGTCGACGGTCTGGAAGACATCCAGCTCGTGAACCTGCGGCCGGGGCACAGCTACGACATCTCGGCGGTCAACGGAGCGTTCGGCCCGCCCTCGGTCAAGTTCCCGGTGACGCTTACCTGCTACCAGCTGCTGGCGACCGATACCGTGACGTTCGATGACAGCGCCGAGTCCGCGTTGCAGGATCGCGTGTTCGCCGGCCAGGGCACCTATCACCTCGCCACGGGGGCCGCCGACGATCTGTTCTTTTTCGGCAGTGCGTACGGCGCGACCGATCTTCTCAATGGCGGCGCCGGAAACGACACGCTGGCCCTGAACAGCGACTTCCAGTATCCGGACCTCAACGCGGATTATACCGGCGCCAATGCACTGACCATATTCGCGGGCCAACTCACCTCGGTGGAGTCGCTGGGCCTGTCCGGCGGATTCAGCTACGACATAACGCTGCAGGCGGGAAACATCGCGCCCGGAAAAACCCTGACCGTCAAGGCCGACAGCTTTTCGGTGTCCGCCGGCGGGACCGACGACATATTCATGCCCGCCTTCTCGTCGGGGGACAGCCTCACATTCAACGGCTCAGCCGAAACCGCCGGCCATCTGGCCTTCGACGCCGCCGCCGGGCTCTACGACCTCACCGGCGGGTTCAATTCCGACAAATTCAACTTCGGCGGCGCGTTCTCGAGCGCGGACATGCTCAACGGCGGTGGCGGCAACGATACCCTGAAACTCGACGGCGACTATTCGTCGGGCCTGGCCTTCGGCGCCGCCACGATTTCCAGCGTCGAGAAAATCGTGCTCGAAGCGGGCAACAGCTACGCGCTCACCATGAATGACGCCAATGTCGCTGCCGGCGCGACCCTTGTGGTGGATGCCCGCAGTCTGGGCGCCGGCAACGGCCTGATCTTCGACGGCGCGGCCGAGCGCGATGGCGGCTTCGACCTCATCGGGGGGGCCGGAAGCGATGCGCTCACGGGCGGAAGCGGCGGCGACACCCTCGATCTCAGGGCAGGCGGCGACGACACCGCGCAGGGCGGCGGAGGCGCGGATTCGATCCTGGTCTCCACGAAGGGCCACGACACGCTCGTCTATTCGGCCGCCTCCGATTCCACGAGCGTCGGCTTCGATACCGTCAGCCGGTTCAATTTTTCCACCGACAGCATCGTCGCACCCTGGGGCCAGGTGACGGCCTTTTCGTTGCTCCAGGGCGGGTCGCTGTCGCTCGGCACCTTCGACGGCGATCTCGCATCGGCGCTGTCGAGCCTCGCCCCGCATGCCGCCATAATCTTTGAGGCGTCGTCGGGAGGGCTCGCCGGCCAGGCGTTTCTCGTCATCGATGCGAATGGCGTTTCCGGCTATCAGGCCGGTCAGGATCTTGTCATTCATCTGGCGAGCTTTTCGCATCTCTCCACCTGACCGCCGCGGCCGTGGCGGAACCCGGGATTTCGCGTCAGTCCGAGACGCCGGCGGGTGGGCTCTCGCCGTCGATGGCGCCGCGGGGCCAGCGCACGGAGACCCGCGCGCCGCCGCGTTCGGAATTGCGCGCGCGCACCCGCCCGCCCGTGCGCTCGAGCAGCGTCTTGGCGATGAAGAAGCCGAGCCCCATGCCCTGCTGGCCGGTGAAGGTGTCGTCCGGCGAAAGCTCCGTCTCGCCCAGCGCATAGGTTCCCGGCCGCGAGGTGACATAGGGCTCGCCGATGCGCTCCAGGATCTCCAGCGCGAAGCCCGGCCCGTCGTCCTCCACCGAGATGCGCAGGTCGCTCTCGTCCCAGGCTGCGCGCACCCACACCCGGCTCGCGGCGAAGTCCGCGGCGTTGGAGATCACGTTGGCAAGCCCGTGCACCAGCTCCGGCGTGCGCCAGGCCTTGGGCTCGTCGTCTTCCGACAGTTCCACGGTGATGGCGACTTCGTCGCTGCGATAGGGTCCGGCGATCTCGTCCAGCAGCGCCCCCAGAGGCAGGTGATCGGTCTGGCGCAGCCCCGCCTCGTCCGGCCGCGCCAGGCGCGTGAGGATGGTGCGGCAGCGCTCGGCCTCGGCGCGCAGGAGCCTGGCATCGTCGGACTCCGGCGTGCCGGCCGGCAGCGCGCGCTCGAGCTCGCGCGCGACCACCGCGATGGTGCCGAGCGGCGTTCCCAGCTCATGCGCCGCCGCGGTCGCAAGCGCGCCCAGCGAGGCCAGCCTGTGCTCGCGCGAAAGCGCGAGCTGCGTCGCCGCCAGGCCGGCCTGCATGCGCGCGGACTCGCTGGCGATGCGCCAGGCGTAGATGGATGTAAAGCCGATGCCGATGACGAGCGACGACCAGATGCCGCCGAGATAGAGCGCGGGCAGGGTGAGCCGCTCGTTGCCGTCCCACGGCAGCGGCTGGTGCACCACCGCGATCACCGAGATGGAGGCCAGCGCCAGCGCCGCGAGCAGGAGCGTGTTGCCGAGATTGAGCGTCGCCGCCGCGATCACCACCGGTGCCAGGAACATGAGCGCGAAGGGGTTCTCGATGCCGCCGGTGAAATAGAGCAGGCACCCCAGCTGCAGCACGTCGAACGCCAGGTGTACCGTGGCCTCGCGGTTGGTCAGCCGCTGCGCCGGCGGATAGAGGAAGGCCAGCGCGACATTGATCAAGACGCTGGCCGCGATGGCGAGCGCGCAAGGCACGATCGGAAGCCGCCACGCCAGGCCGAAATAGACCACGAACAGCGTGGCCGATTGGCCGGCCACCGCCAGCCAGCGCAAATTCGTGAGCGTGCGCAGCCGCACGCGCCCGCGCGTCGGCGTGCGCGCCAGCGCCGCATCGGCCTCGCGCCAAAGGCGCGGCCAAACGTTGCGCCACAGCCTCGGCCACCATCCGCGCGGAGCGTCGTCTGCAATCTCGGCCATGCGTGGCGACCATTCGCCGCTTGCGGTTCCGTCCCACCCTAGCAATCCTCGCGCCTCCGGGTCCAACAGGGCAGGTCATGCTGCGCACGCCCATCGCGCTGGTTCCATACCTCTTTCTCTGCCTCTTCGTGGCGGGTGGCGCGCTGTGGAGCATCGCGGCGGCGGAGGGCGGCGGTCTCGTCTACGCCTCCGGCGGCGCGGATACCGCCACGCTGGGCGGCCCGTTCAGGCTCACCGACCAGAACGGCCGGGTGCGCACGGACGCGGATTTCCACGGCGGCTACGTTCTTCTCTATTTCGGCTATTCCTTCTGCCCGGATGTATGCCCCACAACGCTGGCCAGCATCGCCGCCGCGATGGACCGCATGGGCAAGAACGCCGCGCGCATCACGCCCGTCTTCGTCACCGTCGATCCCGCACGCGACACCCCCAAAGTGCTCAAGACCTATCTCGCGGCGTTCGGGCCGCGCTTCGTCGGGCTCACCGGGCCGGACAAGGCGATCGCGCGGCTCGCGCGCGAATACCGCGTCTATTATGCGAAGCGTCCGCTCGAAGCCGGCGGCTATGCCATGGATCATTCCGGCCAGCTTTATCTTCTGGGCCCGGACGGCAGGCTCGTGACGTTCTACGATTTTCCCATCGACCCGAAGAAGCTTGCCGCCGATCTCGAGCGGCGACTCGCGGGCAGTTGAGCCGCCTCATAGACCGGGAAGGCCGAGCCCGTTCTGCTGCATCGCCGCGATCAGCGTGTTGCGCATCAGGCAGACGATGGTCATCGCGCCCACTCCGCCCGGCACCGGCGTGATCGCGCCCGCCACCTTCACGGCCGCGTCGAAATCCACGTCGCCCACGATTTTCGTCCTGCCGCCGCCCGCGTCGATGCGGTTGATGCCCACGTCGATCACGGTGGCGCCCGGCTTGATCCAGTCCGCCTTGACGAAATGCGGCTTGCCGATGGCGGCGACCAGGATGTCGGCTCGCCGCGTCACCGCCGGCAGATCGCGGGTTCGCGAATGCGCCATGGTGACCGTGGCGTTGGCGGCGAGCAGGAGCTGCGCGGCGGGCTTTCCGAAGAGCAGCGAGCGGCCGATCACCACCGCCTCGAGCCCCGCGATGTCGCCGGCGTGCGCCTTGAGCAGCATCATCATGCCGGCCGGCGTGCAGGAAACGAGCGTGGCCCGCCCGCTCACCAGCAGGCCCGCATTGGTCGCCGTCAGCGCGTCGACGTCCTTTTTCGGATCGAGCAGCTCCAGCACCTCCGCTTCGCGTACCTGTCTGGGCAGCGGCATCTGCACCAGGATGCCATGCACGGCCGGATCGGCGTTGAGCGCGGCCACCCGCGCCAGCACTTCGTCCTCGCGCGCGTCCTTCGCCAGCGCGCAGTGGAAGGAATTGAACCCGATGGCTTCGGCGGTCTTGCCCTTGTTGCGGACATAGACCTCGCTCGCCGGGTCGTCGCCGACGAGCACGGTCGCCAGCCCCGGCACGAGCCCGTGGCGCGCCTTCAGCCGCGCCGTCTCCTCCACGAGCCGCGCGCGCAGTCCCGCCGCGAAAGCCTTGCCGTCGATGAGCCGCGCGCTCATCGCTCAGAATCCATAGCGCAGGGCGAGCCAGACCACGACGCGCTCCAGGAACCAGATCCCGATCAGGACGATCATCGGCGAGATGTCGATGCCGCCGAGGTCGGGCAGCACCCGCCTGATGCGGCGAAACAGGGGATCGGTGACGGCGTCGAGCGCGCGCACGATCATGCGGGCGGAGGGGTTGTGGATGTTGACCACGCCAAAGCCGACCAGCCAGCTCATGACCACGGCGACGACCACGATCCACCAGTAGATCTCCAGCAGGTAGATCAACAGTTCGAAGACGGGCATGGGCATGAAGGAGCGGCCTTCCGGTGCGCGGCGCGCGTCTTTTGCCAGCGCCGGTCCCCCCTCGCAACCCCGCGGCGCCCCGCCGCCGCAAACCCTTGCTTGACAGGGCAATTGGGCCTTTCCTACATACCCGCCCCGCCCGGGATTTTGGGCGGGATCAGGGCCTGGCCCTGGGGCTGTAGCTCAGTTGGGAGAGCGCCTCGTTCGCAATGAGGAGGCCAGCGGTTCGATTCCGCTCAGCTCCACCAGGGCCTTAGCTCGGATTGGAGTGTACGTTAGTCTCGCCATAGTCTCAAGGAATGAAAGCCGGGTGAGTCGAAAGGCCGCTTGGACGCGGCGGCGAGGCTAATTTTCGGGACCGAATCGGCGGCGGCCGTCAGCGATCGATCGAAAAAGTTCGAGCGCGACGCGATGCCCTGGACCGGAAGAGCTGACTGCTCTCGGATCCGAACTTGCGCACGGCCTCGGCGCCTCGGCTCTCGGAGATCGTAACCGTCGGCACCAATGGGTTCGAATGATGAGACAGTCGTCGGTGTGTACTGCGCAATCAATGCATTGATAGGGCGCGAGCTTGCCAAAGGACTGAAGCCTAGCGATCAGCCATCCTGCTGACCGGCATCCTCCCGCGATCCACTTAAAGGGCGACTCTACGCAGGCCACCTATGTCTGGCAGCCCTCGGGCGCCCATACCGACTCCTACCGTCCCGCCAACAAGCTCAACCAGTACACGACGATCAACGGCGGCGCGGCGAGCGGTCACGACTGCCAGGGCCATGCGCAGCAGTACAGCTACGACTGCAACGGCAACCTGATCGGCGACGGCACCTGGACCTACGCCTACGATCCGGAGAACCGGCTCATCACCGCCGGTAAGACCAGCGGCGGCACGGTCTCCGCCGCCTATGCCTACGATCCCACTGGAAGGCGGGTGCACAAGTCCGGCACCGGCGTGACGGAGACCTACTTCCTCGACGACGGTACCGACGAGATTGCCGAATACGACGGATCCGGCTCGGGTGTGCCGGTCAACCGCTTCGTGCCCGGGCCTGCCATCAACGAGCCGGCCGGGCAGATCATCGTCTCCGGCACGCACCGGCGCTTCTTCATCACCGACCATCACGGCTCGACCGTCGCCATGATCAACGCCAGCGGTGCCCAGGTCGAGGGCCCCTACACCTACGACACCTACGGCAACTGTTTCAGCGGCTCCTCGCCCTGCAGCTCGTCGGGCACCCCTTATCGCTTCGTCGGCATGCGCCTCGATCCCGAGACAGGCCTCTACTACGACCGCGCCCGCATGTACTCCTCAGCACTGGGCCGCTTCCTGCAGGTCGATCCCGTCGGATAAAAAGACGACCTCAACCTCTACGCCTATGTGGGAAATGATCCGAATGACAGGACCGATCCGAGTGGGCGAGATTGCAACGACATATGTCAGAGTGTCCGGTCTGCGGTAATGTCCCAATTTATTGGACCGCATGGCACACCACCGCCAAGTGCATCTATGCAAAAGGCAATCGCCGCCCACAATGCCAACGTCAGAGCACTTCATGCCAACGAACGTGCAATCGCTAAAGACATGACAAATCAAGGCGTTCATGCAACAGGCACAGTCGGAATTGATCTTAGCCAGGTGGGGGGAAATTCGTTGGGAGGTTCCGTTGGAATCAGTGGGTCTGTTCCAGGCATGAAAGGGGGCAAATTTGATCTTGGTTTGGTCTTCACAGGGGATACGCAAGGAGCTGAGCCCAGTGCGAAAGAGGCCGCTACCGTGACTGCCAGCATCACAATCGGCGGAGGCCCCGTAGAGAGTCAGAATGGCAGATCCGCAAACATATCCGCCCAGGTAATCCCAACGGCAGCGCCAGGCGTTTTTATGGGGCCCGTGGCATCTATGGAAGACCATCCGGGAGGAGCGGTAACGGACATAGGGGATTCCGTTGGCGTGGGTGTGTCATTCGGCTTAGGCGAGTCGACGAGTTGCACCATATCGATTGCTGGTGGAAACAGATGTTGAGGATATGGAGGCTAGTGTTCGCAGATTTGGGCGTCGACGTTTCGATAGAGAGTCGCAAATCACTAACCGAACTAAGGTCAGAGTTCCGATCGCTACTAAGCGCAGAGCCCGTGAGTTGTCGGTTGGCGATTGCGTGGGCCGGCGTCGCAACGGACGTAGTCACTGGGAGTTCATTGTTTTTTGGAGGATCTAATTTTGAAGGCCAAGTAGTCGCAGATGGACATTTGGTTTCGCTTACAGGCGCATTTCGCATGGCCAATCCCACCAGATTGTTTTTCCAAATTTTCCTGACTATCGGTACAATATTGAGCACGCTGCTTCTGTTAGTGAGCGCGTACAGGGTCTTGTCGCTGTTTGTGGAGCAAATGCCCGTTGCGGCATATTTGTGGGCGCTTCTGTTTGGTGCAGTGTTAATTGAAATACCTTTTGTAGGGTTTGTCGGAATTGTCGCTTTTTTGAATTATTTGCCAACGAAAAATTCTAGAGCACGCTTAGTACACGCATTCCGGCTGTTGGGCTCGCAGGAATATCCAGATTTATCTTAGTGATTGTTCGAGAAGGCCACTTCAAGCAATGTCGGCATGCGCTTCGACCCCGAGACCGGCCTCCACGACGACCGCGCCCGCATGTACTCCTCAGCGCTGGGCAGGTTCATGCAGGTCGATCCCGTCGGGTACAAGGATGACCTCAACCTCTACAGCTACGTCTACAATGATCCCACGGACAAGACTGATCCGAGCGGACTCGATTGGTTCGATGTGGATCACAAATGGCAATGGCAGCAAGGCCATACGTATCATGATGCGAAGGGGGAAGCGCATGAGGACGTAAAAGGGTACTCGGGCCTCCTTGTTGCGAAAGCGACCGGAACTAACGAAAAAACGGGTGCAACAACCTATTCGCTTACTCTCTACAATCAGAACCATGTAGCTGCCACCGGTTCTGCCGTTTCTGGCGGGAACGGAATGTCTGCACTGCACAACGGCAGCTATGAAATCAACTTAACCCACAATCCAGGGATCGCGTCACTAGTCCCTGGTACTCGCGAGCCTTATTCTATCGTGTCAGGCATGCAGAGGATGCCAGCCGCCGCTAATGGTTGGTGGGGGCCTTATCGAGCGCGGATTGAGAGGCTAGGCGGTGGGCGCGCGCCCCAGGAGAATGGCAATTTCTATGTTCACTCGCACATGAATGGCGCGCAGTGGTCTCATGGCTGCATATCGACGCCCAACAGCTCTAACGTGGAAGAAACGATGTGGAATGACATGAGCGGGCGAATCGGCTTGTCCGTTGGTAACTAACTCGATGCAAGTTGGTAAATCACGAGGGAGATCGAGATGATCCTGCGCAAGGCCACGTTAGCTGCCGTGCTGGTGTTCATCAGTTGTGGGTTTTCGGATGCACAAATCACTGGCGTCTGGCTTCCCAAGAAGATCACCTGGACAATGACCAATGCCAAAATACCGTCAGCCGGGCTCCGCATCATTTACTTCGCGCCTAGCGGCAAGTTCGTCGCCGTAGACAGTCTGGTGGAAAAAGACGAGCGCGGATTGGCCTACATAGACTTCCAGGACGACACGGGGGTCTATTTTGGGACGCTTCATCAAGCCCCTCCTACGCGGATCAAGTATCAAATCGTCGATGGAGAGGATTACGTCACTCCTGGCGGGAAAGAGGAGACGCCTATCAGCAAAAACGCCGATGGAACCATCACCTTTGGTGGCGAAGTGTATCGCCGATTAGCCAATTCGGGGAACGACTCCAGATTGCGTGCGAGCTTCCAGCGGGTCTTGAAGGGCAGCCCTGGATTGGTAGGCAAGTTGAGTAAGGAAGATTTTTGCTTGGATTGCGAAGAGCACAAGTAGAGGAGTTACATTCCCGATCCCGGTACCAAGAGCGGCAATTGGGTCGGGGATCATCAGCCTTCAAATGCTTTGAATCCCCCTGGCGGCTCGCAGAGACTGTATCCGCATTGCCTGACTTGCAGCAGAACACAAGGGGGACCGGTGCTGAAAGTGATAGACAACAAAAACAAGAGGCCGAGCCATGAACAATCAAACGGTATCTCTATCGCCACCGAATTCGGTTGTCTTCGTTGTTGATCCGACTGCCCCATACGAGGTGCCACAAGACATCGTAAGCAACCTAGTTGGATACACGAGATCGTGCATTTCAATCGGTACCCTGGCCGAAATGGACGGTGAAACATCCATTACGTTGGGACGGGTGGCATCGATTGCCCAAAAAGAATGCATTTTTAGCGGTGAGTTGGAAACACCTGGGCATGAAATTGCAGTGATCGATTCGTCCGCGAACAAATTATTGTCGCAGCCAGTTCGGACGTCTGTGACAAGAATTAGGATATACGTGAACGATCTCTCAGAGCCAAATTCAATTGCCATTGAAATAGTCTAGAGACTATGTGCGAAGTCTTTTCGCACTGACATCATGTGAACGACAAATGCTTTTGTCCGGCGAAGCTCAACAAGCCATCTAGCACGCGAGCATGCTGTGATGTCACAGCCACTTGGCGCAATGCCGCTGAATCGCCATGGTCAGCCAGGGCGGCAACGAGCTCGAAGGTCCTTACACCTACGACACTTACGGCAACTGCTTCTCAGGAGGCACTGCCTGCGGCACCTCCGGCACCCCTACCGCTACGTCGGCATGCGCTACGACCCCGAAACCGGCCTCTACTACGACCGCGCCCGCATGTACTCCTCAGCACTGGGCCGCTTCATGCAGGTCGATCCCGTCGGGTACAAGGACGATCTCAATCTGTATGCCTATGTCGGGAACGATCCCAACGATAGGGCGGATCCGACGGGCGAAACTGTGGCCGTGGCATTGCGCATTTTAGTCGCGACAGGGACGCTGGACGCTGAAGAAGACGCGGGAACGGGCTTCATAACCCCTGTATCAGCATTTGCCCTTGGACTTACCACACTTGCCGGATTGGGCTATGCGACGTATGAGGCGTTTCAGCCAGCAGATCAGGGTGACCAACCTCAGGTGTCGCAGGCAAACAAGACGCCCCCGGTGCCCGGTACCGGACGAAGAGCCGGGGACGTTAGGCCAGCGTGGGTTAAGCCGGGTCAAAAAGGTGGACCAAGTGTCGGGCCCAGGATCAAGAAGAGCGATGCGCCAAAAATTGCGACGAAAGGAGCCAAGGCTGGGCGGCGTTCAAGGTTCAATAACTCAGGGAAAGAAGTTTGGTAAAGGTAAGGGCGGGAACGGGCGAGAAGACCCTGGCGGACACAATGAGGGACCAGGACACAATCATCCACCCCAATCTACAGGGCAACCGAAAGCAGGGCATTGGGGTGGCCAAAATGAACGATTTTGACGGCTCTGATCTGTCCAAGCATGGTTTCTTGCTCGGCGATGTGACGGCCGAATACTTTTTTCTGATCGATAAGCAGACTCAGAACGAGATTATTGTATGGCGACTTGGAGACTGGCTGCAGTTTCGTTGCATGGTCTACGACCTGCACGAGGGAGTGGGATCGAAGAAATATTTGGCTCTATCGGAAACAATAAATAGAATGCACGACGTCGCGTTAGGGGCGCGAGTGTCTTTGAACGACAAAGGCGAGGTAGTACTGGTGGCCGATGTGCTGCACTCAACTGTCAGCACTGGTGTCGTGGCAACGATAGCCATGCAGTTGTTGTTTTTGTCGGAAAGGCTATTGGAATATCTTGAAAAGATGGAGCATGGACAGGGAAGTCTGACTATCGAACAAATAAATGAGATGCTGTCGCAGCCGGCATCGGCACCGCATCCAATTACACGCTGACCTTCACGCCCGCGCACCAGCTGTGGACAGAAGCCTTGGACGAGCCCGGCGGCACCACCATGGCGGCGATCGATTCGCGCTCGCGCGTTGTCAGCGACGTCCATCCGGCGGGCGATGACGGGCTCTTCGTCTACGATGATCGCAACAAGACCGCCCAGCACGCGGGCATGTGCTCCGCCGCCCTCGACTGCTTCATCCAGGTCGGTCCGGTGGCGATCAATCGCGCGGTGCCCGCGGGACGAGCCAATGGATGCTGAAGAAGCTCCGCGAATCGCTCCAGCATCCCGCCGTGTCGAAGCCGGCCTCCCGCGCCAGGGCGCGGAATTCGTCGCGCGTGTATTTGTGCGAGCTCTCGGTGTGGATGTTGTCGCCTTCTTCGAACGCAATCGCGTGGCCGCAAAGATGCACGGTCTGCGCCCTGAGGCCGACGAGATGCATTTCGACGCGCCGCCGCGCCGGGTCGTAGGGCGCGTAATGCGCGAAGGCGCCGGGATCGAAATCCGCGCCGAGCTCGCGATTGGCGCGCGCCAGGAGGTTGCGGTTGAAGGCGGCGGTGAGGCCGGCCGTGTCGTTGTAGGCGGCGTGCAGCACCGCGGGGTCCTTCACCAGGTCCACGCCGATCAGCAGCGCCGACAGCCTTCGCGCCGCGCGCGCGAGGAACGCCAGCGCCTGTGGCCTTTCGAAATTACCGATGGTCGAGCCTGGGAAGAATCCGATGCAGCGGCCGGGCGGCAGGGCGAACGGCGCGGTGAAATCCGCGATCAGCGGCCGCACCGCGAGTCTGGGCCTGCGCACCGCAAGCTCGCCCGCGCGGGCGCGAAGAAAGGCCCCGGAGATGTCGACCGGCACATAGACGCTGACCGCGTCCATGGCGTCGAGCAGGATCTGCGCCTTGGCGAGCGCGCCTGCGCCGTATTCCACAAGCTGCGCGCGCGGCCCCGCCAGCGCGGCGATCTCGCCGGCATGGGCGCGAAGCAGCGCCGTCTCCACGCGCGTGAGGTAGTATTCGGGAAGTTCGCAAATGCGCTCGAACAGCGCCGAGCCGGTCTCGTCGTAGAAATACTTGCACGGCGCGCTCTTGCGCGGGCCGGCCAGCCCCGCCAGAAGATCGCGCGCGAACGGGCTGGCCTCGGGCAAAGGCGCCATCTTGCCGCGTCCAAGCCAGGCCACGCTCATTGCCGCCTCATGCGTCTTCCGCGAGCCTGATGCCGCTGAACTGCCAGCGCGCCGCGGGGGGAAAGAAATTGCGGTAGCTCGCGCGGACATGGCCTTCGGGCGTGGCGCAGGAGCCGCCGCGCAGCACCATCTGGCCCGTCATGAACTTGCCGCTGTATTCGGCGAGCGCGCCATCGAAGGGCCGAAAGCCCGGATAGGGATCGTAAGCCGAGCGCGTCCACGTCCACACATCGCCGAACAGGCCTCCCCCGCGGCTCGCCGCGCGGGGCGCGAGCACGTCGAGATCGAGGAAATTCCCCGCCGCGGGCTCCCGGCGCGCCGCCGCCTCCCACTCCTGTTCGGTGGCAAGCCGCTTTCCCGCCCACACCGCGAAGGCCGCCGCTTCGTAGAAGCTCACATGCGCCACCGGCTCGGCCGGATCGATGGGACTTGGGCCCGCCAGCGTGAACAGGCGATCTGCGTCGAGCCAGTAGAGTGGACGCTCGAGCCCGAGCGCCCAGCCGTCGGAAAGCCAGAGCTCGCTGCGCCGGTAGCCGCCGTCGTCGATGAAGGCCTGGAATTCGCCGCACGTCACCGGTCGCGCGGCGATGCGGAAGGGCCTGAGCAGCACGTCGTGGCGCGGCATCTCGTTGTCGAACGCGAAGCCGTCGTCCGCGTGGCCCACCGGCACGATGCCGCCCTCATGCCCGATCCATTCCGCCGCGCCCGCGGCGGCCGTCGCGAAGGGCGCGCGCGGCCTGTAGGCGGGCAGGAGCGGGTTGCACCAGAAGGCATGCTTGATGTCCGTGAGCATCAGCTCCTGATGCTGCTGCTCGTGATGGATGCCCAGCATCACGCGGTCGCGGCAGGCGGGATCGCCGATCGCCTCGGCCATCGCGGCATCGACATGCGCGCGCCAGGCGCCGATCTCGTCCAGCCCGGGCCGGCTGAGAAGCCCGCGTCGCGGCCGCGCGAAGGGCGTGCCGAGCGCGAGATAATAGGAGTTGAACAGCGCGTCGTATCGCGCATCGAACGGCGCGTAGCCGGGGCGATCGCCCAGCACCATGCGCTCGAAGAACCAGGTGGTGTGCGCCAGATGCCACTTGATGGGGCTGGCGTCGGGCATGGATTGCACGCAGCAATCCTCCGCGCTCAGCGGCGCCGCGATGGCCGCGCTCAGCGCACGCACCTCGCGGTAGCGCCGCAGGAGCGGCGGCACGAAAGGCGCCGGTGCGGGATTGCGTGACGCAAGGATATTCGATGCGGAAGACATGGCGATCCGTCCCTTCGCCAAATGAACGAACGGCGCCCGGCTTTGTTGCGCGCGCGCCCGCGCGCTGATTTCAACATCTGTGAATCGGGCTGGCCGAAAGCGGGAACCGCCGCGGCTTTACTTCCCCGCCCAGCGCACGCGCCACACCGTCTTGCCGGCGTCGTCGGCGACGAGGAGGCTGCCGTCCCTTGCCACGGCAAGGCCGGCAGGGCGGCCCCACACCTGGGCGGGGCTGGCGTCGTCCACGCGGAAGCCGGTGAGGAAATTGTCGTAGCCGCCGGCCGGCCTGCCGCCCGCGAAATGCACGCGCACCACCTTGTAGCCGGTGGGCTTTGCGGAATTCCATGAGCCGTGCAGCGAGACGAAGGCGTCGCCCTTGTACGCGGCGGGGAACTGGCTGCCTTCGTAGAATACCAGCCCCGTCGGCGCGGAGTGCGACTCGAAGAGAAGATCGGGCGCAATGCTCCTGGCCACCATGTCCGGCCGCTTGGGGCCATAGACCGGATCGGGATTGCGGCCGGTGTAGGCATAGGGCCAGCCGTAGAATCCGCCGGGCTGGAGATGGGTGAGGTAGTCCGGCACCAGCCCGTCGCCCAGCCCGTCGCGCTCGTTCACGCTCACCCAGAGCCGGTTCGTGCCGGGATAGAAGGCGATGCCGACGGGATTGCGGATGCCGGAGGCGAACACCGAAAGCGATCCGTCGGCGTTCACCTTGTCCACGGCCGCGCGGAAAGCCGGCTCCCGGTCGTCGACATTGCTGTTGCTGCCGATGGCGACATAGAGCGTGCCGTCCGGCCCGAAGGCGAGGTCGCGGGTGAAGTGCCCCCCGATGCCGAGATCGGCCTGCTTGGTCACGCGCGTGCGCGCGCCGGCCCTGGTGTCGCCGTCCTTGTAGGGGATGCGCCACACCGCCTTGACGTCGCCGACATAGAGCGCGCCGTCGTGGAAGGCGAGGCCGTGCGGCTTGTCGAATCCGTCGGCGAAGGTGGTGACGAGCGCCGCCTTGTCCGTCCCGCGCAGAAGGGAAATCTTCCCGGCGCCGGGCTCGGCAAGGAACACATCGCCGTTCGCCGCCACGGCCATCCAGCGCGGATTGCTGAGCCCGGTCGCATAGGCCGCCACGGCGAAGCCTTTGGGCGCGCTCGGCACGGCGCCGTCCGGCCGCGCGATCCGGTGCGAGGAATTGTCGACCGCCGGTGTGGCATAGGGCTTGGGAAGATCGCGCGGGTCGATCGCGAAATGCGTCCCCGGCAGGTCGGCGGCCAGTGCCGCGGATGCGCTGAATGCCAGCGTAATCAATGCCTTACCAAGAATCCGCCCGTCCATGCCCGGCCTCCGTCAACCCGCGGTTTACCCAGATTTGCTATTCGAATCCGAACGCATCGAACTCAAACGCATCGGCCTTGTCATGCGATCCGCGCTTCTCTCGCTCGCCCTTCTCGCTTTCGTGAACGCCGCGCAGGCCGACGAGCAGGCCGCGCCCGCCCACAAGGTCACCCAGGCCGACAGCTACATGATGCTCGCGCCTATGTATGCGACCATCATGGACGCGGGCAAACCGAGCGGGCTGCTGATGGTGGCGATCGGGCTCGACATCCCCGACGCTTGGCTGCGCGGCCAGGCCGATCATGCGATGCCGGTTCTGCGCGACGACTATGTGCGCAGCCTGTTGAGCTACGCCGCCACTTCGGTGCGGCCCTGGCGCCAGCCGGACGTGAATGAGATCGCGGCCCGGCTGCAGCGCGTCACCGACCGCGCGCTGAACAAGCCTGGCGCGCGCGTGCTGCTGGCGCAGGTCGCTATCCGCATAACGCGCTGAGCGCGCGCGCCATCGCCGCCTGCGCTTCCGGATTGGAGCCCATGGTGGCATGCGCGCCCGAAACGCGCACGTTGCGGCACATCGCGTCCTCGTCCTGCAGGCATTGCCGCCAGTCGACGATGCCGTCCTCTTCGGAATAGATCGCCGTGACCGGCACGCCGGGCGGCGCGGCAACGTGGCCGAGATCGCCCAGCCACGCCTTGTCCTGGAACGGCGTCAGCATCTGCGCGAAGGGCTGAAGCGGCGTGGTCACGGGAAAGCGGATGGGGCTGCCCAGCGTGACGACGCCGCGCACGTGACCGGTGTGCCGCGCCGCCAGGCTGCGCGCCAGGATGCCGCCGAGGCTCTGGCCGACGAGGCTGATGCGGCCCGAGCGCGAGAGCGCCAGCAGCGTCTCGTCCAGCCGCGCCAGCATGCCCGGCGTAGGGCCCGCGTTGAACGCGACGCGGGCGGTGTGGGTGCGGTAGCCGATCGTGCGCAGGAAATTGCGCATGCGCGCCGTCGTCCAGTCGCCGGCCAGAAAGCCCGGGATCACCAGCACGGTATGCCCGTCGCCGCGCGGCACCTCCCGCGGGAAGGCCGGCGGATGGAATACGCACGCCCAGAACGCGCCCGCCTCGCGCGAGGCGCTGCCGAGTCCCAGCGGCGAGCCTTTCGGCGGCAATATGGCGGCGTCGCTCATGCGTCGCATCCTATGCAAGCCCCGATCGACGCGCATCCGAAAACATTGTGAATGGTGAAAGCGCGCGCCTCAGCGCCCGGTGAATTTCGGCTCGCGCTTTTCCAGGAACGCCTTGATCGCCTCGCGATAGTCTTCCGAGGTCGTGGCCAGCGCGTACTGGTCGAGGTCCATGAAGGTGGCGGCGTGGTGCAGCGCATTGGCCGCCGCGTTGACGCTCGCCTTCGACATGCGCACCGCGTTGGGCGGAAGCCTGGCGACGCGCTCCGCCCAGCGCCGCGCCGCCGCGAGCGCCTCGCCGTCCGGCGCGATCTCGTCCACCAGGCCCCAGGCCAGCGCCTCCTTCGCCTCCACCTTCTCGCCGAAGATGACGAACCGCTTGGCGCGCGCGGGCCCGATGAGGGAAACCAGCCGCGGCACCGCGTGCCAGCTCATGTTCATGCCCAGCGGGATCTCCGGCAGGCGCAGATGCGCGCCCGCGCCCGCGATACGGAAGTCGCAGGCCGCCGCCAGCGCCGCGCCGCCGCCGATGCAGTATGCCTCGATGGCGCAGATGGTGACCTGCTCGACCTTCTCCCACGCATCGCAGAGATCGGGCCCGATGCGCACCATGTGGCGGCGCTCGAGCAGCCCGCTGGCGCGGCGCCGGTCGAGACCGGGATCCTTGAGGTCGGCGCCCGCGGTGAACGCGCCCGCTCCGGTCACGATCACGGCCTGGGTTTCAAGATCGTCCGCGAAGCTCCTGGCGGCCTCGGTCATCTCCAGGATCGACTGGCGGGAGAGCGCGTTGCGGCCGTCGCCGCGGTCCATGGTGACGGTGGCGACGGCGCCGTCGCGGGCGATGCAGACGAAGTCGCCGATCCTGGTGATGCCGGCCATCCGCGGCCTCCGCGAAACCTATTCCGCCGCGGTGGTGAATTCCGCCGCGGACGCGTATTCGCCCGATTGCGGCGCGGGCAGGCGCATGGCGCCGCGCAGGCCCATGGTGCCGATGGAGACGAGCCCGGCGGCCGCGAACACGAAGAACGGCGCGCTCCAGGCCTGCTCGGCGAAGGCGAAGATGGGCAGCATCAATCCGGCGGCGAGCTCGGGGCGCCCGCGCCAGGCGCCGCGGTAGGTCTCGCCGTTGCGCTGGGTGCGCTGGAACACGATGTTGACGCCCGAGAACGCCTCATAGGTCGCGCGCGCGTTGGAAAGGATGAGCCCGCTCGGGAAGACGATCGCAAGCAGGAGCGTGGGCACGAAATGCCCGCCCTCGGCGCGGCCGAGCATGGACTGGCCGCAGGCGAGATAGCTGAGGCTGGCGCACAGGCCCAGCACCGTCACGATCATGCCCAGCATCGCGACGGAGGGCAGGTACTCCACGCCCATCGCCATCAGCGTGAGCGAGATCGCCGCGCTGATGCCCGCCAGCGTATAGAACGCGAACTGGCAGATCTGCAGCGTCACCGCCAGCTTCTTCCACAGCGGGAAGCCGCTCGCCCAGATCATCGGCAAAAGCTTCCGCGCGCATTGCGCGTGACCCTTGGTCCAGCGGGCCTGCTGGGCGCGCCATGCCGCGGCGTTGTCCGGCAGCTCCGAGGGCACTTCGAGATCGGCGACGAAGGCGGCGCGCCAGCCCCTGAGCGCGCAGCGCATGGAAAGATCGAGGTCCTCGGTCAGCGTGTCGCCGGTCCAGCCGCCGCCATTGTCGATGGCCGCGCGCGACCATACCCCCGCCGTGCCATTGAAGGAGAAGGGAAGGCCGGCGCGGAAGCGGGCCTCCTGTTCTACGGCGAAATGCGCGTCCAGCAGGAACGCCTGCGCGCGCGTCAGCCAGTTGCGGGCGCGGTTGGCATGGCCCCAGCGTGCCTGCACGTAAGCCAGCCCGCGGTCGTTCACCAGCACCGGCACGGTGCGGCGCAGGAAGTCCGGCGGCGGCACGAAGTCCGCGTCGAACACCGCCACATAGGGCGCATCGCAGTGGCGCAGGCCGAAGGCGAGGTTGCCGGCCTTGTAGCCTTCGCGCACGCCCCGGCGCAGGACCTTGAGGTCGACGCCCTCCGGCGTCAGCTCGCGGATGGCGGCGACGAGGTTGGCGTGTTTCTCCGCCGGGCCGTCGTCCAGCACCTGGATCTCGAGCCTGTCGGCCGGCCAGTCGAGCCGGGTGGCGGCGGCGGCCACGCGCAGCGCGAGCGCGCCTTCGTCGCAGACCGGCAGCTGCACCAGCACGCGCGGCAGGTTGGCGTCCGCGATCAGCGGCCGTCGCACCGGGCGTGAGGGAAAATAGATGCGGATGAGGGCAAGGGTGGCGAGCTGCAGCGACGCAAGAGCCAGGCACGCCAGCACGACCGCCAGAAGAGTCTGGAGGATCAAGGACATGCCGAGCAAGCTGAACCCCCACCCGATGCGCCGCTTTTGCGGCCCTGTTGGCGAAAACGCGCGAGACTTGGTTTAGGCTTATGGCCGAATTTGGGTCGGGCGACAATTCCTTGGCAAGGCATGGTCCCCGGGAAGGCCGGGGCGTCAATCCAGCGTCCGGCGGAATCGCGCCAGCGCGATGCCGCTCACCGCGAACATAAAGAGAATAAGCGGCCACAGGTCCGGCCAGATATCGGCAAAGCCGTTGCCCTTGAGCAGCACGCCCCGCACGATCCTGAGGAAGTGGGTGGCGGGCAGGGTCTCGCCCAGCCACTGCGCCCAGCCGGGCATGCCTTCGAAGGGGAAGGCGAAGCCGGAAAGCAGGATGGCCGGCAGGAAGAAGAACATCGTCATCTGCATGGCCTGGAGCTGGTTCTCCGCGATGGTGGAGAAGGTGTAGCCCACCGCCAGGTTGGCCGTGATGTAGAAGGCCAGCGCCAGGGACAGGATCGCGAAGGATCCGATCATCGGCACGCCGAACACAAATTTCGCCACCGCCAGGATGATCGCGCTCTGCACCGCGCCGATCAGGATGTTGGGCGCGATCTTGCCCATCATGATCTCCACCGGCGTGGCGGGCATGGCGAGCAGGTTCTCGTAGGTGCCGCGCTCGCGCTCGCGGGTGAGCGCCAGGCACGTCATCAGCACCATCGTCATGGTCAGGATGATGGCGAGCAGCCCGGGGATGATGGAGTACTGGGTGATCGATTCCGGATTGTAGAGCAGGTGCGAGACCACGTTGAACGGCGGCGGCCGGGACGCGCGCGCCGCCAGCGGACCCGTCAGGTCGTCGCGCAGCGCCACGCCGGCGAGGCCGGAGAAGGCGGCGAGCGCATAGGAGCCGGCCGCCGGATCGGTGGCGTCGGTCTCGATCAGGATGTCGGGCGTGGCGCCCTTGACGATGTCACGGGTGAAGTTCTCCGGGATCTCCACCACGAACAGCACCTTGCCTTCCGCCAGCAGCCGGCGCGCATGCGCGGGTGAGCGCGTCTCTTCCCTGATGTCGAAATAGCTGGTGTTTTCCAGCGCCGCGACGATGGAGCGGCCGAACCTGCCCGGATCGTCGATGGCGATGGCGGTGGGCAGGTTGTGCGGATTGAAGTTGATGGCGAAGCCGAACAGGAACAGCTGCATGATCGGGATGCCCACGATCATGCCCAGCGTCAGCCGGTCGCGGCGCATCTGCAGGAGCTCTTTCCTCAGGATCGCGCCCACGCGCGCCGGCGAGAAGCGCGCGCTCATCTCGCCTGCTCCTGCAGGAGGATGAACACGTCCTCGAGGTTGGGCTCGGTCTCGGCGATGGCGATGCCGGGCTCGCCGCGCAAGGGCGCCAGCGTGCGCTCGAGCGCGGCGCGGTCGTGCCCGCTCACATGCAGCGCCGCCCCGAAGAAGGCCGCGTATTCCACGCCCGGCGCGCCCTGCAGGTGCGGCAGGAGCCGGCGCACGTCCTCGCCCTCGATCACGAAGGTGATGAGCCCCGAGCGCGCGATCACTTCCGCCACCGTGCCGCGCGCCACCAGCTTGCCGTTGAGGATGTAGACGATGCGGTCGCAGCGCTCCGCCTCGTCCATGTAGTGGGTGGAGACGAGCACGGTGAGCCCGAGCTCGGAAAGCCGGTGGATCTCGTCCCAGAAATCGCGCCGCGCCTTGGGATCGACGCCCGCGGTGGGCTCGTCCAGCAGCAGCAGCCTGGGCTCGTGCAGCATGCAGGCGGCCAGCGCCAGCCGCTGCTTCCAGCCGCCGGAAAGCTCGCCCGCGAGCTGGCGCTGGCGGCCGACGAGGCCCAGCCGCTCCAGCGTTTCGTCGACGCGCGTCCGGCGGCCGTCGAGCTGATACATCCGGGCCACGAAATCGAGGTTCTCGCGGATCGAGAGATCCTCCCAGAACGAGAAGCGCTGGGTCATGTAGCCCACGCGCCGCTTGATCTGCTCGGACTGGGTGAGGAGGTCGTAGCCGAGGCAGGTGCCCGCGCCTTCGCTGGCGCGCAGAAGCCCGCAGATCATGCGGATGGTGGTGGTCTTGCCCGAGCCGTTGGGGCCGAGGAACCCCCACACCTGGCCTTCCGGCACCGCGATGTCGATATGATCGACGGCGGTCTTCCTGCCGAAACGCTTGGTCAGGCCGCGCACGTCGATGGCAAGCGCGCCGCTCATCGCGGCCCGGCCGCCACAGGCCTGACTTCGATGGGCTGGCCGGGATGGAGCTTGAGCCCGCCTGGCGCGCGCGCCTCCAGCTTGTAGACCAGCTTCTCGCGGTTGCCGACGCTGAAGATCACGGGCGGGGTGAATTCCTCCTGCTGCGCGATGAAGGTGACGGTCGCCTCCATCGGCTTGCAGCCGTCGCAGGTGATGCGCACCTTCTGGCCGAGATGCACCTTCGCCAGCTCCGTCTCCGGCACGAAGAAGCGCGCGAACACGTTCCTGGCCGGCAGCACGGAGATCACCGGCGTGGAGGCGGGCGCGTATTCGCCCTGGCGGAAATAGATGTCCTGCACCGCGCCGTCGACGTAGGAGGTGATGGCGCGCTGTGTCAGCGTATACTCCGCACCGCTCAGCGCGGCCTGGGCCTGGCTTTGCTGCGCCTCGAGCTGGTTGAGCGAATCCTGCGCCTGCCTGTAGGCGGCCACGGCCTGGTCGAGCATGGCCGGCACGCCGGCATGGGCGGCGGCAAGCCCTTGCTGGCGTTCGAGATTCTTGCGCGTGAGTTCGAGGTTGGCCTGCGCCTGCGCCATCTGCGCCTTGACCTGGGGAAGCTGGGCGGCAGCCTGGTTGCGCGCGGCTTCCTGCTCGGTGTCGTCCAGCACGAACAGCGTGTCGCCGCGGCGGACTTCCGAGCCGCGCTCGACGTTCATCTGCGCCACCCAGCCCGGCTGCGGCGCGGAGATGAAGACGTTGTCGCCTTCGCCGTAACCGAGCCAGGCGTGGTCCTCCTTCCCGCCGCAGCCCGCGAGAACCAGAACCAGCAGCAACAGCGATGCGCGCGATCTCATGCGGAGGCTCCATCGGCCGCGAGCCCGCGCAGCAGCACGTCCACATGCGTCTCGATCAGGCCGTCGATGTCGTAGGGCTCGGTATCGAATTGCGCGAACAGCGTGCGCCACAACGCCGCCACCAGGAGCGGCGCGATGCAGATGCGCGCCACGTGTCCGGTCGGCACCGGGCGGAATTCGCCGCGCGCGATGCCGCGCTTCAGGATCTTCTCCCACACCGCCAGGCCCCGGTCGATCACCGCGCGGCGGTAGAATTCCTGCAGCTCGGGGAACTGCGCGATCTCGCCGATGACGAGCTTGGGCAGCGCCGCGCGGTTGGTGGTGACGAGCACCGCGCCGATGAAGCGCAGCACATTTGCCATGAGTTCGGGCGTGGGGCCTTCATAGGCGTCGACCATCGCGCCGGCCTGCTTCACGCGCTCGCCGATCGCCTCGGTGACGAGCGCCTGGAACACCGCAGCCTTGTTCGCGAAGTAGAGATAGATCGTGCCCTTGGTCACGCCCGCGCGCGCGGCGATGTCCTCCATGCGCGCGCCGGTCAGGCCCTTCTCGGCGAAAACGTCCATGGCCGCCTCGAGGATTTCCGAAGGCCGGGCCTCTTTCCGCCGCCGCCAGCGCGCTGCCGGCTTCTTCGGCTCCTCTTCGCGCAGGTCCTTCAGGCGTGTCATGCTCAACAAATAACTGACTGGTCAGTAAATAGCAAATGGGAAGCGGCAACCCGGCGTACAGGGGTCCGAAGACCGCGGGCTCGGACCCCAACCCCCAAGCGCTGCCGCCCCTTCCGAGCCACCTTGAACGCTCGGAGGCCAGGGCTTATGCGGGCAGCCGGGAAACCGGGGTGGACGATGAGGGATACGATTATCGGGGTGGTCCTTGCGGTCATTTTCGTGGCCGCGATCTGGGGCGCATCGACCTTGCATCCCCACGTCTCGGGGCCGATGTCCGCGCAGGAGGCGGCGGCGGTGAAGCCGGGCTTCGAGGGAACCAGGATGATCGGACCCTGGCAGCTCGCCTGCGCGCCGGGGCCACGGACAAATCCGGCCGAAAAGGCGGCAATCCCCTTCCAGCTCAACCCCAATCCGCATGGCGGGGCGGCGGCCGTCGAGGCGGCGCAGAAAGAAGGCCTCGGCAGGTGCCGTACGTCCTTGATCTACCGGCGAAAAGACAATCCCAAGGCCGTCGTCATCGTGGTCAGCTTCCGCCACACCGACAACGGCAGGAAGCTCGCCCTGATCGTCCGCTTCCCGGCGCTGGCCAAGCAGGGCGATACCGTGGTGCTCAGCCTTGGCAAGAAAGGCGGGCTGAACCTGCCCGTCAGCCAGTGTGGAAAGGGCGGCTGCATGGCCGCGGGCGTGCTCCCGCCGAAGGGCGAAGTGTTGATCCTCTCCACGCCGGAAGGTGCTCTGATCTTTCCGGCGCAGAACGACGGTAAACCCTTGCACGTGCTGGTACCTTTCGCGGGCCTGAAGGACGCGCTCGACGCCATGTCGCGGGCGGAAAGCTGACCGCTCCCACTGCGGCGCGGGCCTGTGGCAGCCATGCCACGTCATCTTTGTAATGGACCGATTTTAACCGATTGCGCCGCCCGGAAGCGCTTGGCGTATTGCGGCTTTTTGCGAGGGATGAAAGATTAAGGCTGGTACAGAAGGGCCGCCTTCCCGGCGGCGCTTCGTTGGCGCCATCTTTTGTGTGGGGGGACGCGCATGCGCGACACGAACTCTGGTCGTCGCCTGCTTTTGAAATCCAAGCTGTTGGCCGGCGCGACGGGTCTTGCCGCCGCCACCATGACCACGGCGGCCTTCGCGGATGGCGCCGCGACGGCGCCCGCCTCGCCTCCCGCCGATCCGCCGAAATGGTCGCCCTACGCCGAAGTCGGCGGCGGCATCGGCAGCGGCTTCACCGCCGGCAAGGTCGATTTCTTCGCGCCCGTCTGGCAGGACCTGGACACGCTGCTCTACGCGCGCGCCGGCATCCAGCTGCGCGGCACGGACGACAAGGTCTGGAACTTCGGCCTCGGCTACCGCACCAAGGTCAACCCCGACTGGATCCTCGGCATCTACGGCGGCTACGATTCGTCGGACACGCCCAACGGCCACACCACCCACCAATGGTCGGCCGGCGCCGAGTTGATGAGCGAGGACTGGGACGTCCGCGTCAACGGCTATTCCGCGCCCAAGGCGCTGCGCGACAACAACGACTTCGCGCTCTACATCCACGACACCACGATCGCGATCCTGCAGAGCCAGGATCTGGCCTATTCCGGCTTCGACGGCGAAGTCGGCTATCGCGTCTGGCATGACGACAGCACCGATTTCCGCCTGTTCGCCGGCGGCTATTCGTTCAGCCATGGCGACATCAGGAATTCCAGCGGCATCGACTTCAACGTGCGCGACATCCAGGGCTGGAAGGGCCGCGCCGAAGTCAACATGTTCGATCTCGACGGCATCGGGCCGCAGTCGCGGCTGTCGTTCGAAGGCGAAGTCACCCACGACAGCGCGCGCGGCACCGGCGGCTTCGTCGGCGTCACCCTGCGCATCCCGCTGGGCGACACCGGCACCGGCGCCCAGGCGCTGGACGAGCTCGATCGCCGCATGGCCGATCCGCAGCGCCGCATGGAGAACGTGCTGACGGGGTCGGGCTTCACCAAGCCGGAGCCGGTCATCATCTACAACGGCACCATCACGTCGGAGCCCACCAACACGCTCTATTACGTGCAGCAGCAGGCCTCGGCCGGCGCCGGCACCTACGCCAACCCGACCACACTGCAGGACGCGACCGCGCGCGGCCCGGTCAACCAGTTCATCGTCGTCACCGACAAGGGCGGCCCGGTGGTGGGCACCGGCGCCACCGTGCAGACGGGCGAAACCGTCGTCGGCGGCGGCCAGACCTTCGAAGTCCGCGGCACGGCTCATCCGTCGGCGGTGTTCAGCCACACCTTCGCCCCCGGCTCGGGCACGCCCACCATCACCGGCGCCTCGTCGTCGGACCCGGCGCTGACCGTCGATTCCGGCGCAATCGTCGAAGGCATGAATTTCGCGGGCCCGTTCAGCGACGCGATCTACGGCCACAACGTCACGGACGTCGTGATCTCCAACGTCGACATCGACGGCACGGGCGGCGGCGTCAACGGCGTGCATTTCGTGCAGGATGCGTCCGGCAACGAAAGCAACACCATCCAGTTCTCGAGCATCGAGAACGTGTCCGGCGACGGCGTCTACCAGCAGAACGACCTGGGCGACGGCGGCACCTCGACACAGAACCTGCACCTCAGCGACGTGACGATCACGGGCGCCGGCAATGACGGCGTCTATATCAGCTCGACGGTCTCCGGCGGCTCCTCGGCGACGCTCAATCTCGAAGTGACCGGCTCCACGATCTCGGGCTCCGGCAGTGCCGATATCGGCATGACCTCGACGGTATTCGGGGGCTCCACGCTCACCTCCACCGTGACCATCGATCCGACCACGGTGACCGGCGGCCTCTATGGCGTCTTCGCCTATGGCGTGGCCGACGGCGGCACGCTGAACCAGAACGTCAACGTCACCGACACGAATTTCTACGGCCAGACCGTGGCCGGCGTCGCGGTGATCGGTTATGCCGAGAACGGCGGCACGGTGAATTCCAGCGTCGGCATCTCCAACGTCAACGTCACCGGCAGCTACTTCCCGATCGCGGCCGTTGCGTCCGCAGCCTCGGGCGGGCAGGTGACCCAGACCGTCTCGATCTCCAACTCCAATGTCGAGGGCGGCACCTACGACGGCATCGACCTCGTCACCTACGCCACCGGCGTGGGCTCGAGCGCGAACCAGACGGTGTCGATCAGCCACGTCACCGCGAACGACACCTCCTTCGGCAGCGGCGTCTACGCCTATGCCCAGGCGGCGGACGGCGGCACCGCGATCCAGACGCTGTCGATCGACGACCTCAGCGCCACGCACAACTATTTCGACGGCGTCTATGCCGGCGTCAGCGCGTCCACCTACGGCACCGATCCGACGGCGGCGGCGCAGTACGTCTCGATCGCCAACTCGCACCTGGCCGGCAATTTCATCGGCGTGGGGGTCGACGCTTCGGCGGAAGGCCCCTATGGCGCCGTGCGCCAGGACGTGATGGTGACCAACACCGTGCTGTCGGACGGCGCGCACCGCTCGCCGGGCTACGAGTTCGTCGGCGCTTCCGCCAACGCCTTCGCCTTCGACGAGGGCGCGGTCCAGCAGAACCTCTACTTCATCGACGACACCGCCACGCACGCCTATGCCAGCGGCATCGCCATCAGCGCGACTTCGCTCTACGCCGGCTTCGTCGAGCAGAACGCCTACATCCTGGGCACGACCGGATACATGAACCTGTCGCACAATGACGGGTACGGCGTCGCCGTGTCCGCGAACGCGCTCTCGGGCGGCGACATCGAGCAGAACGTCGGCATCTACTACGCCAATATGAGCCACAACGGCCTGGGCGGCCTGGGCGTCAACACCACGTCCTACGGCATCGCCGTGGGCTACACGCTCTACTACAGCCACGTGTCGCAGAACGTGATCGCGTATCGCGACCATTTCGACTTCAACGGCGGCAACGGCGTCACCGTCAACAACTACGCCACTTACGGCGCGGGCATCGACCAGTTCGTCTATGTCGGCGCCAGCACCGCCAGTCACAACGCCGGCAGCGGCGTGCTCGTGAATTCGGTCGACACGGGACCGAGCTTCTACGGCTTCGCGCCCGGCACGCACCTCTATTCGGACGTCTACATCTTCAACAGCACGCTCGACCACAACGGGCTGGACGGCATCACCACCAGCTCCAGCGTGATCATGCCGACCAATCCGTCCTATGTGTTCGGCGATTCCTACCTGATCCAGCATGTCGTGGTCAGCGGGGTGGAAGCCGATCACAATGCGCGCTCGGGCTTCGTGAACTACGCCAACGCCGCGGGGATCTACAGCCTCAACATCCAGTATGTGACGCTTCAGAATTCCGACTTCAGCGGCAACGGGCTCGACGGCGTGGCCTTCCTGGGCAGCGACTATTTCGGGCCTTACAGCTTCGGCGCGGCCATCCAGGACGTCACGATCGTCAACAGCAACGTCTCGCACAACGCGCGCGACGGCCTCTACGCGTCCGCCGATTCCTCCGGCTTCCAGGGCCGCGACGAGCAGCACTTCACCATCGTGGGCTCGATCTTCGATCACAATGGCGCCGACGGCATGAGCTTCTACAACCATGCCCATGACGGCGCGTACTACCCCGGCTACGGCTGCAATTACGTCCAGGGCGTCGTCGGCGGCTGCGCCTTCGTGCGCCAGACCGTGCAGATCGGCTATTCGGACATCAGCTACAACGGCGGCAACGGCATCGCCATCACCAACCGCGCCGAGAACTACGGCGCGGTCTATACCTCCAGCGGCCGCCCGGCCTACACGCCGACGCTGCTCATCGAGGGCTCCAACGTCGACGGCAACCACGGCGACGGCCTGCACATCTACAACTACCTGAACCACTACAGCTACGGCTACCAGTACGTGGTCGCCCTCAACACGGTGTTCGACGGCAACCACGGTGCGGGCATCTCCGCGCTGAACAACGTCACCGGAAACTCGCTCCTGGTGCAGAGGGTGGTGCTCTACGGCATCGGCTCCGACACGGGCGCCAGCGGCAACCACGGCGACGGCATCGACATCAGCTCGAACACCACCGAAGGCGGCAAGATCGGCAACCTGCTGGTGGTCGGCTATGCCGAGGTCAGCGCCAACGGCGGCGACGGCATCAACGTGTCGGCGGACGCCTATTCCGGCGCCGGCGTGTTCGCCACCGGCGTGCAGCAATACGTCGACATCATCGCCTCCGACATCTCGTTCAATCACGGCTACGGCATCGACATGCATTCCCGCGACGTGAACTACAAGGCGATCACCTACCAGTATCTCGGCGTGGTCGGCTCCAGCGTCGTGGGCAACCACAATGACGGCGTGCATGCCTTCGAGATCGCCTACGCGACCTCGAACGCCGGCCAGAACCTCTATTTCGCCGGCGACTACATCTCGGGCAACCACGGCGACGGCGTCTATGCCGTCTCGATCGCGGTGAACCAGTCGTTCACCGAGCAGAACGTGCTGTTCGGCTACCACATCCCGGCGCTGACCTACGTCACCGGCAATCACGGCGACGGCATCTATCTCGGCACCGCGGCGTTCCAGGGCTCCGACGCGGAGCAGAACGACTTCGTCTACAACGTCGTCGCCAGCGGCAACCACGGCAGCGGCCTGGGCATCGGCGCGGGCGCCAACGGCTACGGCTTCGGATCCAGCTACATCTACTACAGCCACGTCGGCCAGGTGGTGATCGCGGCCTACGACAGCTTCGACCGCAATCACGGCAACGGCGTCAGCGTGTCGAACAACCTCTACTATGGCGGCGACATGAACCAGACGCTGGAGTTCGTCGACGTCGACATGAGCCACAATGGCGGCGCCGGCTTCTACGAGACCACACACCTGACCTCGATCCGCGGCAACAGCTTCTCGTTCAGCACCAACATCTCGTCGAACCTCTATCTCATCGGGGTGGGCGCCAACCACAACGGCGCCAACGGTATCGACATCCGCTCCTACGCCAACGGCGCGGTCTACGCCCCGGCGTTCTTCGGCGGCTACAACTACATGCAGTTCCACAACACCATTCAGGGCGTCACCGCCGACAACAATGGCGGCAGCGGCCTGTCCATGAACACCGGCACGAGCGGCCGCTACAGCCTGAACGCCGAATACACCACGATCTCCGGATCGGAATTCGACCGCAACGGCGGCGCCGGCGCGGACTTCGTGTCGAGCGACTACTACGGTCCGGGCGGCTTCGGCGTGTCGCTGCAGCAGACCACGATCTCGGGCAGCGACTTCTCGCACAATGGCGGCGACGGCATCGACATCACGGCCAATTCCTCGGGCAGGCAGGGCCGCGCCGAGCAGCACTTCACCATCGTCGGCTCGACCATGGACCACAATGGCGGCGACGGCCTGCACATCTACGCCAGCGCCGTCAACGGCACCTACATCGCCACCCACCCCTGCGACACGGTGCAGGGCCTGCCTGGCGGTTGCGCCTTCGTGCGCCAGAACGTGGTGGTGGTCGGTTCCGACATGAGCCACAACGCCGGCAACGGCGTCTTCGTCGGCACCTACGCCAACAACTACGGCGCCATCTACGGTGTTTCCGGCCGTCCGCACGCGCCGACGCTGGAGCTCTACGGCTCCAGCGCCAGCGACAACGGCGGGCGCGGCATGGATGTGTCCAACCACGTCTCCGGCAACAGCTACCTCTACCAGTACATCGCCAACATCGACACGACCTTCGATCACAACGGTTCCGACGGCGTGTACATGGCGTCCTATGTCGGCGGCGGCTCGGTGATGCTGCAGCGCGCGCTGCTCTACAGCTACCACACCGGCGCGAGCGCCCACGGCAACGCCGGCAACGGCTTCAAGGCCACCATCGAGGCCCTGGGCGGCTCCTATGCCCGCGACGTGAACATCGTCGAGGGCGTGGACCTCAACCGGAACGGCAGCTTCGGCTTCGACGGCGCGGTGGCCTATGCCGATGGCTCCTCCACCGGCCTGCAGATCAACGCCGTCTACTTCAACGCCATCCAGCACAATGGCGACGGCATCGGCCTGTACTCCATCGGGCCGGGCGGCCAGCAGATCAGCTACATCGGCGACAACCTCATCACCGGCAACGCCTTCGTGGGCGTCTACGGCGAGGCCAATTTCGGCGCCTTCCAGTACATCGGCGTCTACACCTTCGGTAACTCCGTGACCGGCAACGGCACGAACTACCTCTTCAACGCCTTCGGCGGATCGACCCAGATCCTGAACTGAGGCCGCGAAGTCCACGATTGCGGGCGGCGGGCCGAAAGGTCCGCCGCTTCGCTTTTGGGCCTTGCCCCGCGGGCGTTCGGGCGCGGGTGTTTTTCGGCCCTGGCTCCTGGGCCTTGGCCTTTTTCGGCTTGGGTGGGGCGGCCGCCTTGGCTAGGTTGGCCGCGAGGATGTGACCCCATGACCATCGACGACACCACCGACGACTCCGAAGCGGGCAACGCCCCCCAGTCCCAGCCCGCGCAATCGGCGCATCCCGGGTACGGTGCCCCCGCGCAGGGCCAGGGCGGCCCGCGCATGATGCGCGGCCCCGGCGGGCGGCCCATGCGCCCCGGCCAGGGCCAGCGCATGGGTGGCGGCCGGCCCATGCAGCAGGTCGATCCCCGCACCGTCGATCCCCAGGTCAACGAGGGCAAGGCGGCGCTGGAGAAGGGCGACCTCACGCTGGCCGAACTGCGCGCCATGCAGGCGCTGCAGATCGTGCCCGATCATCTGGAAGGCCTGATCCTGCTCTACCAGGTGCGCCGGCGGAACAACCAGGCCGGCCCGCAGCTCGAAAACATCCTGCGCCGCATCGTGCGCCGCGATCCCAACATCCTGTGGGCCACCACCGAGCTTGCCTTCATGCTCTTCGCCCGCGGCGAGCGCGTGGAGTGCGAAGGCCACGCCCGCAACGCCATCCGGCTGGCCCCGCGCAACGCCCAGGCCCACGGAGTCATGGGCCTGATCCTGACGGAGACCAACCGCGCCATCGCCGGCGAATATCATTTCCGCCGCGCCATCGAGCTCGCGGGCGAGAATTCCCGCGTCGACACCAACCTCGCCAACTGCCTGCGCAGCCAGGGCAAGGTCGAGGAAGCCGAGTCCTGGTTCCGCAAGGCCACCGGGCTCGAGCCGCAGAACGTCAACGCCTGGCTCGGTTGGTGCCGTCTGGAGGAAGTGCGCCGCAACGTCGCCCGCGCCTGGGAGCTGCTCGCCGAAGCCGAGAAGGTGGCGCCGCAGAACGCCGATCTCAGCGTCACGCGCGCGCTGCTCTACGGCCGCGAGAAGAAGAACGAGGAAGCCGTCGCCGAGCTTTCCAAAAGCCGGGAGGAAGGCAAGACCCAGCAGATGGCCGCGCTGCCGCTGCTCGAGCGCGGCCGGCTCTACGACAAGATGAACCGCTTCGACGAGGCCTGGGCCGATTTCGTGGAAGGCAAGCGGCTGTGCCGCGAGGTGCAGGGCCGCCGCTACAACGAGCCGCTTGCGCGCAACCAGACCGAACGCCTCAAGCGCTTCTTCACCCGCCAGAAGATGGGTCTGCTGCCGCGCGCCACGAAGAACCGGACCATGCCCCAGCCGATCTTCATCGTCGGCTACCCGCGCTCGGGCACCACCATGGTGGAGCAGACGCTGACGGCGCATCCCGAGATCGCGGCGGGCGACGAGCTCGTCTTCATCAACGATCTGGCCCGCATCGGCTCGCGCTGGCTGGGCAGCCCGCTGCAATATCCGGAATGCCTCGCCGATCTGTGGATGGGCGACAACCGTCTGGTGCTGGACCAGTTCCGCGACTACTACCTCAAGCGCGCCGAGCAGCTCGGCCTGTTCGTGGAAGGCGCGAAATACTTCACCGACAAGATGCCGCTCAACGAAACCCATCTGGGGCTGATCCACCTGGTCTTCCCGGAGGCGCCGATCATCCACGTGCGCCGCCATCCGCTCGACATCCTGGTGTCGAACTTCTCCAACTTCCTCACCCACGGCTTCCACCAGGCTTTCGCCGTCGCCACCATCGCGCGCCATTACGTGCTGACCGACGATCTGGTGGAGCACTACAAGCAGCAGCTCGATCTCAATTACCTGGAAGTGCGCTACGAGGATCTGGTCGAGGACCAGGAGCCCAATGTGCGCAAGCTGCTCGAATTCGCGGGCGTCGGCTTCGATCCGCGCACGCTGGATTTCCACCAGAACCAGCGCTACGCCCGCACCGCCAGCTACGCCCAGGTGACCGAGAAGCTCTACGACAGCTCGCTCTACCGCTTCCGCCACTACCGCAAATATCTCGACGAAGCCGCCGCGATCCTCAAACCCTCGCTGGAGCGCCAGGGCTATCCGGCGGAGTAGGCCCGCTACGCCGTCCCGCCGCCGGTCATCTTGTGGACGACGAGCCAGGAGAAGCAGAGCCGGCTGACCTCGCGCAGCACCTTCTCGGATGCGGCGCGAGTGGATTTGGCCGGGTCTTCCGACAGCCGCACCGTCACGTTGTCGGCGATCTTGAGGTCGTAAGGCCCCTCGTTGCGGAAATAGTCCCAGCGCCCGCTCGCCCGCACGATCACCACCTCGTTCTTGAGATAATGGAACTGCCGGTGCGCCAGCGACACGTCCGTCACCACGCCGATCAGGTCGAGCTTCGGTTCCAGCGTCAGCCGCCGGCCCGTCTTGCTCGGCGTGGGGTTGAGGTCGGTGTAGATGAGGGTGTTGAAATCGAGCCCTTTTTCGAGGTTCTCCTTGCGCCCGAAATGCAGCATCCCCTTGGCGAGGGTGCTGCGCCAGTCCTTGAGCGTGGCCGAGACGTTGGGATGGCGCAGCTGCAGCGCGAACATCTCCAGGATCGGCTTGAGGTCGGGGCTTGTATCGGCCATGGCCGCGAAATTGCGGGCGGCGGCGGGCGAGGTCAAGCCGGGCGCGCGAGCACCATGCGCGCGTCCTTCTCCCCCTTTTCGAGGCTGACCAGCGTGAAGCCCTCCTGGCGGCACATATGCGGCACGTCGATGGGCGCCATGGGGTCGTCGGTGAGCACGGTCAGCCGCGCGCCGGGCCCGGCCCGCTCCAGCGCCCTCCTGGCGAAGAGCGCGGGCAGGGGGCATTTGAGCCCCCGCAGGTCCAGCACGTCCCCCTCCTGCGCCATCCCGTCTTGCGCCATTTCGCCCGCTGTTCCCTTCGCCTATCGACCCTATCCTCGAAATGCAGATTCGGGCAGGGGCCCGGCGTGTTCGAGGCGATCCGGCGCGAAGCCATCTACATAAGCAGCATCGGCCGCACCATGCGGCGCATGCGCCATGTGAAGCCCGAATCGGCGCACACCATCGTCGACATCGTGGACGGCTTCGCCGCCACCACGCCCACCGCGCCGGCCATCCTCTGCGAAGACAGAGTCATGAGCTATGCCGGGCTCGCCGCGCTCGCCGATCGCTATGCCCACTGGGCCCATGCGCAGGGCATCGGCCGGGGCGAGGCTGTGGCGCTCCTGATGGAGAACCGGCCGGAATACATCGCGGCATGGCTCGGGCTGCTCAAGGCGGGCGCGGTGGCAGCGCTGATCAACACCAATCTGCGCGGCGCCCCGCTCGCCCATTCCATTTCCGTGGCCGGATGCCGGCATGTCATCCTGGGCGCGGAGCTGGCGGAGAATTTCCGCGAGGCCGAGCCGCTCATCGAGTCCCGGCCCGCAAGCTGGATCACCGGCGCCGGCGAAGGGAGCCTGGACAGGGCGCTCGCCGCCATGCCGGCCGCGGCTGCCGATCCCGCCTGGCGCGCAGGCATCGCCTGCAGGGATCGCGCGCTCTACATCTTCACCTCGGGCACCACGGGCCTGCCCAAGGCCGCGAACGTCACCCATCTGCGCATGCTGTTCATGATGTATGGCTTCGCGGGCGCGCTGAACGCCGGCGCGGACGACCGGATGTACAATGTGCTGCCGCTTTATCATTCGGCGGGCGGCATCTGCGCGGTGGGCGTGGCGCTCACGGCTGGGGGCGCCGTGATCCTGCGCCGCAAATTCTCCGTCCACGAATTCTGGAACGATTGCCACCGCTACAAGCCGCATTTCTTCCAGTACATCGGCGAGCTCTGCCGCTACCTGCTCAACGCGCCGGCTTCGGCCCACGAGCGCGACCACGGCCTTCGCGCCATCATCGGCAACGGCTTGCGGCCGGAGATCTGGCCCGCCTTCCAGAAGCGCTTCGCAATCCCCTGCATCGTCGAATTCTACGGCGCCACCGAGGGCAACGTCTCCATGCTGAACTACGACGGCACGGTGGGCGCGGTCGGCCGCGTGCCCTGGTACATGCGCAAGCTCGTCACCAACCGCATCGTGCGCTTCGACGTGGAGCGGGAGATGCCGGTGCGGGGCGCGGACGGCTTTTGCATCGAATGCGCGCCCGGCGAGGTGGGCGAGGCCATCGGCCAGATCACCACGGAGCCCGGCAAGACCTTCGACGGCTACACCAGGAAGGCCGACACCGAAAAGAAGGTGCTGCGCGACGTGTTCGAAAAGGGCGACGCCTGGTTTCGCACCGGCGACCTCATGCGCCGCGACGCGCATGATTACTTCTATTTCGTCGACCGGATCGGCGACACCTTCCGCTGGAAGGGCGAGAACGTGGCCACCAGCGAGGTGTCCGAAGCCCTGGGCGTCGTGCCGGGCGTGAAGGAGGCCAATGTCTACGGCGTCGCCGTGCCGGGCTAGGACGGCCGCGCCGGCATGGCCGCCCTCGTCACCGGCCCCGGCTTCGACATCGCCGCGCTGGCGCAAAAGCTCGCCGGCAACCTGCCGGCCTATGCCCGCCCGCTCTTCATCCGCATCCAGCCCGAGATCGAGATCACCGGCACTTTCAAGCAGAAGAAGGGCGACCTGGTGCGCGAAGGCTTCGACCCCGCTGCCATCGCCGACCCGCTCTATTTCCTGGATCCCGTGTCGTCGCGCTATGTCCCGCTCGACGCCACGCTTCACGCCGCCATCGCGGGCGGGAAGATCAAGCTCTGATCGCCGTCAGATCGCCTTGCGCGCGCCGGTGCCGGTCGCGCGGTCCGCCGCCGCGCCGGCGCAATCTCCCGAGGTGCTCGAATGCACCTGGCGCTTGCCGCCGGCGCCGATGGCGATTTCCGTCGAGCGGGCGCAGAAGCGGCCGCCCGCGCCGGTCGAGACGTAGGTGAAGCTGCTGGTCCCTGCCGGCATGCCGGCGAGTTGCGCCTGCGTCAGTCCCTGCGGCGCCGCTGCCATCTGCTGGGCCTGGGCGAGCATCAGGTCCATCTGCCGGTCCATGTCATAGGCGATCCGGCTGAAGTCCGCCAAAGGCGCGAATGCCGCGGGCGCGGGCCAGTAGACCGGCAGTGGCGCCGTATCGAACGTGACGCGCGGGGCGACGCTGCCGGTGTAGGCGATCTGCGCCGTGCCGCCGTCCGGCAGGCGGACCGTCATGTGATGCATCGCGTTGTCCGAGGCCAGTGCCGCCGTCGTGGCGAGCGCCAGCGCCGCGCCGCCGGCGATGAGAAGGGATTTGATTTTCATGGTCGTCTCCCGATGTGCGTTGAAGACCAGAAAAATCTATTCCCCGGCGCGCGCGCTTCAAGGCGGCAATCGTGAAATTTTGTTCGGGAACAATGGCTTGCGGAACTCGCGGGGAGCGCATCTCGCCGGCAATTGTCAAATCAGGCGAACGAAATCTCCGCCGCCGGAACGGCCTCGCCGAAGCTTCCGTTCACCGTGTCGTTCTGGATGTCCGCGATCAGCCTGGCGCTCGCGAATTTGCTGTCGAAGGTGGAATGGCCGTCGGAGGCGAGCGTGATCCCATAGCCGCGCTCATAGGCGCCGCGCAGGGTCGAGTTGACGCAATATTCCGACTGCATTCCGGTGATGACGAGATGATCGACCCCGGCGCGCTTCAGGCGCGCCTCGAAATCGGTGCCGTGGAACGCGCTCGATTTCGTCTTCACCGTCACGTCGTCGCCGGGCCGCGGCGCGAGCCTGTCGTGGATCGGAAAGCCCGGGTTGCCGGGATGGAAGGGATGATCCGGCCCTTCGTCGTGCTGCACGAAGAAGACCGGCGCGCCTTGCGCCCGCGCCCTGGCGATCAGCCCGGCGATACGCCCGACCACCCCTTCACCGTCCAAGGGCGGGCTCGAAGGATCCGCGAACATGCCTTTCTGGACATCGATGACGACGAGCGCTTTTTTCATGCCGCCTCGCAGGAGAATTGCACCACCGGCGTCCATCGCGCCGTGCGCCGCGCCACGCGGCTTTGCGTGTTCTCGCCGCCAAAGTCGTGCGGCGCAAGCGGAAAATCGGGCGCCGGCCTGTCGGCGAAGGTGTTGGCGTTCACGGTGAACCAGCTTTCGCCGCCCTCGCTCAGGAGTGCCCCGATATAGACGCCGCATTCGGTGCAGACGAGGAAGTCCGCGGTCCGTAGCCCGAAGCGGTAACGCCGGAGCTTGCCCTCGTCCTTCACGGCGATGCGCATGGCGCCCCCGGGGTCGGAAGTGTTGCGCGCGCCATGCGCCCGGCAGAAGCCGCACATGCAGGCCCGCAGGCCCAGCGTCGCGAGCGGCGCCGTCGCCTCGAACACGTAGGCGAGATTGCCGCAATGGCAGCCGCCTTCGAAGCGATGCGCGAAGGAACCCATGCGCGAAGGCTAGCGGGCCCGCGGGCGTTCCGGAATTGCGAAAGCCGCATGGCCCTCGCGCGCAAGCCGCGGCCGGCTGCCGCCTATTCCGCCGCCTTCTGGCCCTTCTTGGCCTCGTCCTCGTAATGCTTCTGGATGGTCTGCATGGCGGCGCTCATGGCGGCGCCGATGAAGCGTTCCTTGTTGTCCCTGGCCCAGTTCAGGGCCGTCACGCGGGCCTCGTTGGCGCCGTTGATCGCCGGCGTCACATGGCGCTGCCACAGCTCGTAGGATTTCCTGGTGTTCTCGAAATTCGCCCAGTTGTGCGCGAGCTGCAGGAAGCAGCCGAATTCGCCCTGCTTGTTCCGCAGGCGGCGCAATTGGGCGATGGCGTCGTCCGGCGTGCCCACCACGGCCACGCCTTCCTCCACCAGGGTCTCGATGGGCCGGTTCTCCGTGGTCTCGCGGCCGGCGACGGCGGAGATGCCCGAGAAATAATCCCGCCACTTGTCGAAGCCGAATTTGCAATTGGCGAAAGCCTGCTCGCGCGTCTCCGCGATGTGCACCGGGCCGACCAGCCGGAGGCGCTCCGGATCCATCTTGCGGCCGTTCTCCGCGGCGGTCTTGTTGGCGACCTCCCAGTTGACGGCCAGCGCGTCATAGCCGCCCGCCTGCGTCGCGGCCACGCACAACATGCCGAAGCCGTGGCGCCCCGCGAGCTTGCCGCCGGAAGGCGTGATGGACGACGCCACGCAGATTTCCGGATGCGGCCAGGTATAGGGCCGAAGCTGGCAGGTGGCGTCGATCAGGTTGAACCACTCGCTCTTCTGCGTCACCCGCTCGCCCCTGAAGAGCTTCAGGATCACCTCGATGGCCTCCACCATGCGCTCGCGCTGGGTGGAGGGATCGATGCCGAGCTGGAAGGCGTCCGACGGCAGAAGCCCCGGCCCCACGCCGAACATCACCCGTCCCATGGTCTGGTGGTCGAGCTGCAGGATGCGGTTGGCCGTCATCAAAGGCGAATGATAGGGCAGCGACACCACGCCGGTGCCGAGCCGGATGCGCCGCGTGCGCTCCGCCGCCGCCGCGATGAAAAGCTCGGGGCTGGCGATGATCTCGAAGCCGGCGGAATGATGCTCGCCCACCCAGGCTTCCTCGTAGCCCAGCCTGTCGAGATGCGCGATCAGCTCCAGGTCGCGCTGCAGGCAGAGCGTGGGGTCCTCGTCGACGGGGTGGAACGGCGCGAGGAAGATTCCATTGCGAAGCTTGATGGTCATGGCGGCCCTCGAGATAGCGCTGGCCGTTTATGCCATATCGGGCGGGCCGAGTCTCAAAGCGGCGGCGGCGAAAACCCGCCGGTTTCCTGCTCTAACGCTGCGGCAAGGTCGAGCAGCCGGTCTTCCTTGCCCCACGGCCCCACGAGCTGCACGCCCACGGGCAGCCCGCCCGCGGTGCGCCCGGCGGGCACCGCCACCGCCGGCATGTGGAGCGCGGTCGCCGGCGCGATCCAGTCCAGCATTTCCGGATAGGCGATGTCGCGGTTGTCGGCCCGGAGCACCCGGTCGGCGAAGCCGGCTTCCTGGTTGTGCGCGAAGGGCGGCACGATGGAGATGGGCATCAGGATCGCGTCGTAATCGGCGAAGAACGCGGCAAGCCGGTCCTTGCAGGCCTGCTGCCGCGCATGCGCCCAGGCCACGTCGCGATAGGCGGCCACCATGCCGAGCCGGGTGGAGGCTTCCGCCGACCCCGCGCCACCCGCCAGCACCAGCGCGCGGTCGGCATCGCGATTGGCCTCGAGCCCGCGGATGAAGGCTTCCGGGAGATCCGAACCGACGATGGCCATCAGGATCACGCGGTAGAAGTTCATCAGCTGCGCGCTGTCGATGTCGGGCCGTGCTTTCGTCACCTGCATGCCGGCCCTGGCGAGCCCCGCCGCCGCGCGGTCCACGCCTTCGCGCACCTCGCTCGCCAGCGGCCAGCCGTCTTCCTCCGCCCACACCGCGATGCGCGCGCCTCCGGCGGATTGCGCGGCCGCGCCCCCGCCATGGAGCACGTTCCACAGAAGGCGCAGATCGCCGATGTTGCGCGCCATCGGTCCCATCACGCCGAGATCGGCTTCGTAATAGCTCCCCGGCGCGGGCGGAATGTGACCGCGGCCCGAGAGCGCGCCCCAGGTGGGCTTGAGCGAGCACACGCCGCAATAATTCGCCGGATGGCGGAGCGAGCCGCCGATGTCCGACCCGATCTCCAGCGGCGTCACGCCCGCCGCCAGCGCCGCCGCCGCGCCGCCTGACGAGCCGCCCGGCGTGCGCGTGAGGTCGTAAGGATTGTTCGTGGTGCCGTAGATCGCGTTGTAGGTCTGGAAGTCGCTCAGCATGAAGGGCACGTTGGTCTTGCCCCAGATCACCGCGCCCGCCTTTCGCGCGGCGGCGGCCACGTCGGCATCCTGGCAGCCTGGCGGGCGGCCCGCGAAGGCGGGGTTGCCGGAGGTGGCGGGCAGGCCCGCCACATCGAACCCGTCCTTGACGGTCATGGGCAGGCCCGCGAGCGCGCCCAACTCCGCGCCACGGGCGCGTGCATCGTCGATGGACATCGCGGCGGCCTGGGCGCGATCGAGATCGCGGGCGACGACGGCGTTGATCCTGTCATGCACCTGCGCGTTGCGCCGCACATGCAGCGCGAGAAGCTCGCGGGCGGAGATCGTCTTCGCCTTCAGATCGGCGAGCATCTGCCGTGCCGTTGCGTAAACCTCGGTCATGCCGATCTCCTTCGCGCATCCCGGTTGCGCCGCGAGGCCGATGTCATAAGCTTGGGGCGAGACCGTCAAGGGGAGCCATCATGCGCGCCGCCGTGTTCCGCGAAATGTCCAAGCCCCTCGTGGTGGAGGCGCTGGCCGATCCCACGCCCGGCCCCACCGATCTCATCCTGAAGGTCAGGAATTGCGGTATCTGCGGCTCCGACCTGCACATGACCGAGCCCACCTCGATCATGCCGCTCGCGCCGGGCTCGGTGATGGGCCACGAATTCGCGGGCGAGGTGGTGGAGGTGGGCAAGGCCGCCGCCGGCCAGTGGAAGGCGGGCGACCGGGTCGTGGGCTTTCCCTTCATCTGTTGCGGCGAGCATTCGCCCTGCCTCAATCTCTCCTTCGGCCGCGGCATGTGCGGCAAGGGCGTGTCCATCGGGCTCGGCCAGAGCCACGGCGCCTACGCGGAATATGTGCGCATTGGCGCTGGCGGCGCCTACCGGCTGCCCGGCAGCGTCTCCTTCCGCGAAGGCGCGATGGTCGAGCCGCTGGCGGTGGGCCTGCACGCGGTCGACATGGCGAAGATGGCGCGCGGCGCGACCGTGCTGGTGATCGGCGCGGGCCCGGTGGGCCTGGCGGTGATGCTGTGGGCGAAGTTCCTGGGCGCGCGCCACGTCATCGTCAGCGAGCGCGCCGAGTTGCGCCGCACCATGGCCGCGCGCTTCGGCGCGACGGACGCGATCGATCCCGCCCAGCCTCTGACGCCGCAGGTGGAGAAGATCGCGGGCACGGGGCCGGATATCGTCTTCGAGTGCGTCGGCGCGCCGGGCCTGATCGGCACGGCGATGATGGAGGCCCCGCGCGGCGCGCGCATCGTGGTCGCCGGCGTCTGCCAGCAGCCGGACACGATCATGCCGCTCGTCGGCATCATGAAGGAAATCGAGATCCAGTTCGTCCTCGGCTACCGCCCGGCGGATTTCGACTACGTCATCGCCATGATCGCGTCCGGCCGCGTGGACGTGGCGCACATGGTGACGGACATCGTGACCCTCGACGGCTTGCCCTCCGCCTTCGAAGCCCTGCGCAAGCCGACGCACCAGTGCAAGGTGATGCTGGAGAACTGAGCCGTCCTCTCCCGCGAAAGCGGTGGAGGAGGACCGGTGAAGCCGGTCGAGGGGGCGGGGCGGCGAAGACGTCGCTCTTCACCAGCGGGGGGAAGCGCTCACGGCCCCAGCCGCTTCTCCGGCATCGCGTCCCACGCCAACCGTCGCGCATCATTCGGAGCGGACACCGGGGCCGGCGGGCCGTCGCCGAAGATCATGGTCCGGCGTGATCCCGCGTCGTAGCGCGGCCAACCGGGGTCGCCGGCGCGGGCGAAGTTCACCCACGCCTCCATCATCGCGCCCGACAGCGCTTCGGCGGCCGGACCCTTGCCGAAGAAGGCGCGGGCGCGGCCGTCGGCGAAGGTGCCGAAGACGAAGCCCAGTTCCAGCGCGTGGCAGGCGCCGAGCATCCCGCCCAGGAACCGCGAGCGCCAGTCGAAGCGGTAGGCGAACACCGCCGCGTGCGGCTCCTGCGCTTCCAGCATCCGCGTTGCCGGCACGAAGAACGCCTTGTCGGTCATCAGCGCGTTGAGCCGCTCGAACGGCGAGCCTTCGCCATAGGCCTGGAGCATCGCGGGCGCGTGCGCCCCCGCGAGCTGTTCGACGCGACGCGCGAAATTCGCCGCGGACAGGAACCTCAGACGCGGATCGGCCACCGTGAAAAGCTTCCACTCCTCCTTCGTCGTGCCCGTCAGCACCGGGATCCCGGCCGCGGCGCCCGCGCGGATGGCGTCGATGGGCCTTTCGGGCAGCACGTCGTTTTCGATCGCGGGCTGCAGCGGCAGGCCGCCCAGCCTGCGCCGGCCGGTGCGCGAGTCGCGCAGCACGGCGGCCTGCGCTTTCACGATCGCGCCCGCCGGCAGCGCCATCAGCGCATCGGCGTCGCGCGTGCCGAGCTTGTCCAGCATGGCATTCGCCACCTTCGCCGCCCGCTCGCGGCCGCTGCCGACATGGGCGGCGCCCGATTGCGCGATGGCCTTGTGGAACAGGCCTTTCGCGGCCGGGCTCGCCAGCAGGCACGCCACGCTCATCGCGCCCGCCGACTCGCCGAAGATCGTGACGTTGCCGGGATCGCCGCCGAAGCTTGCGATATTGTCCTTCACCCACTGAAGCGCCAGCGCCTGGTCGGCGATGCCCTCGGCCCCGGTGGATGGAACGTCATTGACATCCGCCAGCGACAGGAAGCCCAGGGCGCCCAGCCGGGAATTCACCGTCACGGCCACGCAATCGCGCGCGGCCAGGCGCCGTGCGTCGTAGATCGGCTGATGGCCGGCGCCGAACACGAAGGCGCCGCCATGGAACCATACCATCACCGGCCGCTTCACGCCGTCGCAGCCCGGCGTCCAGACGTTCAGATAGAGGCAGTCCTCGGACTGCATGCCGATGCCGCCGCCGGAGAACATGCCGAGCCGCGAGGGCGCCTGGGGCGCGGCATTGCCGAAACGCGTGGCGTCGCGCACGCCGGCCCAGGGCGCGGGGGGCTGCGGCAAGCGCCAGCGCAAGCGCCCCACCGGCGGCTTCGCGTAGGCGATCCCGCGGAACACGCATATGCCCGCTTCGGTCAGGCCTTTCAGCCTTCCGCAGGGTGCCTCCACGATGCCGGTTTCGCCCGCCACCCGGTCCATGGCGCACGCTGGCAAATCGCCGCTGCGCTGGCAACGCCGGCCACAAACGCCAGGTTGCATCCTGCGCCGGCCGGTTGCAGGGCGTGGCGCTTGGCGTATCCTCGGCGCGGAATCGCCGGGCGCCGGGAGACTGCGCCATGCCCAACGCACAGCAGGCCGCCACCGCGCTGAACGCCCTGGCCGAGTCCCGCGGCTGGCAGATGCGTTGCGACGCCGAGTTGAATTTCACCACCCCCAAGCTCGACGCGCTGCGCGACATCTGGCGCGAAAAGGCCGCGGGCAATCCGCTGCCGTCGCGCGCGGACTTCGATGCGCGCACGCTGAAGCCGTTCCTGGGCAACCTCGCCATCGTCGAGCGGCTGGAGGCGCAGGAGGGCGTGCGCTACCGCCTGCGCTATTTCGGCACCGAGTTCGTCCACTTCTTCGGCGAGCAGTCCAACCGCTTCGTGGACGAATTCCTGCCCAGGGCCAACGTGGAGCGCTGGGCCGCGGGCTACGAGGCGGTGTTCGCCGCGGGCGCGCCGCTGCGGTTCCTGTCCTATTTCCAGGTGCCGCAGGTGAGTTTCCTCAACGGCGAAAGCTTCTCCGTGCCGCTGGGCAATGGCGACAGGCCGCCCAACACGCTGCTCACCGCGATGTATTTCCTCAGGAAGAACCACAACCGCGCCGAAGCGGGTTAGCGAATCGCGACGTTGAAGCCCGCGCGCGGGAAGTGCACCACCACTTCGCCCACCTCGGGCGCGCTGCGGCGGATGGCGATCTCGCGGGCGTTCGCGAACACGACCGTGCCGGCGATCGCGTCGCGGCCGTAGTCGTCCGCCGCCACCGTCACGTCCGTGCCGGGGGCGAGGCCGTCCGCGCCGTCCGGATCGGCGGCGTCCTTCGCGTCCGGGCTCGCGGCCCTGGCGATGGCGAGCGCCTGCTTTGGCTTCATCGGCGCGGGCGCCCCGTGGCCGATGGCCTCGATGCGGGCGATCCAGGCCCCGATCCTGGGGAATTCCGCGAGCAGCACCGGCGCCAGGTGCGGTAGCGCGGCCTTCACCCACCAGAAATTCATCCAGGCATGGATATCCGCCGCGCCGGGCGCGGCGCCGCCGACGAACGGGCGCCCGTCCGCCAGCGTCTCGGCCACGAATCCGGCATGGGCGCGCCATTGCGCGCGGGCAAAGGGCGCCGCGGCCCTCATCGCCTCGGTCGAGAAGGCATTGCCGGAAAGCTTCTCGCGGTCCTTCTTGAATTCCTCCGGGATCATGTGCCCGATCTCGCCGAACACCACGCCCACGCTCGCCATGAAGAACGGCCGGTCGCTCCAGAAGCCGAGGCCGTAGGCGAGCCCGTTTCCGGCCGGGAAGAGCGACGGCTCGCCATGGCGCGCCTCCAGCGCGCGCAGGATGATCTGGGTGTCGCAATAGACGTCGGCGCCGATCTGCATCACCGGGATCTTGCGGTAGCCGCCGGTCAGCGGGACCAGATCCGGCTTGGGCATGATCACCGGCTGCTCGACCGCGCGCCACGAGAGCCCCTTGATGCCAAGGGCGAGCCGCACCTTCTCCGAGAAGGGCGAGGACGGATAATGATGCAGGATGATTTCGTGGCCCATGGTCAGCGCAGCTCGTTGGAGAACCGGATGTTGCCCTTCTCGATGCCCTCGAGCACCACGTCCAGGCCGCCCGAGCGGATCATCCATTCCAGGCGATGGTCGCGATACTCGCGCTTGAACATCCCGCTCTCGATGGCGGCATGCACGCCGGTCATGGAGGCGGCGACGGCCGCCGCCGCTTTCGCCGATTTGGCGACGCTCGCCCGGGCGTTGGCGCGCGCGAGCCACCGGCCGAGTTCGGACTCCGCGTCCGGCCCGATGCCGTTGCCGCGCGCGCCGTTGAGATAGGGCGCCACCGAAAGATCGCCCCAGCCGAATCTTTCGCCGTTGAACCATTCGCGGCCGCCGAGCTGGCTGGTGAGCCAGTCATAGAGCCCCCGCGCCTGCGCGGAGGCGCGTGCCTCCAGCGTGCGCGCCCGCTCGCCCGTGGCCCGGTGGAACCATCTGATCTCGCCGAGCCCCCAGTTGATGGGCTCGAAATGGGTGTCCATCACCTCCTCGATGGTGCGCGCCCGCGCCCTTTCCACCGGCGTTTTGGGCAGCATCGGCGGGGTCGGCCACTTGTCCTCGATGTATTCCAGGATGATGGTGGAATCGAACACCGTATCGGCGCCGTCGATCAGGCTCGGCACTTCCGCGCGCGGGTTGGATTTCATGAATTCGCGGTCGGGCTGTCCGGAACCGATGCCCGCGGGCATGCGCGTCTCGTACGCCACGCCTTTCTCGTCCAGCGCGATCTTGACCTTCTGGGCGTAAGGCGAGAGCGGATGCTCGTAGACGATGAGGGTCATTTGCGGTCCTTCCACAATTGCGCCATCCAGCCGAACAGCGTGGCCGCGTCGGCGGGCGTGTCGGTGTCGCCCCATTCGCGATAGAGCGTGGCGGTGTTGATGGCGATGCGCTCGGGATCGCCCCAGTTGGCATAGTCGTCCAGCGCGATGCAGCGCGCGGCCTCGAATGCACCCATGCCGGCGTCGAAGCGCTTCCTCGCCTCGTCGCGGATGTGGACGAGGTAGCCGCGAAGCCGCGCCACCCCCGCCCTGCCGGTCACCGGGCCGTGGCCCGGCACGATCGTTTCGGCGTCCATCGCCTCGATGAGCTCGCAGGCCGCGATCCAGTTGCCGATGGGGCCCGCCCAGATGATGGGATGGCCCTCGATGAAAAGGATGTCGCCGGTGAACACGGTGCGGTCGGCGGGCACCCAGGCGATGGCGTCGCCGCCGGTGTGCGCGGGGCCGACCTCGATGAGCTCCACGGTCTTGGCGCCCACCACCTTGGCGGCGCGGCCGGTGAACGTGGTGTCGGGCAGCCGCGGTTCGATGCCGCCGAAATCGAACCGGCCGAAGGCATGCAGGAAATATTCGCCCGTGAGCCCCATGCCGGGCGCGGCCTTCATCAGCCCGGCGAGCATCCCGGGCGATTCATGCGCCATGGCCGCGCAGGCCGCCTCAGTCGCCACGATCTGCGCGCCCTCTACCAGCGCGTTGCCGTAGCAATGGTCGCCATTGTGATGGGTGTTGAACAGGGTGCGGATCCTCGCGTCGCTCGCCTTGGCGAAGCCCGCCAGCATCTCGCGCGTATGGGCGTAGTCGAACATGGTGTCGATGAGCAGCGCCTCGCCGTCGCTGGTGACGAGCCCGGCGTTGGAGAGCCCCCAGCCGCCATCCGGCTGCAGCCAGGCGAACGACCCATTGCCGAATCCGGCGACGCCTTTTCGATAGCTCATGCTCCGGCTTTCATAATCCCGACAGGCCCCCGTCCACCGCCAGCACCTGGGCGGTGATGTAGGCGCTCTCCTCGCTGACGAGGAACAGCGCGGCATACGCCGTCTCCCAGCCGGTGCCCTGGCGGTTGAGCGGCACCGGCGTGGTGGCGCGGTTGGGCCGGCCGCGCGAGGCCAGCCGGCCGATGGAGGTGTCCATCAGCCCCGGCGCCACGACATTGGCGCGGATGGCGCGCCGCGCGCCCTCGAACGCGACATGGCGCGAAAGGCCCAGCAATCCAGCCTTGGACGCGTCGTAGGCGGGCAGGCGGCTTCCGGCCGTCAGCCCCGCGATCGAGGCGATGAACACGATGGACGATGCGTCGGCCATCTTCGCCAGCGCGTGCTTCACCGTGAGCATGTGGCTTTTGATGTTGACGGCGAACACCTTGTCCCAGCTCTCCGCGGTGGTGCCCTCGAGCCACGCTCCGCCCGCGCCGATGCCGACATTCAGCACGAGGCCGTCGATCGGCCCGCCCGTCTCCGCCACCGCCGTGTCGATCATGCGCACGATGTCGGCTTCCTTCGTGGCGTCCGCCGTGATGGCGAAGGCCTTGCCGCCCTCCCGCGCGATGGTGCGGGCGGTTGCCGCCGCGCTTGCCCCGTCGCGGTCGGCCACGGCGACGGCCGCGCCTTCGCGGGCGAAGAGGATGGCGATGGCGCGGCCGTTGCCGACAGGGGTGTCGGCTTCGCCGATATCCATCTGGCCGCCGCCCACGACCAGCACGCGCCGGCCCGCGAGCCGCCCGCGCGCGGGCGCATCACCTTTCGATTCCGGCGGCAGGTGAACGGTTCTTTCGGCCATGGCGCGTACCCCTTGACCTATTAGCGCGCGGCTGGTTGATCTCCGCAAGGCCCGGGGAAAACTCCATGTTCGAGGCGGTGATTTGGGATTTCGGCGGGGTGTTCACCACCTCGCCCTTCGAGGCCTTCGCGCGCTACGAGCGCGAGAAGGGGCTTCCTGCCGATCTCATCCGCCGCATCAACGGCGCCAACCATCTCGAAAACGCCTGGGCGCGTTTCGAGCGCGCCGAGCTCGACCTCGAAGGTTTCGACAGGGCCTTCGCCGAGGAGGCCCGCGCGCTCGGCCACCACGTGCCGGGGCGCGACGTCATCGGGCTCCTGGCGGGCGACTTCCGCCCGGAGATGATCGAGGCGCTGCGGCGCATCAAGGCGAAGTTCAAGACGGGCTGCATCACCAACAACGTGCCCGCGAACCAGACCGGCTCCGCCGAAGGCCGCTCGCTCTACGCCCGCGAGGTGATGGAGCTGTTCGACCACGTGATCGAATCGGCCAGGACCGGCATCCGCAAGCCCGATCCGCGCATCTACGCGATGATGTGCGAAGCGCTGGGCGTGGCGCCGGGGGCCTGCATCTATCTCGACGATCTCGGCGTCAACCTGAAGCCCGCGCGCGCCATGGGCATGGCGACAATCAAGGTCGAGAGCGGCCCGCAGGCCATCGCCGAGCTGCAAGCGCTCCTCCACATGAAGTTGTCGTGACCCGAAGTACAACCGGCGCGGGCAGCCAGGATTAACGGCGCGTTGACCGTAGAAACCGCATGATCGCGGGCATGGATATCCGCGCCGCCATCGACGCCTTCAACGCGTGCTCCGCCGCCGAGGGCTGGGAGCAGGTCTGCGATCCGGCGCTGGCCTTTACGCATCCGGACTATCATGCGCTCGTCGCGCTGTGGAGAGCGCTGGCGGGAGGCCGTGCGCTTCCCGTCCGCGCCGACATGACGGCGCGCGTTCTCAAGGACTATCTGCCCAACATCGCCATCAAGGAGCGCATTGCGCGCGAGCCCTCGCGCTATCGCTGGCGGCTGATGGGCACGCGGGTGGCGCAGGTCATCGGCGAGCGCACGGGCAAGCTCGCGGAGGAGGATGCCTCGCCGCGGCTGATCGCCCGCGCCAACGCCAATTGCGATCTCACGCTGCTGGCAGGCGAGCCGTTGCGCTTTCTCGGCCGCGTGCTGGCCAGGGGCAAGGACTATCTCGCCAGTGAAGCGCTCTACCTTCCGCTGGCGGGCGACGACGGCGCCGCGCGCTTCGTGCTTGCCTTCGGCTACTACTCCGCCGGACAGAGCTGGCGCCGCAACGCGGCAGCCGCGGCGGGATAGCGGCTCCCCCGGTCCCTATTGCGCGGAGGCTGTCTGGCGCCGGCCCGGCCGATCGCCGGGCCTTACGCGAAGTCCTTCGCCAGCTCGGCGCGGACGGCGGGCGGTATCACGGCCATGTGGCCGTAGGCGGGGTGGGCGATCTCCAGCACCACGCGGCCTTCGCCGCTCCTGAATTTCGCGATCTCGTCCGGCGTCAGGCGGAAACGGATCCAGTGCACCGACGAGGTCTTGCCGTCGGGCGTGGTGCGGTCCTCGTACTCGGTGGGCGCGCCCTTGACGGTCTTGCCGTCGAGCGAAAGCGAGACCGCCTCCTCGATGCCGCCCAGCGTGCGCAGCACCGCCTCGCGGCGCGCCGCATCCTCGATCTCCAGCATCAGCGTGGCGATCAGCTCCTGCCCTTGCGGGATCAGGGGATTGTAGGCCTCGAGCTCGCCGGCGATCTGATCCCTGCCGCCTTTTTCGATGTGCAGCATCTCCTGCACCTGCGACAGCATGGTGTCGTAGTTCTCGAAATGGAAGGTGGCGAAGGGCCCGACCTCCACGCGCCGGTTCTTCTTCACGGCGATGAGCCCGCGCCGGCGCTTGGCGCGGCTCGCCGCATATTCGGCGTAAGGCAGGATGTCTTCCGGCGCGATGCGCCGCTCGGTTGCGCTCATCATGGCTGCTCCACGAGTCCGTAGGCGCGCGCGAAGATCTGGATGGGGTGCTCGGGCGCGCGCGCGTTGAGAACCTTGCCGTCCTTCTCGATCAGCCCCTTCGCATTGTGCACGATGTGCTGGGCGGCCAGCGGGCAGTCGCTGGCGATGTGGCCCAGATTCTGTTGCGCGGCGGCGCGGAACACCGGCTGGCCGGTCTTGATCGCGGCCTGGCGCGTCTGCTTGACCACGCCGAAAGTCCCGCCATGGCCCGAGCAGCGCTCGATCACCTCGACGGTCGTCTCGGGGATCAGCTTCAGCATCTCCGCCGCCTTGGGGCCCATGTTCTGGGCGCGGGCGTGGCAGGCCAGATGCACCGTCACGCCTTCGGCGAGCGGCTTGAGGCCCGGCGGCAGGCCCTCTTTCCTCGCGATGTCGACCACGTACTGGTCGATGTCGAAGGTATGCGCCGCCACGCGTTTGACGTTGGCGTCGCCGGGCACCACCAGCGCCCATTCGAATTTCAGCATCAGCCCGCAGGAGGCGGTGGGCGCGACGATGTCGTAGCCCTCGTCGATCAGCTTCACGAGCTCGGCGGAGACCTTCCGGGCCTGCGCGGCCACTTTCTCCAGTTCCGCCTGCTCCAGGAACGGCATGCCGCAGCAGCCGGGATAGACGGCCCTGGTCTCCACGCCCAGATGGTTGAGCACCGCGCGGGCGGCCATGCCGGTGTCGGGCTTGTTGTAGTTGACGAAACAGGTGGCGAAGATCGCGGCCTTGCGCTTGCCGCAGGCGGGCGCGGCGGCATTGACCGTGGCCGGCGCGGCCTTTTGCCGGCGCATGAAGGTCTGCGAGGCGAATTTCGGCAGCGGCGCGTGGCGGTCGATGCCGGTCAGCTTCTCCATCAGCGGGCGGGTGAGGCGGTTCGTCTCGTCCGACGCCCAGTTCACCGCCGGCGCGACCGGCACGGCGAGCCTGCCGTTCCTGTCCATCTCGGCAAGCTGGCGCGCGGTGAAATCGGTCTTGCCCGCCTTCGCCTCGGCCACGCGGTGGCGCAGCATCAGGTGCGGGAAGTCGAGATTGAATTCGTGCGGCGGCACATAGGGGCACTTGGTCATGAAGCACATGTCGCACAGCGTGCAGGCCTGGCTGACCTGGCGGAAATCCTGCGACTTCACGCCATGCACCTCGTCCGGGCTCGCGTCGATGAGATCGAACAGCCGCGGGAAGGAGTCGCACAAATTGAAGCAGCGCCGGCAGCCGTGACAGATGTCGAAGACGCGGCGCATCTCCGCATCGAGCTTGGCGGGATCGGTGAAATCCGGATCCTGCCAGTCGATCGGATGGCGCGTGGGGGCGTCCAGGCTTCCTTCTTTTGTCATGAGCGGATCACGGCCGAATAGCGAATAGCGAATGGCGAGTAGGGAAACAGGCGTCGGCGTAGCGAATGGGCGAACCCCATTCGCTATTCGCTACTCCCTATTCGCCTCTTTTTCCTACTTCCCCAGCGTATCCAGCGCCTTCTGGAAGCGGCCGGCATGGGACTTCTCGGCCTTGGCCAGCGTCTCGAACCAGTCGGCGACCTCGTCGAAGCCTTCGGCCCGCGCGGTCTTGGCCATGCCCGGATACATGTCGGTGTATTCGTGGGTCTCGCCCGCGATGGCGGCCTTGAGGTTGAGGTCGGTGCCGCCGATGGGCTCGCCGGTGGCGGGATCGCCCACGGCCTCGAGGAATTCCAGGTGCCCGTGGGCGTGGCCCGTCTCGCCTTCGGCGGTGGAGCGGAACACCGCGGAGACGTCGTTGTAGCCTTCGACGTCGGCCTTCTGGGCGAAATAGAGGTAGCGGCGGTTGGCCTGGCTTTCGCCGGCGAACGCGTCCTTGAGGTTCTGGGCGGTCTTGGAGCCTTTGAGGTGTGCCATGTGTCGTCTCCCTGTGCGGCCCCGAAGATGACCCGCCCCGGGGCCGGCTGTCAACAGTTTAGAATCGTTCAAAACTGAAACCGGCCGCACCCCGGCTGCGGCGAATGCGCCCTCCCATTCAGCACGCGCACCCGCCATTCATTTTTGCGCGCGCACGCGCCAACTACCTTTGCGCGCGCACGCGCCAACTACTTTTGCGCGCGCACGCGCACGACGACGTCCACCCGGTCGATCGCCATCCCGCGCGGCGGCGCGGGCAGGCCCGCCACCGCGATGCTCTCGCCGGGGATGTCGATCAGGGTTCCGTCGTCCTCGCAGTAGAAATGCTGGTGTTCGCCGGTGTTGGTGTCGAACCAGGCGCGGCCCACATCCACCGTGACCTCGCGCAGCAGGCCCGCCTGCGTGAACTGGTTGAGCGTGTTGTAGACGGTGGCGAGCGACAGCGAATGGCCCGCGCGCGCGGCCTCGGCGGCGAGCGATTCGGCCGTGAGGTGGCGGTGGCCGCCGCGGAACAGCAGGCTCGCCAGCGCCAGGCGCTGCCGCGTGGGCCGCAACCCGGCTTTTTTCAGCCGTGTTGCCGCCTCCTCAAGCAGCTTTGAAGTTTTCTTGCTTGCCATACGCTCACTGCACAGTTTTATAGCTCCAGCCGCGGGTTAACGCGGACTGGGCAAGTTGCTACGTTACATCCTAGCCCATATCTGGTTAGAACGCTTCTAAAAAATAAGACCCGCGGCGTTCCGGGGGCCCGGCGAGCGCCGGACGGGAAACGAAAACGCGAAGGACAGGATTCATGCTGGGACGCCAATCGAGCTTCGACCTCCAGGGGCTACTCGCCTGCGCGCGAGGCGAATTGTTCGGCGAGGGCAATGCGAAGCTTCCGCTGCCGCCGATGCTGATGTTCGACCGCATCACGCGCATCGCCGAGCGGGGCGGCAGCGCCGACAAGGGCATCGTCGAGGCCGAGCTCGACATCAAGCCCGACCTCTGGTTCTTCAAATGCCATTTCCAGAACGACCCGGTCATGCCGGGCTGCCTGGGGCTCGACGCGCTGTGGCAGCTGGTGGGCTTCTTCCTGGGCTGGATGGGCGGCCCCGGCAAGGGCCGCGCCATCGGCGTGGGCGAGGTCAAGCTCACCGAGATGATCCTGCCCACCGCCAGGAAGGTCACCTATTACGTCGATCTGAAGCGGGTGATCATGCGCCGGCTGGTGCTCGGCATCGCCGACGGCATCGTCAAGGTCGACGGCAAGATCGCCTTCGAGGTGAAGGACCTGAAGGTCGGCCTGTTCACCGACGGTCCCTCGCCCGCAGCCGCGCCGGCGTGATGCGCGTTATCGGGAATATGCAAGGAGAATGTCCATGAGGCGGGTCGCCGTCACGGGGATGGGCATCGTGTCGCCCATCGGAAACAACACCCAGGAAGTCACGGCCTCGCTGCGCGAGGCGAAGTCGGGCATCACCGCCTCGTCTTCGCAGAAGGAAATGGGCTTCAAGTGCCAGGTGTCGGGCGCGCCCGCCATCGATTTCGACGCCCTGATCGACCGCCGTGCCAGGCGCTTCATGGGCGACACCGCGGCCTACGCCTTCATCGCCATGGAGCAGGCGCTGCGCGATTCCGGGCTGGAAGAGAAGGACATCGTCAACGAGCGCACCGGCCTCATCGTCGGCTCCGGCGGCCCCTCGGTGCGCAACATCGTCCAGGCGGTGGACATCACCCGCGAGAACAGGAGCCCCAGGCGCATCGGTCCCTTCGCCGTGCCCAAGGCGATGTCGTCCACCTGCTCGGCGGTGCTCTCGACCTGGTTCAAGATCAAGGGCGTGAACTATTCGATCTCCTCGGCCTGCGCCACCTCGGCGCATTGCATCGGCAACGCCGCGGAGCTGATCCAGTGGGGCAAGCAGGACATCGTCTTCGCCGGCGGCGGCGAGGAGCTGGACTGGACGCTGTCCTGCCTGTTCGACGCCATGGGCGCGATGTCCACCCACTACAACGACACGCCCTCGAAGGCCAGCCGCGCCTTCGACAAGAACCGCGACGGCTTCGTCATCGCCGGCGGCGGCGCCGTGGTGGTGCTGGAGGAGCTCGAGCACGCCAGGGCCCGCGGCGCCAGGATCTATGCCGAGCTGGTCGGTTACGGCGCCACCTCCGACGGCCACGACATGGTGGCGCCTTCGGGCGAGGGCGCGGTGCGCTGCATGAAGCAGGCGCTTTCCACCGTCAGGGGCGAGATCGACTACGTCAACGCCCACGGCACCTCCACGCCCGTCGGCGACGTGACCGAAGTGAAGGCGATGCGCGAGGTGTTCGCCGACCGCATCCCGCCGGTCAATTCCACCAAGTCGCTCACCGGCCATTCGCTCGGCGCCACCGGCGCGCAGGAGGCGGTCTATTCGATCCTGCAGATGAACAACGGCTTCATCGCCGAATCGGCCAATATCGAGGAGATCGATCCCGAAGTGGCGGACGCCCCCATCGTCCGCAGCCGGATCGACAATGCCCGCATCGAGCGGGCGCTCTCCAACTCCTTCGGCTTCGGCGGCACCAACGCCACGCTGGTGTTCCAGCGCCATGATGCTTGAACCAGGTCTCTCCCTCTCCCCCACGCATGTGGGGGAGAGGGCAGGGTGAGGGGGTGTCGCCGCGCGCGTGACACGTCAAGATTTGGGTTCTGCGGTGAGTCTGACTCGTATGCACTGAGTTTGCGGCACAGCCCCCTCACCCTGCCCTCTCCCCCTTGAAGGGGGAAAGGGAATCGTTGAGTGCATGATTGTTGCAGCGCCGCTTCGATGAAGCGCCGGCTGCGTTTCAAAACGGGACACCCATGTCAGGTCTGATGAAAGGAAAGCGCGGGCTGGTGATGGGGGTGGCGAACGACCACTCCATCGCCTGGGGTATCGCGCGCGCGGCGCAGGCCGAAGGGGCGCAGATCGCCTTCACCTACCAGGGCGACGCGCAATTGCGCCGGCTGAAGCCGCTCGCCCAGTCCATCGGCGCGTCCCTGATGCTGCCCTGCGACGTGGAGGAAGACGCCCAGCTCGACGCGGTGTTCGCCGCGCTGGCGAGGGAATGGGGCACGCTCGATTTTGTCGTCCACGCCGTGGCCTTCTCCAACCGCGAGGAGCTCAAGGGCCGCTACGTCGACACATCGCGCGACAACTTCACCCATTCGCTGGCGGTGTCCTGCTACTCCTTCACCGCCGTGGCGCGGCGCGCCATGCGGATGATGAAGGCCGGCGGCTCGCTTCTCACCCTCACCTATGTCGGCTCGCAGAAGATCACGCCGAACTACAACGTCATGGGCGTGGCCAAGGCGGCGCTGGAGGCGAGCGTGCGCTATCTCGCCGCCGATCTCGGCCGCGAAGGCATCCGCGTCAACGCCATCTCGGCGGGGCCGATGCGCACGCTGGCCGGCTCGGTGATCTCGGAATCGCGCTCGGTCTATCGCTGGAACAGGCACTTCTCGCCGCTCAGGAAATCCATCGAGCTCGCGCATGTCGGCAACGCCGCGCTCTATCTGCTGAGCGACATGTCCTCGGCGGTGACCGGCGAGATCCATTTCGTCGACGCCGGATTCCATGTGGTGGGCGTGCCCGCCTCCACCGAGCTTGCCGCCTACATGGCGGCCGGCGATGACAGCTAGGGAGCGTCCCATGCGCGCAATCTTGATCGCCGCCGCCTTCGCCTGCGCCACAGTGGCGGCCGCGCCCGCCTTCGCCGGCTGGCAGGACACCGCCAGCGCCTTCGACCAGGACCGGCTCTCCCACCTGGAGGACGCGAAGGCCAGGGCGCTGGGCGAGGCCGCCGCGGGTCCCGACATGGACACGCTGCGCGCCGTGCTCGATCCCGCCGCGATGCCCGCCCCGGCGGACGCGCTCACCGGTGCCTGGCGCTGCCGCACGCTGAAGCTCGGCGGCATGACGCCGTCGGTGGTGTATTCCTGGTTCCGCTGCCGCATCTCCGAGCGCGGCGGCCATCTCTATCTGGAAAAGCTCACCGGCTCCCAGCGCACCCGCGGCTGGCTCTATGCCAACGGCGACGGCACCTTCGTCTATCTCGGCGCCTCCTCCGCCGGCCGCGAGCCGCCGCATAACTACTCCGGCAACGGCGCCGGCGCCGGCGCCGGCGCCACGCCCGACGACCAGATCGGACTCCTCTCGATGATCGCCGCCGGCCACGCCCGCTTGGAGATGCCCTATCCGGTCCAGGAATCCACCCTCGACGTGCTCGAGCTGAAGCGCTGAGAATGGTTGCGGGGCGCATCCCGCGAAGCGGGCGCCCAATCGGTCGTTTCCGATGCGAAAAGCGATTCTATTAATGGGGTCAAATGGTTATTGATTGAACGCCGATTCGCGCCATGCTAGTACAAATGCAAGCGGACGATCGCCCCCGATCGCGTCGCGTTTCAGAAGAAGGGCATGACAAGAGCCGCCAAAAAGAAGCTCGCCGATCAACTGGGTGCGACACCCAGGGAAATCGCGCGCGAACTGCGCGCGTTTTCGCGCGCGGCCAGGGTTCTGTCGGCCAACCATCCCCGCCTGATCGATTCCCATCCGAGGGAATGGGTCGGCATCTATGACGGGCGCGTGTGTGCGAGCGCCAAGTCGTTCAAGCTGCTCGTCTCCATGCTCAAGCGCCAAGGCTATCCGCCGGAAAACACGATCATCCGCTACATCGACACCAGCGGCCGAAAGATGATCCTGTAAACCGATGCTGCGCGGCCGCTTCGGCAACACCAGTTCCGCGCCCTATCTCGAATGCCGGGTGAACTTCCCGCGGCTGGGCGCGCGGGGACTGGTTTCGTTTCTCGTCGACACCGGCGCCGATGCGACCATCTTCATGCCCACCGATTGCAGGAAGATGGGTGTGGACTTCAGGACCCTGAGAGATCCGACCGTCAGCCGCGGCATCGGTGGCGAAGCGAGGGAATTCCAGGAGCTCGCGACTCTTTCGTTTTCCGACCAGACATATGTCTACACCTACGTGCTGAAGAAATCGGCCATCGCCGAGCCGACACAAGGCAATCCGGACATTCCATCGCTGCTCGGGCGCGACATCCTTCACAAATGGCGGTTCGTGATGGAACGCCGCGCCAACCGGGTGGAATTCACGCCGCTGGCGTGGGATTTGCAGCAGAAAATTTAGGTTGTAGCGTCACGTCATGACCGTCACCCTGCGCCGCGCCACCGAAGCCGATATCCCGTTCGTCATGGCATGCGAGCGGCGGCCGGGTTACGACGTCCATGTCGGACGCTGGGAGGCCGAGCAGCACCGCGCCACCATGGCCGATCCCGACTGGTGCTATCTCGCCGGACTGAGGGACGGCGCGCCGGCCGGCATCGCCATCCTTTCGGGCCTCACCCATCGCAACAAAAACCTGCACCTGAAGCGCATCGCCTCGCATGACGCCGGCACCGGCTTCGGCAAGTCGTTCCTCAAGGCGATCATCGCCTGGGCGTTCAGCGAGACGAAGGCCGAGCGCTTCTGGCTGGAGGTGGTGGACCACAACACCCGCGGGCGCCACGTCTACGCCGCGGCGGGAATGGTCGAGGAAGGCGTGGTGCGCGGCGCCTTCGACCGGATCGACGGCACGGGCCGGGGCGATTTCATCCAGATGTCGATCCTGAAGCGCGAATGGCAGGGCGAGCGGGTGCCCGCGCCGCCGCGGCTCAACCAGGCGACCGCGCCGGCCGTCGATCTGGCGAAATCCATCGCCTTCTACGAGGCGCTGGGGTTCAAGCTGATCGTGCGCAACGATCGCTACGCCCGCTTCGAGGTCGGCGACGGCCCAAATGCAAATATCGACACCTTCTCGCTCGACAAGTCCGATACGCCTGCCGGCAACGGCCCCAGCCTCTATTTCGAATGCGCGGATCTCGATTCCCGCGTCGCCGCGCTGAAGGCGAAGGGCATCGCCTTCGACAGCGATCCCGAGGACAAGAGCTGGCGCTGGCGCGAAGCCTGGCTCACCGATCCCGCGGGCGTGAAGCTGTGCCTCTACTGGGCCGGCGAGAACCGCCGCTTCCCGCCGTGGCGGCTGGCGTAACGCAAACGCTCGTGTCATGGCCCGCGAATGCGGGCCACCCAGGTGACGTTTGGAAACATTGTGCAGAACCGAACTGGATGGCCTGCCCGGCGTGCTTTGCACGCCAATACAACATTTGCGCGCAACGCGCGCGGGCAGGCCATGACACCTTCGGAAGGTGGTCAAATCTCGTTTGAATCTACTTCACCGTCACGCTCCCCGTCATCCTGGGGTGGATGGTGCAGAGGTATTTGTAGACACCGGGGCGGTCGAACTTGAAGCTGAAGCTCTGGTCCTGATCGAGCGCGCCGGAGCGGAAGATGCCGTCGGTCGAGGTCACGGTGTGCGGCTCGCCGTCGAGATTCTTCCACGTCACGGTCGAGCCCGCGCTCACCGTCACGTCCATGGGTGAAAAATCGAAATTCCTGATCGTCACGGTCGCATCCTGGGCGAGGGCAGCGGTCGAAAACGCGAGGGCGAGCAGAAGCGTGCGCAGAAGCATGGTTGCGGTCCTTTGTTCGACAGGCCGAAGGTCAGCCGAGCGTGGCGTCGGAGAGTTTGGTGTGGCGGGCGACGGTGACGCCGGTCAGGCCCAGCATGCGCGCGAGATCGGCGCGCGGCACCGAAAGCGGCCCCGGCCCGGGCCCGTCGCCGGCGGCGGGCTGCGGGAAGGCGGTGGAACGCGCGGTGTGGAACACCATATTGCCCTCCACCTTCTGCACGATCTGGTGGATGTGCCCGTTCAGCACGGTGACCGAGCCGAAGCGGCGCAGGAGCGCGAAGGCCTGGTCCGCATCGCCCGTGCCCCAGCCCCAGGGCGCGTAGATCGTCCACAGCGGCATGTGCGCGAAGACGACGACGGGCGTGCTCGCCGGGCGGTGCGCGAGATCGTCCTTCAGCCAGGCGATCTGGTCGGCGCCGAGCCCGCCCAGCCCGCCGGCCTTGAAGTCCATGACATTGACCAGCGCCACGAAATGGGCGCCGCGCGCGTCGAAGCTGTACCAGCCGCGATTGGCCGACGCCGCGCCGTAGCGCGCGAAATATTCCGCGCCCGTGCCGTCCGTCACGTCGTGCTCGCCCGGCACGGTGTGAAGCTCGCTTGCGTTGAGGCCTTTGAGAAGCTGCGCCGCCAGGTCGAATTCCGCCGGCCTGGAGAGATGGGTGATGTCGCCGGTGTGGATCGCGAAATCGGGGTTCAGCGCGTTGGCGAGGCCGATGGTCTCCTCGAGCGTCACATTCACGTCCGGATTGGCGTCCCTGGAAAAGCCGATATGGCTGTCGCTGATCTGCACGAAGAAGGGCGCGCGCGCCGCTCCGGGCGGGCGCGCGGCGGCCAGTGCCAGGTCGGTGGCGCAGAGCACGCCCCCGGAAAGCGTGAACACGGTGCCCGCGCCGAAGCCCAAGCATTTCAAAGCGTCGCGGCGGGAGCGGTCCGGGGAATCGGTCATGGGCGGCCTCGTCTGGTGACGAGGAGCAAGACCGGCCGGCGGCGCGGATTATTCCCGGCTCAGTCCTCTTCGCCGCGCACCAGCTTCACGAACTGGCGCAGCTCCGAGGGCGGGGCGTCGCACACCGCCGAATAATCGAGGTCGCCGGAAACCCAGGACTGGACCGCGTAGCCGTGCCGCGTGGCCGTGCCGGCCGCGCGCGCGCCGTGCCAGACATAGAGGTCCACCACATGGCCGCCGTGGCGGTAGACCAGCACCGCGGCGGGATAGCCGTCCACATGGTCCAGGCGCCCGCCCTGGAGCGCGAAGCCCTGCGCCTTGAAGTCCTTCACCGGCGGCGAAAGGTCGATCTTGCCCGCGAACCACGGCTTGACGGTGTGATGGTCGCTGGAGGCCACTTCGATCAGCGGCCCCTGCATCATCGCCTTTACATGCGAATCCGCGATGCGGTCGGCCAGCGTTTCCGCCGAGGGCGGCAGCAGGACGGCGAGCGCCAGCGCCGCCGCCAGCGCGCTCGCGCCCACCCCGCTCGCCGCGCCCAGCCAGAATCCGCGCCGCGGCGCGCCTTCCGCCGCGACGGCCTTGCGCACCCGCGCGGCCACGCGCGCCGGCGCGCGGTATCGCATGGCCCCCGCGCGCACCGCATCGCCCAGCGCCCGGATCTCCGCGAATTGCGCCGCGCAGGCGGCACAGCCGTTCAGATGGGCCCGCGCCGCGCGCGCGTCTTCGCCCGAAAGCTCGCCGTCGGCGAGAAGCTGGGTGCGCTCGTGCTCGGTGCAGCTCATGGCGTCATCCATCCGTCCTTCAGCATCGCGCGCGCCCGCGACAGGCGCGACATCACCGTGCCGACGGGCACGTCCAGCGCCAGGGCGATCTCGCGATAGCTCAATTCCTCCAGTTCGCGCAGGATCAGCACCGTGCGGAACTCCTCCGGCAGGGCCGCGATCGCCGCATCCAGCCTGCGCCGCTCGCTCGCGCCCGCCGCCTGCTGTTCCGGCCCCGGCGCGGGATCGGGCAGCGCGGCGCCGTCCTCTTCCCCGGGCAGCGGCACCTGCGCCCGCCCGCGCGCCCGGCCGGCGTGGTCGCGCGCGCAGTTGCGCACGATGGCGAACAGCCAGGGCCGGGCGTCCGCGCCCCGGAAACCGTCGAACGAACGAAAGGCGCGCAGCATCGCGTCCTGCACGATGTCGTCGGCGTGGGCGGGGGCCAGCCAGCGCGCAAGATTGTAGGCCGCGTCGAGGTGCGGCAAGGCTTGCGCCTCGAATCTGCGGCGCCTCTCGTCCATTCGGGATGCAAGACCTCCGCAGGGCGCCGGATATTCCCGGGTGCGTCCCGGTTTTTGCCGCCCATTTGTGTCATGGCCCGCGGATGGGGGCCACCCGGGCGGCGCGAAGACCGATGTTGCGGAAGCTGGGTCGCCGGCATTCGCGGGGGCGATGACGCGCGAAGATCGCGCCGGAGGTTACGCCCGCGCCCTTGCGGCGGCGGCGAAACGCCCGAACAGGTAATGGGAGTCCATCGGCCCGGGCGAGGCTTCGGGGTGGTACTGCACGCTGAACACCGGCGCCCCTTCCAGCCGCAGCCCGCAATTGGTGCCGTCGAAGAGCGAGACATGCGTCTCCTTCACGCCCCGGGGCAGCGTGCCCGCATCCACCGTGAAGCCGTGGTTCATGGACACGATCTCGACCTTGCCGGTCTCCACGTCCTTCACCGGATGATTGGCGCCGTGATGGCCCTGGGCCATCTTCCTGGTGACTCCGCCCAGCGCCAGCCCCAGCATCTGGTGGCCGAGGCAGATGCCGAACACCGGCAGGCCGGAATCGGCCAGCCTGCGGATGGTGGGGATCGCGTAAGTCCCCGTCGCCGCCGGATCGCCCGGCCCGTTGGAGAGCAGCACGCCGTGCGGCGAAAGCCGCATCACGTCCTCGAAGGTCGCCGCGGCGGGAAGCACCGTGATTTCCGCGCCGTGGCCGGCCAGCTGGCGCAGGATGTTGCGCTTGACGCCGTAGTCCAGCACCACCGCGCGCCAGGTGGGATCCTTCTGCTCGCCATAGCCCGCGCCCAGCGTCCACGGCGTCTCGCGCCAGGTGAAGCTCTGCCGGCAGGTCACGTCCTTCGCGAGATCGAGGCCCACGAGCCCCGGGAATTCCTTCGCCGCGCGAACCAGCGCCCCGGTATCGAACGCGCCACCGGGCCGGTGCGCCACCACGCCATGCGGCATGCCCTGCTCGCGGATGCGGTTGGTCAGCGCGCGCGTGTCGATGCCCGCGATGCCGGGGATGTTGTGGCTCGCCAGCCAGCGGTCCAGCGCGGCGAGCGCGCGCCAGTTGGAGGGATGCCCGGAATCCGCCCGCACGATCACCCCGCGCACCACCGGCGTCAGCGCTTCGATGTCTTCGGAATTCGTCCCCACGATTCCGATATGCGGGAAGGTGAAGGCCACGATCTGTCCGGCATAGGACGGATCGGTGAGGATCTCCTGATAGCCGGTCATGGCGGTGTTGAAGCAGACCTCGCCCACCGCCTCGGCGGCCGCCCCGAAGCCCGTGCCCTCGAACACCGTCCCGTCCGCCAGCACCAGCCTTGCCGAGCGGGCATTTGCCGTGCGCGAAAAACCGGCCGCCGGGCGAGCGGCGGTTGCGGAACGGATGTCGGTCATGGAGGGCCTCGGATTTGGCGGAAAATAGAAACCGCGCTCCGGCGGGTCAAGCGGCGCCGGCGCGCGGCGGCGAAGGGCCGCGCCTGGAGCGTCGCGCCTCAATTGTGCGGGAATCCGGGACATTTGCCGCTGGGATCGCGGCGCACCGCGGCGATGAAGCTGCGGCCCGCGCGCCCGTGAAGCGTGAAGACGTACGTGTCCGTCGAATCGGCGGAGAAGCAGAGTTCCGTAGCGCCGCGCGCGCCCCGCCGCATCAGATCGCCCGTCAGCATGCCCAGCGGGAAGTCGCCGGGCGAATCGCCGGGCTCGCTGGTGTTGCGCAGGATCGATTCCATGACGCGGGCGGCCCTGGGCGCGGCGAGCTCGTCCACCGGCAGGTTCCTGTGCAGCCGGTCGAAGGCCGCGTCGATGGCGTCCAGCTCCGGCGTCACGCTCACCCGCCCCAGATCGCGCAAGCCATCCGGCGTCACGGCATAGATGTGGTCGACCTGGCGGCCCATGCACCCACCGCAGGAGGAGAAGGTCCTGAACTCTTCCTTTTCGCGCACCTTGAGCGACGCGCCGTCCGGCCGCACGGTGACCGGCTGGTCGAGCATGAATTCGTAGAAGTCGACCACGAGCGGCGTCGCGCCGGTGCCGTCCCAGCGCCACACGCTCATCTGCCCGCCCACCGTCGCACCCATCTCCTGGACGTATGCGGCATCGGCGTAGAAGCGCTCATGCCCTGCCGCATCGGGTGCGAGCAGGCCAAATCTGGCATAGAGGGGGCCGCATTCGGCTTCGTGCCCCTCGCCGCTGTCGGCGCGGCATCCGTTGCGCGCGCCGTTCACGCTCCACGCCCTGAGCAGCGGAAAGCGCGCATCCGCCGCGCCGTCGCGCCACATGGTCCAGGCGGGGCGAAACCTTCCGCTCGCGCGGGACAGGATGGCAAAGGCGCCATACGAGCCTTCGGTCTGCCCCATGCCGAGGAGCCAGGTATCGGCGTCGAGCCGCAGCAGGGTCAGATCCTGGTCCACGTTCAGCGCGGCCGTGGCGGCTTCGTCCTGCGTCAGGGCCGGATCGGCATCGAGCTCCGCCGCCGCCCAGGCCGCGCCCGCCTCCCAGCGATGCGCGAGCGCCTCGCGGCCTTCGGCGGTGTCGTCGAGATAGAAGCCGTCGGAATGGGCGTCCAGCGCGCGCCGCGCGTCGGCATAGGCAAGCGCCAGGCTCGCCGGGCTGCCGGCCGGAAGCGGCGTGGCATAGACCACGGCGGCGAGCGCCAGGCTCGCGATCAACACGGCATCCCCCCGCATTGAGAACAGGGCCAGTGTTGAATAGAAATGCGTCCGAAAAAGGGAGACCGCCATGGGTCAAGGCAATGGGGGCCTGCGCGACCGATTCAACAGCCAGCTCAAGGAGGCGATGAAGGCCAGGGACAATCGCCGCGTCTCCACCCTGCGCATGGTGCTCGCCGCGCTCAAGGACAAGGACATCGCCGCCCGCACCGAGACCAGCCGCGAAGGCATCTCCGACGACGACGTGCTCGCCCTGCTCGCCAAGATGATCAAGCAGCGCGAGGAATCCGCCGCGGCCTACAAGGCCGGCGGCCGGCCCGAACTCGCGCAATCCGAGGAGGAAGAGATCGCCATCATCCGCGGCTTCATGCCCAGGCAGATGTCGGCGGAGGAATCCAGGGCCGCCATCGGGGCCGCGATCGCCGAGACGGGCGCCGCCTCGATGAAGGACATGGGCAAGCTCATGGCCGCGCTCAAGGCGCGCTATGCCGGCCAGATGGATTTCGCCAAGGCCAGCGGGCTGGCGAAGGAATTGCTGGGCGCGGCGAAGTAGTGCTTCCTCCTCCCGCTCTCGCGGGGGAGGAAGAGTCCGCTACGCCGCCTTCGCCGCCCGCATCGCGCCGTCCACGGCGCGCGCCAGCGATTCCAGCAGTGCCACTTCGCGGCCGGAGAAGCCGCTGCGTTCGCGCCAGTAGGCGCCGATGGCGGCGGCGTTGCCCACCGGCGCCATGATCAGGCTCTTGACGAAGGTCTTGCGGTAGACGTCCTGCGGCACGCGGGCGTCCGTGGAGATGTCGTCGATGGCGGCGGTCTTGCCCTCGATCATCGCCCAGCCGGAGACGCAGGCGGTCAGCGGGAAGCGCTGGCCCTTCCACAAGGGCGAGATCGCGTCCTCGTCGAGATAGAAGCACGTGTCGCCCTCGCGCAGCACGAAGCAGGCGCCGTCGGCGCTGACGATGCCGCGGGCCGTGGCGCGCACGATCTCCACGATCTCCTCCAGCGTGTGCACGGTGAGCAGCCGCTCGCGGGTGGCGTCCAGGAGCCGCCAGCCGGGGTCGAGATATTCCCTGTCTATATTCAGGTTGTCCTCCGGCATGACCCGTCTCGACTTGATTCGTCTTGCGAGTATATGAATAAACGCAAATCAAACGGCAATTGACGCAACGTTGCGGGTTCCCAGTTCCGGGGCGGCTTCCCCCGGGGGGCCGGGCGGGCCGCCGCGAAGAAATTTGTGGGCGGACAAGGATTTGGGCGTTTCCTCCCTCCGGGCACGTACCGCGAACCCGCATCCGCCCCTACATTAGGCCCATGCGCTACGGTCCCAACCTCCTGGACGAGATCCTGCGCCGCACCGACCTGGTCCAGCTGGTCGGGCGGCGGGTGAAGCTCACCCGCAAGGGCCGGGTGATGTGGGGGTGCTGCCCGTTCCACAAGGAGAAGTCGCCCAGCTTCAAGGTGGAGAACGAGCGGCGCGCCTTCAAATGCTTCGGCTGCGGCGCCGGCGGCGACGCCTTCAAATGGCTGATGGAGACCGAGGGCCTGAGCTTCCCCGAAGCCGTGGAGCGGCTGGCGGGCGAGGCGGGCGTGGAGCTTCCCAAATGGACGCCGCAGGACGAAGCGCGGGAGGAAAAGCGCAAATCGCTCTACGACGTCGTCGAGACGGCGTGCGCCTTCTTCGAGGAGCAGCTGCGCGCGAAGCCGGGCGCCGAAGCGCGCGCGTATCTGGCCTCGCGCGGGCTCAGCGACGCGGCGGCCAGGCAGTTCCGCCTCGGCTACGCGCCGTCCGGCGACGCACTGAAGGCGCATCTCTATGCGAAGGATGTCCCGCTGGACGACATGGTCGCGGCGGGATTGGTGCGGCCCCAGGAGTTGGCTAGCGGCAGCGTAGCCAACGACCGCCCGGCGCGCGATTTCTTCTTCGACCGGCTGATGTTTCCCATCGCCGACCCGCGCGGGCGCGTGATCGCGTTCGGCGGCCGCGGACTTTCGCCCGACGCCAGGCCCAAATACATCAACACCGGCGAGACCACGCTCTTCTCCAAGGGCCATCTGCTCTACAATTTCTTCACCGCGCGGCCCGCGGCGCTCAAATCCGGCACGATCATCCTCGCCGAAGGCTATATGGACGTGATCGCGCTGGTGCGCGCGGGCTTCGAGGCGGCGGTGGCGCCCCTCGGCACCGCGCTGACCGAGAACCAGCTGCAGCTGCTGTGGCGCACCGCGCCCGAGCCGATCCTGGCCTTCGACGGCGACGAGGCGGGTTTGCGCGCGGCGCAGCGCGCGGCGAAGCTGGCGCTGCCCATGCTGGCGCCCGGTTTCTCGCTGCGCTTTGCCTTCCTGCCCGCGGGCGAGGATCCGGACAGCCTCATCCGGCGCGAGGGCCCCGCCGCGATGAAGGCGGCGCTCGATGCCGCCGAGCCGCTGGCCAGGGTGCTGTGGCGGGTGGAGACCGAGGGCAAGGATTTCTCCACGCCGGAGCGGCGCGCGGGCCTCGAGCGCGCGCTGGGCGAGATCGTGCGCGAGATCAAGGATCCCAAGATCGCCGACTATTACCGCCGGGATTTCGACGACAAGGTGTTCGACGCCTTCAAGCGCCGCGCCCCACGCGCGCCCGGCGCGCCGCAATGGCGCAACAAGCGCGACTTCGTGGGCGCGGCATCCAGCCCCGCTCCCTTCGCACCCGTCTCGTCCGAGGTGAAGAACAGCCTGCTCGCCCGCTCCGGCCGGCTGGGCGCGCGGCGGATGAAGGAGCTGGAACTCGTCGTCATCCTCTTCCAGCATCCGGAGGTCGCGGCCACCCATGGCGAGCTTCTGGCGGCCCTGCCGTTCCAGGACCCTTTGCTTGACAGGTTCCGTCACGAACTCCTAAACCTCGCCGCCTCCGGCTCCAGGCTTGAAAACCAGGGGCTTGAGGCCCATCTCGTCCGTCATGGCATGGCCGAGCTGACCCAGCGCCTGAAGGCGCGGGTGGCGGCCGAGCCCGTTCCGGCAGGGTTGGGTGAGGACGTGGAGGCCAGGTGGCTCGGTGCCGCCCGGCATTTGCGGGATATCGCCGAACTCGAGCCGGAAAGGCTCAGGGCCATGGAGCGTTTCAAGACCGAGGCGACGGAGGAAAGCTGGGCCGAGGCCCTTTCCATCCGCTCGAACGAAGGCTGAACGTCTCCATCTTGCGTATAGGTGGGGAGACTTGCCGGCCCCGGCCGGCGCATTGAACGGACTGTGACGCGCGTGCCGACCAAGACAGCAAGCAAGACCAAATCCCGGATCGCGGCAAAGCCGCAGGCAAGGATCAAGCCGGTGGCGAAGAAGCCGGCGGCCAGGCCCGCCAGCGCCAAGGCTGCCGCGGTGAAGAAGGCCGCGCCCCAAAAGCCGCCGGCCAAGCCCGAGCCGAAGAAGCCGGAGAAGCTCCAGCTGAAGCCCGTGGCGCCGGCGAAGGGCAAGCCCGAACCCCGGGCCGTGGCGAAGAAGCCGGGCCAGCCGGAAGCCGCCAAGGTGCTGGTCAACGGCAAGGCCGCGGCCAAGCCGGCCGCCAAGGGCAAGCCCGGCGAGGGCGACCAGCCGCCCGGCGACGCGGATTCGCCCCTGCTCGACATGTCGGACGTCGGCGTCCGCAAGATGATCACCCGCGCCAAGCAGCGCGGCTACGTCACCTATGACGAGCTGAACAAGGTGCTCCCGTCCGAGAAGGTGTCCTCCGAGCAGATCGAGGACACGATGTCGATGCTCAACGAAATGGGCATCAACGTCATCGAGAGCGAGGAGCAGGAAGAGGGCCAGGAGGGCGCGGTCCCCGCCGCCGCGGGCGGCAAGGCCGTCGCCACCGTCGATTCCGAGAAGGAAGAGCAGTACGACCGCACCGACGATCCGGTGCGCATGTACCTGCGCGAGATGGGGTCGGTGGAGCTTCTCTCCCGCGAGGGCGAGATCGCCATCGCCAAGCGCATCGAGGCCGGGCGCGAGCTGATGATCGGCGCCCTGTGCGAATCCCCGCTCACCTTCGAGGCGCTCACCGTGTGGCGCGACGAGCTCAACGACGGCAAGGTCCTCTTGCGCGACATCATCGACCTCGAGGCCATGTACGGCGCCGGCCCCGACGGCCAGCCCAACGTGCCCCCGCCCGTGGGGCCGGACGGCAAGCCGCTGCAGCAGCCGGCCTCCATCATCGCCGCCATCAACGGCACCGCGGTGGTGAACGGCCAGGCGCTGCCGCCCGCCCAGAAGGACGTCGCGCGGCCGGAATTCAGGAAGCCCGAGCCGCCCAGGCCGGAGGCCCCGCCGCCCGCCGCGCGCGCGCCCGCCGGCGAGGACGTCGATCCCGCCGAGGCCGCCGCCCAGGCCGACGCCGCCAGCGAAGAGGCCGACGAGGACGAGGGCAATCTTCCCCTCTCCGCCATGGAAGCCGCGCTGAAGCCGCAGGTGCTGGAGACGCTCGACCAGATCGCCAGCCTCTACAAGAAGCTCGGCAAGCTGCAGGACGCCAGCGTCGAGGCCGCGCTGGGCGCCGACGAGCTGTCGACGAGCCAGGAGCGCCGCTTCAAGAAGCTGCGCAACGAGACCATGGATCTCGTCAAGAGCCTCAAGCTCAACAACAACCGCATCGAAGCTCTCGTCGACCAGATGTACGGCATCAACAAGCGGCTGGTGTCGCTGGAGGGCCGCCTCCTGCGCCTCGCCGAAGCCCATGGCGTGGACCGCGCGGACTTCCTCAAGGAGCATTTCAACAACGAGCTCGATCCCAACTGGGCGCGGCGCGTCGGCCGGCTGACCCGCGCCGGCTGGCACGATTTCATCGCCGACGAGCGCGAGCGCGTGAAGCAGCACCGCGACGAGATCCAGACGCTGGCGCAGGAGATGCGCCAGTCGATCACCGAATTCCGCCGCATCGTGCAGACCGTGCAGAAGGGCGAGCGCGAATCCGGCGTCGCCAAGAAGGAGATGATCGAGGCCAATCTCAGGCTGGTGATCTCCATCGCCAAGAAATACACCAACCGCGGGCTTCAGTTCCTCGACCTCATCCAGGAAGGCAACATCGGCCTGATGAAGGCGGTCGACAAGTTCGAATACCGCCGCGGCTACAAATTCTCGACCTACGCGACGTGGTGGATCCGCCAGGCCATCACCCGCTCGATCGCCGACCAGGCGCGCACCATCCGCATCCCGGTCCACATGATCGAGACCATCAACAAGCTGGTGCGCACCTCCCGCCAGATGCTGCACGAGATCGGCCGCGAGCCGACGCCGGAGGAGCTGGCCGAGCGCCTCGCCATGCCGCTGGAGAAGGTGCGCAAGGTCCTCAAGATCGCCAAGGAGCCGATCAGCCTCGAGACGCCCATCGGCGACGAGGAGGATTCGCATCTCGGCGACTTCATCCAGGACCCCAACGTGGTCCTGCCCATCGACGCGGCGATCCAGGCCAATCTGCGCGAGACCACCACGCGCGTGCTGGCCACGCTGACCCCGCGCGAGGAGCGCGTGCTCCGCATGCGCTTCGGCATCGGCATGAACACCGACCACACGCTGGAGGAAGTCGGCCAGCAATTCTCCGTCACCCGCGAGCGCATCCGTCAGATCGAAGCCAAGGCCCTGCGCAAGCTGAAGCATCCGTCCCGCTCCCGAAAGCTCCGCAGCTTCCTGGACAATTGAAGAAGCCCAACCTCCCCCTCGTGGGGAGGTCGAAAAACGCGAATGCGTTTTTCGGGTGGGGGGAACCTCACCGCCCGCACCAACCGAAAAAGGACCCACCGACCCGCATGCGTTCCAACCCGAAGAACTTCTCCGACCGCCAGCAGGACTCCGCCAGGTCCCGCGCCGCCCAGCTCGCGCGCGCCCGCGCGCGGCTGCAGGAACTCGAAGCCACCCGCCCGCAGCGCGACGCCGAGCGCGCCAGGATCGCCGCCGAGCGCGCCGCCCGCGAGGAAGCCCGCCGCGTCGAGCGCGAAGCGCGCCTGGCGCGCGAGAAGGCCGAACTTCAAGCCGTGGAGATCGCCCGCCTCGAGGCCGAGCGCGCCGCCGAGGAAGAGCGCACCCGCGCCCACGCCGAGCACATGAAGTCGCTGGCCGACCTCCTCGCCGCCCAGAAGGACGCCCGCGACAAGCGCTACGCCGCCCGGAAAGCGCGCCAGCGGTAACGGACGTTACGCGCGAGGGGCGCGAACGCGGCGCGCATAAACCCCTCCGGTGTCACGGCCCGCCCGCGCGCGTTGCGCGCAAACGTTGTATTGACGTGCAAGGCACGCCGGGCGGGCCGCCCAGGTGGGTTCTGCACAATGGTTCGCGCGTCACCTGGATGGCCCGCATTCGCGGGCCATGACACGATCAAGAAGACGGCCTCCGACAACCCGAAAGGCGCCCCGATGGCGATCGCGCAGAAGAAGGTCTTCAAGTATCCCAGCGAGGACGAATGCCTCGTCCGCCGGCTGGGCAGCGGCGTCCTCGCCGCCTGGCCCGCGCTGACGCCGGAGATCCGCGAAAAGATCCTCGCCGAAGCGTCGCTCGCCTGGGACCGCGAATACAACGTCGCCCAGCTGCCGCAGAAGATGCAGGCCCTGATCCAGCGCTATCCAGGGAAGCTGGCGTAGGCCGCGCTGGACAACGCCGCCGTTACAGAGACAGGCTCGCGAGCGCACCGCCGGGGCCGCGCCATGCCGACTGTCGCCTATTTCTACGGGATCGCCATTTCGATGTACTGGCGAGACCACAACCCGCCGCATTTTCATGTGAAGTATGGCCGGGCCAGGGCCATGATCCGCATCGCGGATGGCGAGGTCATCCGGGGGCGGCTCCCGCCGATGGCGGCGCGGATCGTCCGCGAATGGGCACTGGCGCGGCAAGCCGAATTGGCAGAAAATTGGCGGCGCGCGGCGGCGGGCATACCGCTGGAAAGGATCGCAGGTCCCGATGGCCAAGGCTGACTTCCCGATGGTGGACGTGCTCAAGGTCCGTGCCGTGGACGGGCACAGGCTTTGGGTCCAGTTCACGGACGGCAGCGAGGGCGTGCGCGATTTCGCCGATATCCTCGCTGAAGGCGGCCCCATGGTCGAACCGCTGAAGTCGCCGGAATTCTTCGCCCGCGTGTTTCTGGAAGACGGCGTGCCGACCTGGCCGAATGGCTACGACATCGACGCCATCAATCTCTACATGGAGCTCCGCGACGCCGGCGCGCTGACGCGCGCGGCGGCGGAGTGAGAGCCCGTATGTTAGCCGCTGATGCAATCCGCTTTCCCTTCAGGAGGGAGCAGGTTTTCTCGATAGGGGAGCTTAGACGCTTCGAGAAAGATCTTTTGCTAGCAAGGCAAAGCGATCTGCAGCTTAGTGATGAATGGCGCGTTCCGAAGGGTGAAATCAAACGATGGGTTAAGGTACGCGAAGAAACCTATCCGCTTATGTTGTTTGCAGATCACAAAGCCATCTCCGATGAGTCAAAATTTCGCTTGGCACCGGAAGGAAGCCCAAGTCCGATAGACATTGAGCTTTGGGGTGGAAGCGGAAAAAAGTTGCTCCAGGTTACCACCGCAAATCCCGAACGCGCCGAAAGCGTCAATGGAGGTTATGATCATAGGCTAGCGATGGAAGAGCTGACTCGCCGTGGAGTCCTTACAGAGTTTGGACCCTTCCGCAGGAAAGGTGAACGGATAGGTGGAACGGCGTTGGTCGCGGATGCTCGAGATGACTTCGTAGCTTGCGTTCGCGGCTTGTGTACGACCTTTTCAAATAAGAAAAACTATGATGGTACGGGGTGCGAATTACTAATCTTCGCGCGTTCCTACTTCATGACGGCGATCGACTTTGATCTTACTTCCATTGTCCAGGCCGCAGTTGCGGAAGTGGGAAAACCCAACTTCGACAACATCTACGTGTTTGACGAGAAGCCCTCTTGGTTCGTCGAATTCTAAAACGAGGTGTCCGGCTACTTCTTATCGAAGAGCAATCCGGAATTGCCGTTCGCTATAAGCTCAACTCTGCCTTTCTCTAACGTCCGCTGGGTCGCCTCCATATTCCCCGCCAGCATGTTCGGCACGCCATCCTCGCGCTCGGCGCGGTGGGCCGTCTGCACACCCACCTTCGCCTTCTTCGCCAAGTCCTCGGCGGACAGCGTAGGAACGCCCGCGCGGCGCGAATCTGTCCTCCAGTAGCGCCCGCCTTTGTCGCGGGCGAGGCGGTCCTTCGGATAGCGGACCGCGCGACGCGGCTGCGCGCGGCGCGCCAGACGGGCGCGGGGCGCGGGCGGCTTGACAGCCAGCCATTTGTTCTCTATAAGTTCCCTACAATTTGCGCGTGAGGCCAGCGGGGAGGGCAATCCCGGCTCCGGCGTCTTAGTGCCCGGAAGGAAGGCGGTTTGATGGGTAGCAGGAACAATGAAGTTGCGGCGGATGGGGGGAGGGTGCGGATTCGCAAAAACAACCTCCGGGAGAATTTGCCGGCGGATCAGGCGGTTGGCGAGAGGCGGCCGATGGCGGCCCTCCCCCCTCGAACGTCGGAGGTTCGAATGCGGGAGGTCGAGGCAGGCGGCGCGATGCGCCCGGACCGCGCCCACGCCCTCCGCCGCCCTCGGGAAGGGCCGATGAAACCCGGGCGGCGCCAGGCGGCGGCAGGCGCGCGATCGGTTCGCCCGGGCGGGATCACGGCCTGGGGCCGCGCAGCAGGTCCGCGTGCAGCGTCGCGTCGGCCTCCGGGTTTGGGGCGCGGCTGCGCGCGTCGGCCAGCGGCTCGTACAGGCGCATGACGCTGACGAAGGCGGCGACCAGCGCGAAGCCCGTGGCCATCAGCAGCGACACGGTCGTCGCCGTCTGCGGCACGCGCGAGAACAGCAGCGCCACGATGGCCGCGCCCGTGGTCTGGCCTAAAAGCCGCGCGGTGCCGAGCATGCCGGAGGCGCCGCCGCTGCGCTCCTTGGGCGCGGCGCCGATCATGGCGCGGTTGTTGGGCGACTGGAAAATCCCGAACCCCGCGCCCGCCAGCGCCATGCGCCAGGCGATGTCGAGCCAGCCGGGATGGACGGGCAGGAAGGCGAGCGCGAGAAGCCCCGCGGCGAAGATGCCAAGGCCGATGCCGCCGAGAAGGCCGGCCGAATAGCGGTCCGCCAGCCGGCCCGACAGCGGCGCGGCGGCCATGATCGCAAGCGGCCAGGGCGTGAGCAGAAGGCCGGTCTGGACCGCGGAGTAGTGGAAATCCTCCTGCAGGAAGAAGGGCAGCGACACCATCGCCAGCATCTGGCCGGCGAAGGAGGAGACCGAGGTTGCGACCGACAGGGTGAAGATGGGAATGCGCATGAGATCGACGGGCAGCAGCGGCGCCGGGCTCGCGAGCTGGCGGCGCACCAGGAACCAGCCCAGCGCGATGGTGGCGCAGATCTCAGCCAGGAAGAATCCGTAATCCTCGCCATGGCCGAGCGCGTCGATGCTGGCGATGAGAAGCCCGAAGGTCAGCGCGCTGAGGCCCGCGCTCGCGAGGTCGAACTCGTGCCCGGCGCGCGGGGACTGCGGCAGGTAGCGCAGGCCCACGATGCAGGCCACGATGCCGATGGGCACGTTGACGGCGAAGAGCCACGGCCATGCCGCCAGCGACAGGATGGCCGCCGCGATGGTGGGGCCGAGCGCGGCCGACACCGCCACCACCATGGCGTTGTAGCCGAGCCCGCGGCCGAGCGCGCGATGCGGATAGATGAAGCGGATGAGCGCGGTGTTGACGCTCATGATCGCGGCGGCGCCGAAGCCCTGGATCACGCGCGCCGCGGTGAGCAGGACCAGCGTGTGCGACAGCGCGCAAGCCAGCGAGGCGAGGGTGAAGAGCGCCAGCCCCGCCAGGTAGATGCGCCGGTAGCCGACGATGTCGCCCAGCGAGGACAGCGGCAAAAGCGAGATGGTGATGGCGAGCTGGTAGCCGTTGACGATCCAGATCGAGAAGGACGGATCGATGTGGAAATCGCGGGTGATGGTGGGCAGCGCCACGTTGGCGATGGCCGAATCCATCACCGCCATGGTGATCCCCAGCGCCAGCGTGGCGATCGCCCAGTAGCGCCGCGGGACGGGGAGGCCGTCGGAATCGGTCATGGCGAATTGCACCCTATGGCGCGAAAACGCACGAGAGGACCTTTCGGCGCAGCCCGTTGTCAATGCGCCATTGTTGCCTTACTGTAAGGGGGCAAGGAGATGGCCATGAATGCCGTATTCAGCAAGTTGACGCAAAAATCGCAAACCACGGTGCCCAAAGAGGTACGACAGGCGCTCGGCGCCAGGCCGGGGGACATGCTGGTCTACCGCATCGCCAAGGGCAGGGTGACGCTCGCCCGCGCCGAGAAATTGGATCGCGCCTATTTGAAATCGCTGGAAGCCACGCTGTCGGAATGGGACAGCCCCGAGGACGCGGCGGCTTATGACGATCTGTGACGGGGACGACGTCGCCGTCGTCCCGTTTCCCTTCACCGACGTGGCCCGCTCCAAGCCGCGCCCGGCGCTCACGCTCTCCACCCGCGCGGCAAATGCGGCGAGCGGGCAGACCGTCTTCGCGATGATCACGACGGCAGCCGCAAGCCATTGGCCCAGCGACGTCGCATTGTCCGATCTGGCGAGTTGCGGACTCTCTCATCCCTCCGTCGTGCGCTTCAAGCTTTTCACGCTCGACAACAGACTGATCGCGCGACGCATCGGCGCGCTTTCGCCTGCCGACCGCACCGTGGTCCGGCGCGCGTTGCGCGCAGTGCTGGGCTTATGAAGGCTCCCCGCGCCCATTGCGTTGCGAAGGTGGCACGGGGCGCAGCGATCGTGCGCGACGCCCCGGGGCCGTTCAATGCGCGGAGGGTCGTGGGGATTCCGCCGTCAAGGCGCCGCCGGGGGCGAACAGCCGGGTGAGCACGAGCGCCACGATGACCGTGGCCACGCGCGCGACGTTGCCCATCGCGCCGCCGACGGCGTTGTCGCCCAAGGTGTAGACCGACCACAGGAAGTTGAGGCCTGCGTGAATGACGAATCCGGGCCAGATCGAGCCCCAGCGCTCGACCAGCCAGCAGAACAGGACCCCGCCGGCGAAGGTGATGGTGCTGTTCATCGCCGCGTCGGCGAGCGAGTGGCCCTGGTCGAAATGGCCGGCGCCGAAGAGCAACGAGGAGATCACGGCCGCGATCCAGAACGGCACGCCCACCCAGTGGCGCAGCTGGCGGAAGATGAAGCCGCGGAACAGCACTTCCTCCACGAAGGGACCGATGAAGCAGAAAACGAGGAGCGAGTCCCAGGGCTGCGGCGTCCACTTCGCGCCGGCATAGAGCAGCACGCCAAAGGCCACGGCGATGGCGCCGAGGCAGCAGACGCATCCCAGCGGCGACAGTTCGGCGATACCCAGTTCGCGCAACGCCGCCGGCAGACCGGCGCGCCACATCGCCATCGCGGAGACGACGACTAGGCCGAAGCCGCAGGCGATATAGAGCTCGTAGAATCCGTATTGGCCGAGGGTCTGTTTCGACCAGTCGTGCAGGTTGAGCGCGCGCAGCAAAGGCGGGACGCCGAAGGCAAGCGCCAGCGCGACGGCGACGATGACGACGGCGCGAACGATCTGCGACGCGCCGGAACGCGGCTGCATCCTGGCCCCCGGGATAGTACTTCCGGCGAATATAAGGCCGGACCGAGGGCATGGAAGGCCGGGCGCAAACCCGCGGGCAGGACCCGCGCCTCAAGTATGGCTTGGAACTAGCGGATTACCGCGTCGGCACCGGATGTTCGCCGCGGTAGTCGTAGAAGCCGCGGCCGGTCTTCTTGCCGAGCCAGCCGGCCTCGACATATTTCACCAGCAGCGGGCACGGACGGTACTTGGAATCCGCCAGGCCCTCGTAGAGCACCTGCATCACGCTCAGGCAGGTGTCGAGCCCGATGAAATCAGCGAGCTGCAGCGGGCCCATCGGATGGTTGGCGCCCAGCCGCATGGATGTGTCGATGGCATCGACGTTGCCGACGCCCTCGTAGAGCGTATAGACCGCCTCGTTGATCATCGGCATCAGGATGCGGTTGACGATGAAGGCCGGGAAGTCCTCGGCATAGGCCGCCGTCTTGCCGACCTTGCGGACCACTTCGAGCGCGGCCTGGAAGGTGGAATCGTCGGTGGCGATGCCGCGGATGACCTCCACCAGCTTCATCATCGGCACCGGGTTCATGAAGTGAAGCCCGATGAAATGCTCCGGCCGGTCGGTCGAGGCCGCCAGCCGCGTAATGGAAATCGACGAGGTATTGGAAGCCACCATCGTGTTCTTGGGCAGCCGCGGACACAGATCCTGGAAGATCCTGCGCTTGGTGGCCTCGTCTTCCGTGGCGGCCTCGATGACGAGGTCGCGGTCCTTCATGTCGTCGAGGTTCTGCGATTGATGGATGCGCCCGATCGCAGACGCGATGGCGTCGTCCTTGATGAGCCCGCGCGCCGCCTGGCGGTGCATGTTCTTCTCGATCTGGCCGACAGCCTTCTTCAGCGCGTCGCCGTTCACGTCTTCCAGCACGACGTCCATGCCGGCGAGCGACAGCACATGGGCGATGCCCGTGCCCATCTGGCCTGCGCCGATCACACCGATGCGTTCGATACTCATGCCTTACTTGCTCCTTGCGGCGCCTTTACCTGACCGCGCAGCCTGCCGCTTCGTGGGGGCTGCGCTCCTAATACCCGAGCCGCGTCAGTTCCTGCTCCATCTCCGGCAGCGCCTTGAAGAGGTCGGCGACGAGGCCGAAATCGGCGACCTGGAAGATCGGCGCCTCCTCGTCCTTGTTGATGGCGGCGATGATCTTGGAGTCCTTCATCCCGGCCAGATGCTGGATCGCGCCGGAGATTCCGACCGCGATGTAGAGTTCCGGCGCCACGACCTTGCCGGTCTGGCCCACCTGGTAGTCGTTGGGCACGAAGCCCGCGTCCACCGCCGCGCGCGACGCGCCGACGGCGGCGTGCAGCTTGTCGGCGATCTTGTCGAGCAGGTGGAAATTCTCGCCGGACTGCATGCCGCGGCCGCCCGAGATCACGATCCTGGCCGAGGTCAGCTCGGGACGCTCGGACTTGGACAGTTCCTCGGAGACGAATTTGGAGAGGCCGGGATCGCCCGCGGCGTTGACGCTCTCGACCGCTGCGGAGCCCGCGCCTTCGCCTGCCTTGAAGGCGGTGGTGCGCACCGTGATGACCTTCTTGCCCGCAGGCGCCTGGACCGTGGCGATGGCATTGCCGGCATAGATCGGCCGCTCGAAGGTGTCGGGCGACACCACCTTGAGGATCTCCGAGATCTGCGGGGTGTCGAGCATGGCGGCCACCCGCGGCATGACGTTCTTGCCGCTGGTGGTGGCGGGGGCGAGGATCGCGTCGTATTTGTCCGCCAGCGAGAGGATCAGCGCCTGCATCGGCTCGGCGACCATCCTGGCGTAGATCGCGTCGTCCGCCGCCAGCACCTTTTCCACGCCCGCGAGCTTGGCGGCCGCCTCGGCCACCGCGCCGATGCCGGAGCCGGCGACGAGCACATGGACCGGGGAGGAGATTTGCGCCGCCGCCGTCACGGTCTTGGCGGTCGCGTCCTTGAGAGTCTTGCCGTCATGTTCGGCGATCACCAGCGACGCCATCAGAACGCTCCCGCTTCCTTGAGCTTGTCGACGAGTTCGGCGGCGGTCTTGACCTTGATGCCGGCCGTGCGCTTGGGCGGCTCGGTGACCTTGAGCACCTTGAGCCGGGGGGTGACGTCCACGCCGTAATCGGCGGGGGTCTTCTCGTCGATGGGCTTCTTCTTGGCCTTCATGATGTTGGGGAGCGAGGCGTAGCGCGGCTCGTTGAGCCGAAGATCGGTGGTCACGACGGCGGGAAGCTTGACCTCGATGGTCTGAAGGCCGCCGTCGATTTCGCGTTCGACGTCGGCCTTCCCGTCACCCATCTCGAGCTTGTGCGCGAAGGTCGCTTGCGGCCAGCCCAGAAGCGCGGCTAGCATCTGGCCGGTCTGGTTGGAATCGTCGTCGATGGCCTGCTTGCCGGTGATGACCAGGCCCGGCTGCTCGGCCTCGCAGATGGCCTTGAGGATCTTGGCCACCGCCAGGGGTTCCACCTCGCCGTCGGTCTTCACCAGGATGCCGCGGTCCGCGCCCATGGCGAGCGCGGTGCGGATGGTCTCGCTGGCCTGGGCCGGGCCGATGGAGACGGCGATGATCTCGCTCGCCTTGCCCTTCTCCTTGAGGCGGATCGCTTCCTCGACGCCGATCTCGTCGAAGGGGTTCATGGACATTTTGACATTGGCGAGATCGACGCCGCTCTGGTCCGCCTTCACGCGGGCCTTCACGTTGTAGTCGATCACCCGTTTGACGGGGACGATGACCTTCATGCTGTTCCGAGTGCCTTCCGAAAGGCGGCCTTTTATCCCCGCGGCGCGCCGTTGCGCTTTGGGGCCCCTCTCGCCGCTCTTTGTGCGGCGCAAAAACTAGGACTGGGACTCCCGGCCTGTCAACGAAACTTCACGGCCCGGCATGGGCCTTTTTCGGGCGGGGTTAAATCCGGGATTTCCCTGTTGCAGTGCGGCATATTCGCCAAACTGCGTCGTTCCGCCGCAGGCCGCAACTGGCACGGGTCGCGGGACGGGCGTGATGTCGCTGGTGCTTCCACCCCCGTCCGGCGGCTTCAAAGCGCCGTCCAGAGGAACACGCGCAGCGTGTTGTTGTCGGACGCGCCGTGGCCGAGGCCGTCGTAATTGGAGCTGGCGCCGTCGAACTTGGTGTACGCGACGTATTGCACGCCGACGCGCAGATTGAAGCGGCCGCCGAGCGGCGCGTCCGGGCCCCCAAAGGGCGTGTAGTCCGCCTGGAACGACAATCCCTGGCTGTCGGGCCTGAAGGTGCGATTGTCCGCATAGAACAGGGTGTCGCGCGAACCGGCAATGTCGAAGAATCCGATCGTGCCACCCATCTCGTTGTGCCAGTAATACGATGCGTCGAGATTGAACTCGTCCAGGTGATTGGCGGCATGCGCGGCGGCGCCGAGCGCCGCGCTGGCATCCAGTGTCTGGTCTTCATGGGTGTAGCGGACGTTGAGAGTGTAGGTGTCCGTCTCGTCGCCGGTGAACTGGTAGGAGCCGTCCAGCCCGACGTCGCTGTAGCGATCCGTCGTGCCGGCGCTGCGGTCGGCGCCGGGATAGATGTTGGGGAAGAGGCCGAAGGCGCCGATCTCGAAATTCTGCTCGCCATAATCCTTCTGCCATGCGATGCGCGCATAGGGTGCCGCGCCGCTGATCAGGCCCACATCCGCGCGGTCCACGCCCATGGCGCTCAGGAAGCCGCGCGACGGCGTCCAGTAGAGGCCGAATTCGGTGTAGAGCGACGAATTCCAGTTGGCGTAGGCGCTGGCGCCCAGCACGCCTTGCGCGAGCGCGCCGTCCATGACGGTGCCCGCACCCGGCGCGGGCGCCAGATCGGAGCCGGTGTAGGGATAGCCCCAGGCGGGCAGCGTGTTCCACGCATCCTGCACGGCAGGCGCGTTGTTGACGTTCACGCCCAGGAGCACGTCGTTGCCGTCCAGCGTCACATTGTCGACGGCGCGCAGGTCGAGATTGTCCCATGAGAACGCGCGGCCGACGCCGTCATAGGTCCATTGCGTGAAGCCGCCGAAATGATCGCCGACGCCGCCCGCCACGAACAGGCTCGCCTGGTCGAGCGTGGTGTTGTCGTTGACGGCGTAGTGAGAGGCGGGCGGCGAAGGCTGGTCGCTCAGCGTGTGGACATAGGAGACCACCGCCATCGCCGACAGCGGATTGGTAAAGCTGTCGCCCGCGCGCATGGTGTAGCCGTTAAGCTTGAACTGGCGGCCGAAAGGCGTGAGTTGCGGCCCGAAGCCGCCGACGTGACAGGCGCTGCAGGGCTGGCCCGTCTGCTCCGCGAAGGCCGGCACGGCGGAGGCGCCGACGGGCCACGCCGCGGCGGCCGCCGCGAACACCATCGCCGTCACCATCGCGCGCATATCGCCCTCCGACATTGCCGGCCGGATTTCCGGCCGCTTCGGACATGCTAGGGCGCGCGGGCGCCGACGCTTTGAGGCACCTCAATCTGGACGATTTGCAACGCGGCCAAATGGCCGCGCCTCACGAGATGCGAGCCGGTTGCAATCGCAAAGCCGGATGCGGCTATTTCAGTGTGTCGAGATAGGCGATCAGGTCGGCGCGTTGCTGGGCGCTGGAGATGCCGGCGAAGGCCATGCGGTTGCCGGGGACCATCTGTCCGGGCGAGGTGATCCATTTGTCGAGATTCGCGTCGGTCCAGGTGATGCCGGAACTCTTCAGGGCGCTGGAATAGGAGAAATCCGGCTGCGTGGCAGCCCTGCGGCCGGAGACACCCCACAAATTCGGCCCGATGCGCGCGGGCGCGCCCTTGGTGCTGGAATGGCATATGGCACAGCGCGCGAACACGTCTTTGCCGGCGGCAGGGTTCCCCGCGGCATGGGCGGCGGTCGCGGCCATGACGGCGGCAGCGGCCAGCGTTGCGATCATCTTCATCTTGTCCCCCCGAAGGCAGCTCCGAAAGCCTAGCCGTTCAAGCCGGCCTGAGGAAGCCTGCGCGCAGCACCGCGACATGGGCGACGACGGGCAGGAGCGCGATGGCGAGCAATGCCGGACGCAGCAGGCGGCTCATGCCCATGCTAACGCGCGGCGCCGGATTTCGCCGTTTCGATGGCGGCACGGAAGGCGACGGGGTTGGCGATGTTCGGGACCTCGACGGCGTCCACGCCCGTGCCTTCGATGCGCAGGTGGCCGTAGCCCAGCATGCGGCCCCAGAAGCCTTGCTCCACCTTCACGCCCTCGATGTTGGGCAGCGCGACCTCGTTGGTGTGCAGGCTCATCCAGCCGGTCTTTTCCACGAAGCGGTGGGTGGTGACGCCGATCTCGGTAGTGGAGCGCCGGATCATCATCCGCGCGAAGATGATGATGCCGATGATGGCCCAGCCCAGGAAGATCAGGGCCGCCCAGGCCTTGAGCGCATAGGACCAGTGGAAGTGGGCCTTGGCGACGAGCGTCTCGCCTTGGCCCAATGACGATTCGATATATCTGGACATGCGTGGCTCCGCCGGATTCGCGAACAGTATATAAGGATGGATCGCGCCATTTGCGGCCGTCCCTCCGCTATTGCGCGGCGAAACGCAGCTCCATGTGGCGGGCGGCGGCGGGAGGGCTGGAGAGCCGGGCGAGGAAAGTCGCGATCTGGCCGGGCGCGAGTTCGGCGACGCCCGCGGCGAAGCTCTTGCGCAGCACCTCCCGGTTGCCGGAATCGGTGAGGCGCACTTCTATGCGCGGCACCGCGATCGGATGGCCGCTGAGATTGACGAGCTTGCCCTTGATGGCGAGCACGGCCTGGCCGTCCTCCGTCTCCTGGGCATGCGTCACATCCAGGAAGCCCAGCGTGTTCACCTTCATGCCGAGCGCGGCGTAGAGCGAGGCCGAGCGCGGCCAGGCCTGCACGGCCAGGGCGCGGTATGTGACCGCGGCAAATCCGATGACCAGGACCGCGCCGACGAGCGCAAGCCAGCCGAAGGCGAGCCCGATGCGCCCGAGCCAGGAGCCGCGTCTGGGCGCGGACGCAGAGGTGAATTCCGGCGCCGGTCCGGCGATGCGTTCCGCGGCGGGCGCCACGAAAACCGCGCGGCGCGGCGGCACGGGTTCCGGCTCGGGTTCCGGCGCGTGGAAGACGGGAGCCGGGCGCGGCTCGGGCCGAGGCACGGGTGCTGCGGCCGCGTCCTCGGCCGGCGCGTCCTGATGCCAGCTATGGCCGCATTTGGCGCAACGGACCGTGCGGCCGCCGGCCGGAAACTTTGCCGCGTCCACCCGGTACTGCGTGGCGCATTGCGGGCAGGTCAGGATCATTTTTCGAGCTTGCGCGTGACTCGCACAAAATTGGCTTAATGGCGGCGAGATCGCAATATCGCAAGCGCTGGAACCCGGCGGAAATCGTGTTACTCCTCGCCGCATGGTTCGCTTCGAGAACGTCGGCATGCGCTATGGGCCCGGCCCCGAAGTGCTGCGCGACGTGACGTTCCGGCTGGACGCGGGCTCCTTCACCTTCCTCACCGGCCCCTCGGGCGCGGGCAAGACCACCCTGCTCAAACTCATGTACCTGGCCGAGCCGCCGAGCCGGGGGCTGATCACGCTGTTCGGCGAGGAACTGGCCAGCCTCAGGCGCAAGGCCTTTCCGGCGCTCAGGCGGCGGATCGGGGTGGTGTTCCAGGATTTCCGGCTGCTCGCCCATCTCTCGGCCTTCGACAATGTGGCGCTGCCGCTCAGGCTCGCGGGCGGGCGCGCCGACGATTACGACCGCGACGTGGAGGAGCTGCTCACCTGGGTGGGGCTGGGCGACCGCATGCACGCCAAGCCCGCCACGCTCTCGGGTGGCGAGCAGCAGCGCGTGGCCATCGCGCGCGCGGTGGTGGCGCGGCCGGACCTGCTGCTCGCCGACGAGCCCACCGGCAATGTCGACGCCGACATCGGCGAACGGCTCATCCGGCTCTTCGGCGAGCTCAATCGTCTCGGCACCACCGTGCTCATCGCCACCCATGACCGTTCGCTGATCGAGCGCAGCAAGGCGCGTGAGATGCGGCTGGTGGACGGCCGGCTGATCGAGCTCAGGACGGGGCGGACATGAGCGAGAGCTTCGCGAGCGTGCTTCCGCGCCCCGGCCGCATCCTGCCGCGCGAGCAGGGCGCCGCCCCGCTCGACGTGGTGATCGCCATCATGGCGTTCCTGGCGGCGCTGTCGCTGGGCGCTTCGCTCATCGCCAGCCGCGCGGCGGAAGGCTGGCGCGCGGGATTGGCCGATCACATCACCGTCCAGATCGTGCCGCCTGCAACGGGCGATCCCGGGCCGGTGCTGGCGCGCGAGACCGGCGCGGCAATGGCGATTCTGGAATCCACGCCGGGCATCGCGCATTCCGCGCCGCTGTCGCAGGCGCAGACCGAGAAGCTCGTCGAGCCCTGGCTCGGCAAGGGCGCGCTGGTGGACGAGCTGCCGCTGCCGCGCCTGATCGATGCGGAGATCGTGCCCGGCGCGCGCGTGGACATGAGCGCATTGTCGGCGCGGCTGAAGGCGGCGGCGCCGGATTCGCTGCTCGACGATCATGCGCACTGGATCTCGCGGCTGCGCGCGCTGTCGGACACGCTGATCTGGTCGGCCTATGCGGTGCTGGCGCTGATCGCGGTGGCGACGGCGGCGACGGTGGCGTTCGCGACGCGCGCGGGCCTTGAGGCGCATCACGACATCGTGACGCTGCTGCACCAGATGGGCGCGCAATCCGGGTTCATCGCGCGCGCCTTCGAGCGGCACTACTTCCTTTCGGTGATGGGGGCGTCGCTGGCGGGCGCGGGGCTCGCGGCCATCCTCTTCGCGGTGGCGCGCGGGCTCGAATTCGCGAACGTGGAAGCGGTACCGTTCCTGCCGCCGCTCGCGCTCAAGCCGGTGGAACTATTATGGCTCCTGTGCGTACCCGTTACGTCGGGACTGATTGCGCTCGCGACCGCGCGGATATCGGTGCTGGCGGCGCTGCGGAACATCTATTGAACCTGGGAAAGCCCGTATTTCCGGGCCTGCCACAATGTAAACGATTTGTCGGATAGACTTGGCGTCCTGGAGATTCGGGCATGAAGGTCTTCTTCACGACCATCGCCGTCGTCCTTGCGCTTTATTGCGTGGGCTTCGTCGTGTTCGCGGCGAGCCTGCCCGAGGCGCCGTCGACGCCCGGAAGGCCCGATGCCATCGTGGCGCTGACGGGCGGCGGCGCGCGGCTCGACACGGCAGTGGCGCTGTTCGAGCGCGGCGTGGGCAAGCGGCTTCTCATCTCCGGCGTCGCGATGCAGACCACCAAGCCCGAACTGAAATCGCTCCTGCATGGCGGGCCGCGGTTCGATTGCTGCGCCGATCTCGGCTTCGAGGCCGCCGACACGCACGGCAACGCGGAGGAGGCGGCGGAGTGGGTGCAGCGGCATCACTACAGGAGCATCGCGCTCGTCACCGCGACCTATCACATGCCGCGCAGCCTGGAGGAATTCTCCAGCCGCATGCCGGGCGTGAGGATCAGGCCCTATCCCGTCGAGCCCGAAGGCATCGACCTCCACGAATGGTGGCGCGACCCGCGCGCGCTGCGCGTGCTGCAGGCGGAGTACACCAAGTACCTCGCCAGCGTGGCCATCGCCCATGTGCTGGCGCCCAAGCCCGCGCCCGCCGCCCGCGGAAGCCGCGAGCCCAAGATCGCCGGCGGATGACGGCTGGCCGGTAGGCGCCGGCGGATGACAAACGGAGCGTCCTGCCCCAATATCGGCGGGCTTTTCCGCGGCCCGCCATGGTCATCTTCCGCTCCACCCTCTTCTTCATCTACTTCGTCACGGTATCTGCGGCCGTCTTCATCGGCGCGCTGCCGACGCTGCTGATGCCGCCTGCCGCGGTGATCGCCGCGTCGCGCTTCTGGTCGCGCGCGGTGTTCTTCGGTGCGCGCGTGCTGGCCGGCCAGACCTTCGAGATCCGCGGCACGCCGCCAGCGCATGGCGCGCTCATCGCCTCCAAGCACATGAGCATGTGGGACACGATGGCGATCTACCTCGCGGTCTACGCGCCCGCCGCCGTGCTCAAGCGCGAGCTGCTGCGCATCCCGTTCTACGGCTGGTACATCGCCAAGGCGGGCATCATCGCCATCGACCGCGGCGGCCACGCCAGCGCCCTGCGCAAGATGGCCACCGAGGCGCGCGCAGCCTTTGCAAAGGGCCGCAGCGTGCTGATCTTCCCCGAAGGCCATCGCCACGAGCCGGACGATCCGCCCGATTACAAGCCCGGCGTGGCCGCGCTCTACGGCCAGCTCGACACGCCCTGCTATCCCGTGGCGCTGAACTCGGGCCTGTTCTGGACGGGCGCGCTCGGCTTCTTCAAGAAGCCGGGGACCATGGTGCTGGAATTCCTCGACCCCATCCCGCCCGGGCTTAAGCGGCAGGCGTTCATGGCCCTGTTGCAGGACCGGATCGAGGGCGCGACGCGAAAGCTGGTTGACGAAGGCAGAAGGGCGTTTACCGCCAAGGGCATAAGCTGATCTTTACCGGGCAGAACAATTAACGAACAAAACCTGTTTTTCGGCGCGGGAATCACTATATTCGTGAGCCCGCAACCAAAGGCTCAACCCGGCGATGTACGATGGCGCCATGACCGGCATTGCCCGCCAGATCTGGGACATGAAGTACCGGCTGAAACAGCCGGACGGCACGCCCGTGGATGGCGACGTGGCCGACACCTTCGCGCGCGTCGCCATCGCCGCGGCGCAGGCCGAGAAGCCTGAGAACCGGGCATCCGTCGCGATGGATTTCGCGCGCGCGCTGGCGGGTCACAGATTTTTGCCGGCGGGGCGCATCCTGGCGGGCGCGGGCACCGATCGCTCGGTCACCCTCTTCAACTGCTTCGTGATGGGCGCGATCCCCGATTCCATGTCGGGCATCTTCGAGAGCCTGCGCGAGGCCGCGCTGACGCTGCAGCAGGGTGGCGGCATCGGCTACGACTTCTCGACCTTGCGCCCGCGCGGCGCGCCGGTGGCGGGCGTGGGCGCGGACGCGTCCGGCCCGGTGTCCTTCATGGATGTGTGGGACGCGATGTGCCGCACCATCATGAGCGCGGGCAGCCGCCGCGGCGCCATGATGGCGACGCTTTCCTGCGATCATCCCGACATCGAAGCCTTCATCGACGCCAAGCGCACGCCCGGGCGGCTGTCGATGTTCAATCTTTCGGTTCTGGCCAGCGACGCGTTCCTGGCGGCGGTCAGGAACGACGGACCGTGGGACCTGAAGTTCGGCGGCAAGATCTACAAGACCGTCGAAGCGCGCGCGCTGTGGGACCGGATCATGCGCGCGACCTACGACTGCGCCGAGCCGGGCGTGATCTTCATCGACCGCATCAACCGCGAGAACAACCTCGGCTACTGCGAAACCATCCGCGCCACCAATCCTTGCGGCGAGGAACCTCTGCCTCCATATGGCGCGTGTCTTCTCGGGTCGATCAATCTGGCCACGCTGATCGGGAATCCTTTTGATCAGGACGCGGCGCTGGACGAAGGCGCACTCCGCCGCCTGGCGCAGACGGCGGTGCGCTTCCTCGACAATATCACCGACGTTTCGCGATTCCCCCTTGAGCAGCAGCGTGCCGAAGCCTTCGCCAAGCGGCGGATGGGCCTCGGAGTCACAGGACTGGCAGACGCGCTGATCTTCTGCCGGACTCGTTACGGCTCGCCGGAGTCGGTCGCGCTGATCGACCGCTGGCTCTCCATCCTTTCGCACGCGGCCTATCGGGAATCCATCGAGCTCGCGAAGGAGAAAGGCGCCTTTCCGCTGTTCGACCGCGCGGAATTCCTGGCGAGGCCGTTCGTGCAGCGCTTGCCAGCCGATATCCGCGACGGGATCGCGGAGCACGGCATCCGCAACGGGCTTCTCACCTCCATCGCGCCGACGGGCACCATCTCGCTGTTCGCCGGCAACGTGTCGAGCGGCATCGAACCGGTGTTCGCCTATTCCTATTCCCGCCAGGTGCTGCAGCCGGACGGCACGCGGGTGGAGGAGCAGGTGAGCGACTTTGCGGTCCGCGCCTTCCGCGCGCGCTTCGGAGAGGAAGCGGCGCTGCCGGACTATTTCGTCAACGCGCAGACGCTCTCGCCCGGCGATCACCTGGCGGTGCAGGCCGCCGCGCAGGCGCATATCGACAGCTCGATCTCCAAGACCATCAATGTGCCGCGTGACATCGCCTTCGAGGCGTTCAAGGACGTCTATCTCAAGGCCTATGCGAGCGGCTGCAAGGGCTGCACGACCTACCGGCCCAACGAGGTGACCGGCGCGGTGCTGCAGGCCGCGCCAGAAAAGCCCGCGACCGCGGCGGTGCCGCGCGACGAGGAGCCGGAGCCAGCAGAGGTGCGCGCCGGCGGCGTGGTCTACATGACCCGGCCGCTCGACCGGCCGGAGGTGCTGCTCGGCCAAACCTACAAGATCAAATGGCCCGACAGCGACCACGCCTTCTACATCACCATCAACGACATCGAGAAGGACGGCCGCCGTCGCCCCTTCGAGATCTTCATCAACTCCAAGAACATGGCTGCCTATGCCTGGACGCTGGCGCTGACGCGGATGATCTCGGCGGTGTTCCGGCGCGGCGGCGACGTGTCGTTCGTGGTGGACGAGCTCAAGGCCGTGTTCGACCCACGCGGCGGCCAGTGGATGGGCGGCCAATATGTGCCTTCGCTGCTGGCCGCCATCGGCGACGTGATCGAGCGGCACCTGGTGGCGACGGGCTTCATGGCGCCACGGGAGACCGTCGTTCCGCCTGAGGAATTGCGCGCGGTGGTGGGCGAGGCGGCACCGGGGCGGAGCTGCCCGCGCTGCGGCTCGCCCAGCCTGGTGCAGCTCGAGGGCTGCGACACCTGCGTCTCCTGCGGTTTCTCGCGCTGCGGGTAAGCTGGTCCTTCCGCCCGGAATCATCCAAGCATGCGCTTCTCCAACCGCATCTTCCTCTACGGACCCTTCGCGCTGGTCGTGCTGGCGGCGCTCGCGGCCATGGGCTGGTGGTGGCTCACGGCCAGCGCCGTGTCGCGCTATCTCGACACCGCCAATGGACGCACGATCGCGCCGGGCGTGACGCTGCGTTTCGCGGGCAAACAGATTCAGGGCTTTCCCTTTCGCGTCGACGCGATCCTGAGCGGGGTCGAGTTCGATATCGCCACCACGCAGGGCCCCGCCTCGTGGCGGACGGAGCATTTCGCGGCGCACACGCTGACCTACGGCCCGTCGCAGGCAATCTACGAGGCCGCGGGCACGCAGCAGCTGCGCTGGACCGGGCTCGACGGCGCGCGGCACACATGGACCTTCGTGCCGGAGCTGATGCGGGCGAGTTCCTACTCGCAAAAATCGGGGCTGGCGCACTTCGACCTCGACATCGTCGGCATCCACTCGCCGGAGCTGAACGCGGACCGCCTCCAGTTCCACATGCGCCGCAGTCCCGGCCATGACGGGCTCGACGTTTTCGCCTCCGGCCAGGGCCTGCATCTTTCGAAGGAGCTGCAGGCCGGCTTTGGCGACACCATCAGGACGCTTTCGCTGGATGCGGCCGTCAGCCCGGCCGCCCCGCTCCGGCCGCTGCTCGACGGCACCGGCGACTGGCGCACGGCACTGGAGGAATGGCGGGCCCATCGCGGCACGCTCACCCTCAAGGCGCTCGAACTGGACTGGAACGCGCTCAAGGCGCGCGGCACCGGCGCGCTCGATCTCGACGCAGGGCATCGCGCGGCCGGGGTGATCCACATCCAGATCGACGGCACCCAGGCGCTCGCGGCGGAGCTCGCCAAGCTCGGTCTTGTGCAGGGCGACGACAACGGGCTTGCGCCGGCGCTGATGGCGGCCGCGATGGCCACGAATGCCAAGATCGGCCTCTCCGCCGATATCGGCTTCAAGGACGGCGTGCTCAGCGTGGGCAACAATCCCGCCGGCGTGCTGAGGCCGGTTTATTGATTGTCGCGCGATCCGGCGCGAACCGCTTTCCGCTTCGCGGGGATCGCGTTCCTACCGATCCACTTTCCCGCGCCCGAAATCCGGCGAGGCGGTGTCCTGGCCGGCGTCGACGATCGAGCGGCGGATGGCGCGGGTGCGGGTGAAGAGGTCGAACAGCGCGTCGCCGTCGCCGTAGCGGATGTGACGCTGCAGCGCCGTGAGGTCCTCGGTGAAGCGGCCCAGCATCTCCAGGACCGCCTCGCGGTTGTTGAGGAAGACGTCCCGCCACATGGTGGGGTCGGAGGCGGCGATGCGGGTGAAGTCGCGGAAGCCGCCGGCGGAATATTTGATCACCTCGCCCTTGGTGACCTCCTCGAGATGCGCCGCCGTGCCCACGATGTTGTAGGCGATGAGATGGGGCACATGGCTGGTGATGGCGAGCACCAGATCGTGATGGCGGGGCTCCATGATCTCGACCTGACTGCCCAGCCCCTGCCAGAAGCGGCGCACGGTTTCGACGGCCTTGGCGTCGGTCCCCGGCGGCGGCGTGAGGATGCACCAGCGCCCGTCGAACAGCGTGGCGAACCCGGCTTCGGGGCCGGACTGCTCGGTGCCGGAGATGGGATGGGCGGGGACGAGATGCACGCCTTCGGGCACGTGCGGGCCCACGTCGCGCAGCACCGCCGTCTTGACCGAGCCCACGTCGCTGACGATGGCGCCCGGCTTCAGATGCGGCGCCATCGTTTCGGCCACGCCGGCATACGCGCCCACGGGCGCGGCCAGGATCACCAGGTCGGCATCGCGCACCGCGGAGCCGATATCGGTGTGGAGCGAATCCGCGAAGCCGGCCGTTTGCGCCCGCGCGATCACGTCCGCATGCGGCTCGTAACCTGCGACGTGGCCGGCCACGGCGCCGCGGCGCGCGGCATGGGCGATGGAGGAGCCGATCAGGCCGACACCGATGAGCGTGAGCTTGCCGACGACGCCGGTCATCTCATCCGCCCTTCATGAATTCGGCCAGCGCCGCCGCCACGCGCCGGTTGGCCTCTTCGCTGCCGACGGTGAGCCTCAGGCAATCTGGCAGGCCGTAGGCCGCGACTTCGCGCAGCACCAGCCCGCGCCTGGTGAGGAACGCATCGGCTTTCGTCGCGGTGTTCGGGCCCGTGCGGGGGAAATGGATCAGCACGAAATTGCCCACGCTGTCGTCAACCCGCAGGCCGGTCTTGCGGATGTTCTCGGCAAGCCAGGCGCGCCAGGAATCGTTGTGCGCGAAGGCGGCTTCGGTGTGGGCGCGGTCGCGCAGCGCGGCGGCGGCGGCGCGCTGCGCGGGAACGCTGACATTGAACGGCCCGCGCACCCGGTTGAGCAGGTCCGCCACGCCCGCAGGGCAGAACGCCCAGCCCACGCGCAGCGCCGCAAGCCCGTAGATCTTCGAGAAGGTGCGCGTCATCACCACGTTCTCGAATTGCGAAACCATCTCGATGCCGCTGTCGTAATCGTTGCGGCGGACATATTCGCCATAGGCCGCGTCGATCACCAGAAGCGTGGTGGGCGCGAGGCCCGCGTGTAGGCGGCGCAATTCCTCGCCGGTGAGATAGCTGCCGGTGGGATTGTTCGGGTTGGCGAGGTAGACCAGCCGCGTCTTCGCGTTTACCTTCGCCAGCATCGCGTCCACGTCCGCGCGCAGGTTCTTCTCCGGCACGACGAGGGGGGTGGCGCCGTTGGCGAGCGTGGCGATGCGGTAGAGCAAAAAGGCGTGCTCGGTGAACATCGCCTCGTCGCTAGGCGAAAGATAAATGCCGGCCAGCAGGGTGAGGAGCTCGCCCGAGCCGTTGCCGCAGACGATGCGTTCGGGCGCCAGCCCATGCACCTCCGCGATGGCCTCTCTCAGGACGGCCGAGCCGCCGTCGGGATAGATCTCCAGCCTGTCCTGTGCGGATTTGTAGGCTTCCACCGCCAACGGGCTCGGGCCGAGCGGCGATTCGTTGGCGGAGAGCTTGAAAACCGGGCCCGCCGCGCCGGCCACGCGCGCACGGCCGCCGACATAGGGTTCTATGTCGAGAATTCCGGGCCTGGGCGTGGGCGTGGCGCGCATGGCCGGTTCTTAGGCATGCGGGCGCGCAAAAGCAAAGCGCGGCCTCGAAACTTCGTTGACTTGCGGGCCCCCCGGCCTTAGCAAGCGCCGCCTTTGGAGTGATCCATGCCCGAACTGGCGAGCCCGCGCTTTCCCCGGCCGCTCAATGCAGCCGGCGCCCCCCAGGGCCAGGCGATGCGCTTCGGCACGGGCGAGACGCTGGCGCTGGATTGCGGCAGGAGCCTCGGCCCGTTCGATATCGCGTTCGCGACCCATGGCGCGCTCGACGCGGACAAGAGCAACGCCATCCTGATCTGCCATGCGCTGTCGGGCGACCAGTTCGCCTTCGGCACCAATCCGATGACCGGCAAGCCCGGCTGGTGGGAGACCATGGTGGGGCCGGGCAAGCCGATCGACACCGAGCGCTTCTTCGTCATCTGCTCCAACGTCATCGGCGGCTGCATGGGCTCGAGCGGGCCTGCGGAGATCAATACCGCGACCGGCAAGCCCTGGGCGCTGGACTTCCCCATGGTCACGGTGCCGGACATGGTGCGGGCGCAGGCCATGCTGCTGGACGGGCTGGGGATCGGGACGCTGCGCTGCGTCACCGGCGGCTCCATGGGCGGGATGCAGGCGCTGGAGTGGATTTCGCGTTTCCCCGGCCGCGTGCGTTCCGCGCTTCCCATCGCCACCGCCGCCCACCACACTGCCCAGAACATCGCGCTGCACGAGATCGGCCGGCAGGCGATCTTCGGCGATCCCGACTGGCGGGGCGGCGATTATCTTGCCGCCGGCACGCGGCCGCTCAGCGGGCTTTCCACCGCGCGCATGGTGGGGCATGTCTCCTATCTCTCCGAAGCCGCGCTGGAGCGGAAATTCGGGCGCACGCTGTGCAAGCGGGCGCGCGTCTCCTTCGGCTTCGAGCAGGATTTCGAGGTGGAGAGCTACCTCCACCACCAGGGCTCGACCTTCAACGAGCGCTTCGACGCCAATTCCTATCTCTACATCACCAAGGCGATGGATTATTTCGCGCTCGATCTGGCGACCACGTTCAAGGACTACAAAGGCAAGGTGCAGGGCGTGTCGTTTACGAGCGACTGGCTGTTCCCGACGCCGGAGAACCGGCGCATCTGGGAGGCGCTCAAGGCCTCGGGCGTGGATGCGGGCTTCACCGAGATCGAGACCGACCGCGGCCACGACGCGTTCCTTCTCGATGAGCCGGAACTCTTCGCGCTGGTGCGCGACTTCCTGAAGGACTGAAAACGCCCCGGCGAGGGCCGCGCGGGGGGAAGCGCGGAACACCTCGCCGGAACGCGGCGGCGGGCCATTGGGGCTTGCCTGCCGCCGGCAGGGCCGGGAAAACCGGGATTTCAGCTCTTGCCGCCCAGAAGATCGAGCGCGCGCTGATAGTGGGCGACGCCGCGGTCATAGAGCTGATTGTTGCAGAATTGCCTGCCGTAGCCCTGCTCCTTCTGCGCTTCGGCCATGTTCGCCGACGAGGCGTTCGCCGACATGGCGTCGCGCACGGCCTCCGCGGCATGGGTGCAGCCGCCGAGATTGGCGGCGAAGGTTTCGGCGCTGGCGCCGCTCGCGGCGAAGGCGAGCGCCGACGAAAGGGTGGCAATGGCGATCAGATTGCGCATGGGACAGACTCCCTCCTTGTGGTTGGCCCGCGCGAAGGCCGCGCGAACGTTTCGTACATAGGAACGCGGTGTGCGCCGGGAAGTACGCGCGGCGCGGCGCGGATGGCTGACTATTGCAAGTGCGCGCGCACGATCGCGCAAAAGCCCGTCATTGCGTAGTAAGTCGCGCGCAGGCCGCCGGCGCATGCCCGCCATGAGCACCCCGTTGCCATTTCAAAATAGCGTGAGACGCCTGGCCTCGGGTGCATCGGTTCGAATATGGAAACGTGAAGAAAAATTGAAAGTGCCCCGCGCTGACGGGTGCGTCACGCTTTGGCGAGCGTGGCGCGCGCGCGCTCGCCTTTCGCGGGTGGCGCCAGCGCGTAGAGCGACTTGGTCGCTTCCACCAGATGCACGCCGGCGAAGGCGGGCCACAGCCTGCGGCCGACGCTTTCCCAGCCGTTGCCGCGCGGGCGGCGGAAGCGGAGCGGCGGCGCGTAGAGCGCGGTGTCCCAGCGCTCGGGCTGGAACATGGCTTCGCGCATCAGCCGGTCGAGCTGGCTGCGCGAGAAGGGGCGGCCCTGCGCGAAGGGCGAGCGCTCCACCTGCGCCCAAAGAGACGTGCGGTTGGGCGCGATCGCCATGAGCCGCCCGCCGGGCGCCAGCACGCGCCAGATCTGGCGCATCAGGCTTCGAAGCGACTCCGCGCTTTCCAGTCCGTGGACCATCAGGATGCGGTCGAACAGCGCGTCGGGGAACGGCAGCGCTTCCTCGTCGCTCATCGCGACCAGCGGCTGCTCGGGCCAGGCGATGGTGCCGTGCTGCGGCGGCATCAGCGCGATGACGCGCTCGGCCTCGCCCAGCATGGTGCGCAGGTAGGGAACCGCGAAGCCGTAGCCCAGCACGCGCTGGCCGCGCAGATCCGGCCATGCCGCGCGCACGCGGCGCAGGATCAGGCGGCGCGTGGCCTGGCCGATGGGCTCGCCATAGAAGGCGTCGAGCCCCGTGGCGTCGAACATCATGGCGCCCTGCGTAGCCTCCTCGGCGGGCGGGTTCAATCTCGCCGGCGCCAGCGCTAGCATTGCCGCCAAAAGGAGACGCCATGGCCGCGCCCGAGATCGAGATCGTTGCCTGCCTTTCGGACAATTACGCCTATCTGATTCGCGATGGCGCGCTCTGCGCCGTGGTCGATCCCTCCGAGCCGGAACCAGTGCGCCGCGCGCTCGAGGCGAAGGGCTGGGCGCTGACGCACATCCTCAACACGCATCATCATTTCGACCACACCGGCGGCAACCTGCCGCTGAAGCAGGAATTCGGCGCCCAGATCGTCGGCCCCGCCAAGGACCGCGAACGCATTCCCGGCATCGATGTGGGCGTGGACGAGGCGGCGCCGTGGACGTTCGGCGCCCAACAGGTGCGCATCCTGGAGATTCCGGCGCACACGCGCGGACACATCGCCTTCGTGTTCGACGGCTTCGCCTTCACCGGCGATACCCTGTTCGCCATGGGCTGCGGGCGGCTGTTCGAGGGCACGCCGCAGACGATGTGGGACAGCCTCTCCAAGCTGATGCGCCTGCCGGATGGCACGCGCATCTATTGCGGCCATGAATACACCCAGAACAACGGGCGTTTCGCGCTGAGCGTCGAGCCGGACAATGCCGATCTTCGGGCGCGGATGAAGGACGTCGACGGCGCGCGCGCACGGAACAAACCGACGATTCCCTCGACCATGGGCCTCGAAAAGCGGACCAATCCGTTTCTGAGGCCGGATTCGGCAGACATTCGCAGGACGCTCGGCCTGGGGGCGGCCGCAGACGTGGAAGTCTTCGCTGAGTTGCGGCGGCGGAAAGACGCATTCTGATGCCGCTAAGCCCTTGCAATGATTTCCTGTTCGGCCAGCCGGGCGTTTTCCGGTATAATGTCTGGGCATTATAAGGGCGCCCGCCGCAACGGCGCCCATGCGAGGGGATCATGGTCCGTTCGTTCCTGCTGGCGTCCGCCGGCATCGCCGCTCTTGTCGCGACGTCTTTTCCATCCGCCGCGCAGGACGCGGGCAGCGCACCGAAAACCGTCAAGCCCGCCCAGGCGCTGGGCATTGAGAACGTCACGGTCACGGCGCGCCGGCGCTCGGAGAATCTCGAGAAGGTCCCCGTCGCGGCCACCGCGATCTCCGGCAACGAATTGCGCTTCGAGAACATCAACTCGGCGATGTCGCTGCAGGACCATGTGCCGTCGCTGACGGTGTCCGCCGATCTCGGCTCGCGCGACGACAACGTGTTCACCATCCGCGGCCAGAGCCAGCCCTTCGGCGGCGCCGATCCGGGCGTGCAGACCTATTTCTCCGACGTGCCGTTCAACGCCGCGGGTCCGGGCTCGGAATACGATCTCGACAACGTCCAGGTTCTGAAGGGCCCGCAGGGCACCTATTACGGACGCAACACCACTGGCGGCGCGGTGTTGTTCTATCCCAAGCGGCCGGAAGATCAGTTCGGCGGCTACCTCGACGGTACGGCCGGCGACTACACCATGCGCGAGATGAAGGGCGCGCTGAATTTCCCGCTCACCGACAACCTCGCCATCCGGCTTGCCGGCGACTTCATCAGCCGCGGCGGCTACACCAGGGATGTCGTCACCGGCCAGAACCTGGACGACGAGAACGTCGATGCCTTCCGCGTGGGCGTGGAGTGGAGGCCGTTCGCCGGCTTCGACAACTACTTCCTCTACGACTACGGCCGCTCGCACAATAACGGCACTGGCGCGAGCCTGACGGGCGTCAACGTCGCCACCATCGACAATCTCGCGACCCAGCAGCTGCAGCCGCTGCTCCAGCCCGCCGGGCTCACCTTCTGCCCCGCGCCGGCCAATTACGGCCTCTATCCCGCCGTGGTCGGCCAGACCTGCGGCGCGCTCGCCGCATTCGAGGGCAACATGCTGGGGGCGCTGGGGCTGCAGCAGGCGCTCGGCCCGCGCAAGACCACCTCGTCGATCCTGCTCGGCTTCAAGCGAGAATCCTGGGGCGTGACGGACATCGCGACATACGATCTCGCCGCGCATGTCCATCTCGAAAACATCTTCGGATTCCGCAGCGACAAGGAGCGCTCGGCCTTCGACTATGACGGTTCGCTCCTGCCGATCCTCGATATCCCCAACAGCCGCACCTGGGAGAGCGACAGCCTGCAGGTGACCGACGAGTTCCAGGTCAAGGGCGAGACCGGAGACAACGGCGTCAACTGGATCGTCGGCTTCTATCACGAGCTCGACCATCCGGGCGGCTATGCCGAAGTGGAGCGCCAGACGCTGGGCGGCGCGCAGTTCGGTTCGCTCAATCCGCTGGCGGGCTTCGGCACCACCGAATTCGACGCGCTGACCAACGGCGGCACCTCCAACGCCGTCTACGCCAGCGCCACCGCCGATGCCTCGGGCTTGCTGCATGGGCTGAGCTTCACGGCGGGCGGTCGCTACACCTGGGACCACAAGGTCGCCACCGACTCGACCTGCATCCTGACCGCCGCCAATCCGCTCCTGACGTCGTGTCCGTTCCCGCTGAGCCATGCTTTCGACCTGCCGACGCAGAAGGCGAGCTTCCGCGCGCCGACCTGGACCTTGACGGCGCAAGACCAGGTGACGGACGACACGATGGTCTACGCCACCTGGCGGCGCGGCTATAAGAGCGGCGGGTTCAATTCGGGCGCCGCGGAGGCCACCGAATTCTCCAGGTTCAAGCCGGAGTTCATCACCGACGTCGAGCTCGGCACCAAGAACAACTGGACCATCCTGGGCGTGCCAGGCCGGACGAATTTCGACGTCTATTACGGCTGGTACAGCGATATCCAGAAGAACGACGAGATCGCGGTCATCCAGGAGTTCATCCCCCCGACGCCGCCGCTGATCGAGCCCGCGGCGCTGACCTTCAACGCCGCCAGGGCCAGCATCAAGGGGCTGGAATTCGAATCCACCTTCATCCCGGACGAGAATTTCCAGGTCGACGTGTTCTATTCCTACACCGACGCCCATTACGACAAGTTCGTGCTGCCGCAGGAGGTAGTGATCGATCCGCTGGGAAACCAGTTCACCGTGGGCGCGGAGAACCACGCCGGCAATCCCTTCGCCAACACCCCCAAGCAGAAATTCGGCATCACGCCGCGCTTCCACATCCCGATCGATTCCAGCATGGGCCAGCCCTATCTGAGCGCGACCTGGTATTGGCAGAGCCGGGTGTGGTTCACCGATCTGAGCGACGTGGAGACGACCTGTGCCGCGTTCGTGCAGCCCGCGGTGCTGGGCGCGCCGTACACCTGCCTGGCGCCCGCCGGCCAGCGGCCCGAGCAGCGCAGCTACAGTCTCATCAACGTGCGTTTCGACTGGGACAATTTCCTGGGCCAGCCCTACGATCTCTCGGTGTTCGCGGACAACGTCACCGACGAGACTTATAAGCAGGGCGCCAATGCGCTGCTGCACCTCACGGGCACGGCGGCCTCGATCTACGGGCCGCCCCGGATGTACGGCATCGAACTGCGCTGGCGCTTCGGCGCGGACGCGGACGGGAACTAATCCGGTTTCCCGTCGCCGTTCTTGTTCTTGCCGGAATCGGAGCCGCCGGTAACCGTGCCGGCGGCGGCGCCGACCACGTCGCCGGTCACGTCCACCGCCGTGCCCACCACGGTCGTCGTGGCGCTCACCGCCGTCGAGGCGACGCTCGCCACGGCGCAACCCGAAAGGGAAAAGCCAAGCAACGAAAAACCCAGCAGCATGAGGGCTGTGGCGGACGCGTGACGCATGGGCGGGATCCCCCGTTCGGCGGCACGAGCCTAGCAGCGAACCGGTTGAGAGGACATTGCGGAATGCGCCTATACTGACGGCCGGGGAATGGGGGAACCTGTCATGAGTTTCACGAATCCGGTGGAATTGCACCTCGCGGGGCTGAGCACGGAGCTGTCCATGCTCGTCGGCGCCACGCTCCTGGGGCTTTTGCAGCTTTTCGTGGCCGCGCGCATGGGCAACGGCCAGCGCGGCCTCAAGTGGAACGTGGGCGCGCGCGACGAGGCGGCGAAACCCGTGGGCAAGGTCGCGGGCAGGCTCGAGCGGGCGTTTCGCAATTTCATGGAAACCTACCCCTTCTTCGCCGCTGCGGTGATCGTGGCGGCGCTGGCGGGGCGGCACGACTGGGCGACGGTGTGGGGCAGCGAGATCTATCTCGCCGGACGCATCGTCTACGTCCCGCTCTACGGTTTCGGCGTTCCGGTGATCCGCACGCTGGTGTGGCTGGTGGCGACGCTGGCGCTGCTGCTGATCGCGGTCGCGATCGTGTGGCCGGGAATCTGGACGATATCTAGGCCGTGAACTCGCCCACGATGGCGGAGAATTGCAGCACTGCGGCGGCCAGCACGAAGGCGTGCCAGATCGCCTTGTGGTAGGGGATGCGCTCGATCAGGTAGAACGCCACGCCCGCGCAATAGACCACGCCCCCGCCGAGCAGCAGCCGCAGGTCGATGGTCGAGACGTTGGCGGCGAGCGGCCGGATCACCCAGATGATCGTCCAGCCCATGGCGATGTAGAACACCACGCTCGCCAGTTCGAAGCGCCGTGGATAGAGCATCTTCATGGCCACGCCCACGCTGGCGCAGAGCCAGATCAGGGCCAGGATGACGTCACCCGCCGGCTCGCCCAGCCGGTTGGCGGCGAAGGGCGTGTAAGTGGCGGCGATCATGATGAAGATGGCCGAATGGTCGAAGCGGCGCAGGATCTCCCGCATCCTTCCATTTGGCGCGAGATTGTAGGCCGCCGAGGCCGTGAGCATGGCGAGCAGGCCCACGCAGTAGATCGACACGCTCACCACCACCGAAAGCCCGGTGACGTGGAAGAGCAGCCACAGCCCCGCGTTGATGGCGAACAGGACACCCAGCACATGGATGGCGGCATCGGCCCCATGCTCGAGCCTGGAATAGATGCGTTCGGCTTTTTCGATGACGGTCATGAGCCATTCCCTTAACGCATGATGCGACGCGGCCGCAAAGAAAGCATGAAGGCGTCCCTGATGTGGTAAACGCGCGGCCTCCGGAAAAGCGCGTAGGCCGGCCGCGCGGGCTTCAACATCTCGTGGGCAATTGACGCTAGCCGCGCAACGATTGATTGAGCACAGGCGGCGCCTTGACTAGATTGGCTCCTCGCTTCACGGGGAGGATCGGCCATGCACGATGTGTCGAGCTATGCCCTGCAGTACAACGGCGTGGATTTCAACGCGCTGTACCGGTCCTCCTTCGACCTGTTCATCACCGAAGGCGACCCCATCCCCAAGCCCGGGACGCTGCCCGCCATCACGCCGGGCCAGGTCGCCGCGCTGGAAGCGCAGGGCCGCACCGTCGTGGGCTACGTCAACCTTTCGGTGACGGACGACAACCGCTCCTACTGGGACCCGTCCTGGACCACCGGTGGCCACGACACCGATCCCTTGACCGCCAGCGCACCGGACTGGCTTCAGGGCCAACGCACCAACGGCTTCGGCTACATCGCCAAGTTCTGGCTGGCCGACTGGCAGAAGATCGTGGTGCAGCAGGCGGTCTGGCTGGTCAATCACGGCTACAACGGCGTGTTTCTGGACAACATGGACGCCTATTACGCGCTCCAGGGCACGGCCGGCGCGCCGGACAACGCCACCCTCGCCGACGACATGATCAATTTCATCGCCAAGATCTCCCACCGGCTGCACGAGATCGATCCTTACGCCAATGTGGTGGTGAACGGCGATCCCTATATCGGCACCTGGGCGCATGGCGGGGTGGGCGGCGCTGAGGACGCCAAACTGGTCTCCTCCATCCGCGCCATGATGTTCGAGAATCCCGTGGCGCAGACCATGCTCGACGGCGTCACGAATTTCGGGCAGGCGATCAAGCTGCTCGCGCTGTTCAGCGAAGGCGACGGTGCCACCAAAGCCGCCGACGCCGGGCAGGCCATGCAGGACGGTCTCATCCCCTATGTGGCGCCGGATGCGAATTACGATTCGCTGGGCGGCTTCATCAATCCGGCCACCGCGGGCGACGACGCCATCACCGGCGGCAGCGGGCCCAACACCTATCATGGCGGCGCGGGCGACGACCTCATCCGTGGCGGCGAGGGCAACGATATCCTGTTCGGCGATGCCGGCAACGACACGCTACAGGGCGACAAGGGCAACGACACGCTGGTGGGCGGCGCGGGCCGCGATACGCTGACCGGCGGCAACGGCGCCGACACCTTCCTCTACAAGGCGGCGTCCGACTCCACGGGCAAGAATTTCGACACCATCACCTTCTTCCGCGCCGACCAGGACAGGATCGCGACGTGGGCAGGCGTCACCGGCGTGGACGGCGAGATCCACGGCTGCGCGCTCTCGGACGCCAGTTTCAACCGCGATCTCGGCACGGCGGCGAACGCGGGACGTCTGGCACCGCACCACGCCGTGCTGTTCGCGCCGGACGCAGGAAACCATGCGGGCGAGCTCTTTCTCGTCATCGACACCAACGGCATAGCGGGCTACCAGGCGCAGGGCGATCTGGTCATCCGGCTGGACAATGCCCAGCACATGGACGTCTTCGGCCCCGGCAATTTCGCTTGAGCTGCATCCTACCAATTTCCCTTGAGCCGGCCGGATCGAAGCGCGCATAAACCCCGCATGGCCAGATCGCCCGTCGCCGTGGAGTCCCTGTTCGCGAGCCGCATCTGGCGGGCGGAACTGCCGCGCCACCTGAACCGGGCGCTCGCGGCCACCTGCCTCGCCATCGCCCGCGAGGATCGCGCGGGGCGGCGCTGGGCGAAGGAGCATGGCTACAAGGGCTATACCTCCTATGCCTCGCTGGACGACCTGCCTTCGCGCGCCACCGTGTTCGCGGAGCTGGTGGCGGCGATCGACCGGCACGTCGGCGACTTCGCGCAGACGCTGGAGTTCGAGCTGGCCGGGCAGCGGCTCATGCTTGACTCCCTGTGGATCAACGTGATGGACAAGGGCGGCCAGCACGCCGCGCACATCCATCCCCATTCGGTGATCAGCGGCACCTACTACGTGGCGGTGCCGCGCGGCGCGGCGGCGATCCGCTTCGAGGATCCGCGCCTGCCGCTGATGATGGCCGCGCCCGCCAAGAAGCCGAAGGCCACACCCGCCAACCGGACCTTCGTGTCGCTGACGCCCAGACCCGGCACGCTGCTGCTCTGGGAAAGCTTCCTGCGCCACGACGTCCCGCCCAACGAAGCAAAGGGTGCGCGCATTTCCGTGAGCTTCAATTACGATTTGCGGTGAGCGCCGAAAAAAGCCCTGTCGCGGCCCGCGAATGCAGGCCGCCCAGATGACATCGCGACCATCGCGCAGTGCTGATCGAATGGCCCGCATTCGCCGACCATGGCACATTTGTAGTAGTTTGGATCGACACGGCAACGGAAGCATCTGATGGACCAGGACGATCTGCCGCCGCACGGCGGGGCGCCGCAGGAATACACCGCGTCGGGCTCGCTGGGCTGGTGGGTGGGTGTGCTGGTGTGGCTCGCGATCTTCGCCGGCGCGGCGGCGGGCGCGATCTATTTCCTGGCGCACTGGCATTCCTGACGGGAGCGTATACTCGCCCCGCTGATTCGACTCCCGGGGAGGGGCGTCATGACATCTTCTTCCTACGAACTGCAGATCCTGTTCTGTGTCGTGCTGCTCGGCTTGGTGCAGCTCGTGCTGGCGACGCTGGCGAGCGTGGGCAGCCGGGGGCTGCCCTGGGGCACCGGCCCGCGCGACGAAGGCCGGCCGCCGATCAAGAACAAGTACGGCGCCAGGCTCGAGCGCGCCTATCAGAATTTCCTGGAGACCTTCCCGTTCTTCGCCGCGGCGGTGCTCCTGGTCTTCGCCTGGGGCAGGAGCAGCCACGAATCCGTGTTGGGCGCGCAGATCTACATCTGGGCGCGGCTTCTCTACGTGCCCGCCTACGTGCTCGCCATCCCCTTCACCCGCACCCTGATCTGGGCGGCTTCGCTGGCCGGCATCGTGGTGATGCTCCTGGCGGTGTGGCCGTAGTCGCTCTGACCGCGCGGCACTGCTCTGCGCATCGGCGCGCAGAGCAGGTCGATTTGCGCGTTGGCGCGCGCGGGGCGATCCATGCTTTGATGCCCGCATCCTTCAGGGAGATGGACATGCGGATCGTGGCGGGGCTTCTGGCGCTTCTTGTGTGGGCGGGCGCGGCCGATGCCCAGACGGCGAAGATCGAGACCAGTCTCGGCACCATCACCGTGGTGCTCGACGCCCAGCACGCGCCCAAGACCGTGGCGAACTTCGTCGCCTATGCGAAGGAGGGCCATTTCGACGGCACCTGTGTCTACCGCGTGGTGCCGGGTTTCGTGATCCAGATGGGCAGCTACGATGCCGGCGGCGACGCCCGGCCCACCCACGCCACCATCCCGCTGGAAAGCGCCAACGGGCTGCGCAATGTGCGCGGCACGCTCGCCATGGCGCGCGGCGACGATCCCGACAGCGCCGACGCGGAGTTCTTCATCAACCTCTCGGACAATTCCGATGCCCTCGACCCCAAGCCCGGCGACGCGCCCAACACCACCGGCTACGCGGTCTTCGGCCGGGTGACGGGCGGCATGGACACCGTCGACAAGATCGCCGCCAGCGTGCTGAACGGCGGCAAAGGCCCTTTCCCCGACGCCGCGCCGGCCTTTCCCGTGGTGATCACGAAAGTGACGGTGGGGCCGTAAGCGCATGCCGGCGCCGGCTCCCGAGATGACAGGCCGAGCAACGCGCGCGGCCGCAGCCTCGGTTCCACACCCGCATCGCCGCAAACCCATGTAAGCTCCACCCGATGAAGACATTCCGGATCGCGATCATCGGGCTCGGCCAGCGCATCGCCCATGTGCTGGCGGCGATGCGGGAGGTGGGCTGGCGGCTCGACCTTGCGGGCTACGCCGATCCTTCGCCCGTTGGTCTGCCGATCCTGAAGGAGCACGGCATCGCGGCGGGGAAATCCTTCGCGGACGCGCAGGCGCTGCTCGCCGCCGGGCCGTTCGATCTCGTCATGATCGGCTCGCCCAACCATCTGCATCTGGAGCACCTGATGGCGGCCTTCGCGGCCGGCCATCCCATCTTCTGCGAAAAGCCGATCGTGCGCACGGAAGCGGAGACTTTCGCGCTCGCCCGTCACCTCGCCCATGCGCAGGCGCCGCCGCTTTTCGTCGGCCTCGTGATGCGCTCGATGCCCATCGTGCGCGAGGTGATCGCGCGGGTGGACTCAGGCGATCTGGGCGAGATCGTGTCGATGGACGCCACCGAGCATCTGCATCCGGAGCACGGCGGCTATCTCGCCCGCAACTGGCGCCGCCGCCAGGAATGGGGCGGTTCGTTCCTGCTGGACAAGGTCTGCCACGACTTCGACATCTTCAACCGGCTGACTCGCGCGCGGCCGTCGCGCGTGGCGAGCTTCGGCAGCCGGCGCATCTTCCACGAAGGCCGCAGCGATGTCCCCGCAGCCTATGAAGATGGCCAGCCCGCCTATGCGTTGCGCGACGCGGGCTGGGGCGCGGCCAACGACGCCTTCCATTCCGACATGGACGTGACCGACCACCAGACCGCGCTGGTGGAATACGCCAACGGCGTCGCGCTTGCCCTCCATTCCAACAGCCATGTCTCGCTGCAGGAGCGGCGCTGGTACATCGCGGGCACCGAAGGCACGCTGCTCGCCGATCTCGTCCGCAACAAGATGCTGTGGCGCCGCGCCATGTCCCGCTCAAGGCCGCAGCGGATGGAATGGAACGAGCGGACGGACGACAACCACAACGGCGCAGACCAGGCCATGGCGCGCGACCTGCTCGCCACCCTGCAGTCCGGCGCGCCGTTCCCGGTCACGCCCCAGGAGTCGATGGAAGCCGGCCTTACCGTCATGGCCATCGACACCGCGATGAAGACCAAATCGGTGGTCGACTGCGCGCCGCTCTGGGCGGATTACGACGCGGCGAGCGCCTTGAACCAGGCAATGGCGCCGGGCTGATCCCAGTCCGCAGGGCCGGAGGCGCGCGCGACTTCGCGGCCTTGCGGATCGATCAGAACGCTGAGCGGCAGGCCTGCGGCCCCAAAGGCGCTGATGAGGGCGGCGTTGGAATCCATGTAGACGGAAAGCGTGCCCGCGCCATGCGCCCGCAGGAAGGCAGCGGTGTCGGCAGCGTTGCTGTTGTGGCTGGCGTTCACCGCGACCACGACCAGTCCCGGGTCCGCGGCCTGGAGCCTGGCCAGCGCCGGAAGCTCCTTGACGCAGGGTGCGCACCAGGTCGCCCAAAGATTGAGCAATACGTAATGTCCCTTGAAGGCGGCCAGCGTCCGCCGGGTGCCCGCGGCGTCCACGAAGGCGACCTCGGGCATGGCCACCGGTCTGGCGTCCAGGGCAAGGGCGGCCAGCGACGGGGGCGGCTTCGCGTGGACAGCGCTCCGGTGGATCATATAGAGAGCCACGGCGCCCGTCAGGATCAGGACCGTGAGGGCGCCGGCGATGAGGCGGAAGTTCAGGCGAGGCATGAGGTGACCAACAAGATGTGGGGCGGACGCTTCGGCCGGGGCCCCGCCGCCATCATGGAGGAGATTAACACCTCCCTCGATTTCGACAGGCGCCTGGCCGGCCACGATCTATCCGGTTCGCGCGCCCATGTCCAAATGCTGGCCGCGCAGGGCATCGTATCCGCGGCCGACGCCGCGGCGATCCTCAAGGGTCTTGCGGAGATCGAGACGGAACTCGCCGAAGGCCGCTTCGCCTTCAAGCGTGAATTCGAGGACATCCATCTCAACATCGAGGCGCGGCTGGCCGAGCTCATCGGCCCCGCCGCCGGCCGGCTGCACACCGCGCGCTCGAGGAACGACCAGGTCGCGACCGATTTCCGGCTCTGGGTGCGCGAGGCCTGCGGGCGCGCCGATGCCGGGCTCACCGCACTCCAGCGCGCGCTGCTCGCGCAGGCCGAAACGCATGCCGCCACCGTCATGCCGGGGTTCACGCATCTGCAGCCGGCCCAGCCCGTCACCTTCGGACATCATTGCCTGGCCTATCTGGAGATGGCCGCGCGCGACCGCGGGCGCTTCACCGACGCGGCAAATCGTATGAACGAATCGCCGCTCGGCGCCGCCGCGCTCGCGGGCACGTCCTTCCCCATCGACCGCGACGCGACGGCCAGGGCGCTCGGCTTCGCGGGGCCCATGCACAACTCGCTCGATGCCGTGAGCGCGCGGGACTTCGCGCTGGAATATCTCTCTGCGGCCGCGATCTGCGCCGTGCACCTGTCGCGCCTGGCGGAGGAGATCGTGCTCTGGGCCTCGCCGCAATTCGGTTTCGTGAAGCTTTCGGACGCTTTCACCACCGGCTCCTCGATCATGCCGCAGAAGCGCAACCCCGACGCTGCGGAACTCGTGCGCGCCAAGACGGGCCGCATCCTGGGAAGCTTCGTGGCGCTCGCCGCCGTGATGAAGGGCCTGGCGCTCGCCTATGCCAAGGACCTGCAGGAGGACAAGGAAGCGGTGTTCGCCGCCGCCGACGCGCTCGATCTTTCGCTCGCCGCCATGGCCGGCATGGTCGCCGACCTCGCGCCGCAGCCCGACGCGATGCGCGCCGCCGCGCTCGCCGGCTATCCCACCGCCACCGATCTCGCCGACTGGCTGGTCAGGACGCTGGGCAAGCCCTTCCGCGAGGCTCACCACGTCGCGGGCACGCTGGTCAGGCGGGCGGAGGAGCTGGGTGTGGCGCTCGACAAATTGCCGCTGGCCGAGATGCGGAAGGCCGAGCCCGGCATTACGGCGGCGATATATCCGGTGCTCTCCCTCGACGCCTCGGTCAATTCGCGCGACAGTCTGGGCGGAACGGCGCCGGCGCGGGTGAGGCAGGAGATCGCGCGCTGGCGGGAGATGCTGAAATGACCCGCCAACGACTATTCCTGAGGCTGTTCCTGGTGGCGGCGCTGGTGCTGCCGGCCGCGGCCTGCGGCACCAAGAGCAATCTCTATCTGCCCAACGGCAACCAGACGCCCAAGGGCGAAAAGGATCCGTCGCGCCCGCCCCATCCCATCGGCCAATGAGCGCATTCCGCTATCGTGATGGCCGGCTCTTCGCCGAGGGCGTCGCTCTTGCCGCCATCGCGGACGAAGCCGGCACACCCTTCTATTGCTATTCGGCCTCCACGCTGGAGGCGAACTATGCGGCCTTCGCGCGTGAATTCCCGGGCGCCCTCATCGCCTATTCCGTCAAGGCCAACGGCAACCTCGCGGTGCTGAAGACGCTGGCGCAGAAGGGCGCGGGCGCGGACGTGGTTTCCGGCGGCGAGCTCAGGCGCGCGCTGGCGGCCGGCATCGCGCCCGGCAGAATCGTCTTCTCCGGCATCGGCAAGACCGCGCCCGAGATGAAGCTCGCGCTCGAAGCCGGCATTCATCAGTTCAATGTGGAGAGCGAGCCGGAACTTGAGGCGCTGAGCGCCGTCGCCGCGTCCGTGGGCATGACCGCTTCCATCGCCTTCCGCCTCAATCCGGACGTGGATGCCAGGACCCACGCCAAGATCACCACCGGCAAGGCGGGATCGAAATTCGGCGTGCCCTTCGCCCGCGCCCGCGAGCTTTATCGCAAGGCCGCGGCGCTTCCCGGCATCGCCTGCGTCGGCGTGGACGTCCATATCGGCAGCCAGGTCACCGATCTCGACGCCTTCCGCGAAGCCTTCGCGCGCGTCCTGGGCCTGGTCGACGAGCTGCGCGCCGGCGGCCATGCGATTTCCCGCGCCGACCTGGGTGGCGGGCTGGGCGTGGCCTATCGCCCCGGCGAAACTTCGCCCAGCCTTTCCGCATATGGGACAATCGTGAATCGCGCGCTCGCGGGGAAGAACCTGGCGCTCATCCTGGAGCCCGGCCGCGCCATCGCCGCGGACGCGGGCGCGCTGGTGGCGCGGGTGCTCTATGTGAAGGATGGCGAAAGCCGCCCCTTCCTGATCCTGGACGCGGGGATGAACGACCTCATCCGCCCCGCGCTCTACGACGCCCATCACGAAATCTTGTCCGTTAACGAAAGCCCCGATGAAGGCCCCAATGAAAGCCAAGGAGCGCTCGTGCGCTACGACGTGGTGGGTCCGGTGTGCGAAAGCTCCGATGTTTTCCGCGCCGATTGTCCGCTGCCCGCGATGAAAAGCGGCGATCTGGTGGCGATTATGACCGCGGGTGCCTATGGCGCGGTGATGTCTTCGGCCTACAATGCGCGCCAGCCGGCCGCCGAGGTGCTCGTGAAGGGTTCCCGATGGAGCGTGGTGCGGCCCAGACGGAACGATGACGACGACATCCGGCGCGACCTTGTCCCCTCCTGGCTCTCCGCCTGAGAAGACCGCGCGCGCCGTCGGCCGCGCCCGGCTCTATCTGATGTGGGAGCGGCTGTGGCCCGCGCTGTGGCCCGCGCTTGGCATCGCCGGCCTCTATCTTGCGCTGGCGCTCCTGGGCGTCATCGACCGCGTGCCCGGCTCGCTGCGCGGGCTGGTGCAGGCCTTCGTGCTGGCCTGCATCGGCCTTGCGCTCGCCGAAAGCCTGAAGGGCCTGCGCTGGCCCAGCTGGCTCGAGGGCGCGCGCCGGGTGGAGCGCGACTCCGCGCTGGCGCACCGCCCCATCAGCGAAGGCTCCGACCGTCTCGCCGCCGGCGTCGGCGATGCGGATGCCGAGGCATTGTGGCGGCTGCATCTGAAATTCCTCCTCGCGCGCATCGCCGACCTGCGCGTCTCCCGCCCGCGCGCCAGCCTCAAATCCCGCGATCCGCGCGCGCTGCGCTACGGCGTGCTGCTGCTTCTCCTCGCCGGGCTGGCGGTGGCGGGGCGCGACGGCGTGCGCCGGCTCGAAGCCGCGCTTGCCCCGGATTCGGCCTCCGGCGCGCCCGCCGCGGGGCTCGATGCCTGGATCGACCCGCCGGTCTACACGGGCGTGGCGCCCATCTACCTCGTGCGCGAGCCGGGCCGAAGCATCGCGGTGCCGGTGGGCTCGCATCTGGAGGTGCGGGTGCACGAAGCCTCCGCGCGGCCCCATTTCTCCGTCGACGTGGGCGACAATCCGCACTTCAGCGGCGCCCATCGCGAATATGGCGCGCGCTACGTCGTGGCGGCCACCGGCGGCGTGCGCGTGCGCGTGGATGGCCGCACGCTGGCGGACTGGAACCTGAAAGCCATCCCGGACAATCCGCCGCTCATCGCCTTCTCCCAGCCGCCCGCGCGCACCGCGCACGACGCGGTCAAATTCGCCTTCACCGCGGGCGACGATTACGGCGTCACCGGTGTGCGCGCCATCATCCGTCCGTTGCCCGCGAAGGGAAAATCGAACGCCTCCATCGCCGTCGACCTCCCGATCGACGCGCAGGCCAAGACGCTGAACCAGACCGTGTTCCGCGACTTGACTGAGCTTGCCTTCGCGGGTCTCGATGTGACGATCGTGCTGGAGGCGCGCGATGCGCTCGGCCAGACGGGCCGTAGCAAGCCCGTGCGCTTCCACCTGCCGGCGCGCATCTTCACCGATCCCCTGGCGCGCGCGCTGGTCGAGCAGCGGCAGATCCTGGCCGTCGACACCTCCGGCGCCCGCCAGAAAGTGGAGGAGATGCTCGACGCGCTCTCCATCGCCCCCGAGGTCTTCTACAAGGACAAGAACGCCGCCTGGCTCGCCCAGCGCAACATCTTCCACAGCCTGACGAGCGCCAGGACCCCTGCCGACATCGCCCATGTCGAGGACATGCTGTGGCAGACCGCGCTGTCGCTCGACCAGGCGGGGCTTGCCAACGCCCAGGAGGAATTGCGCAAGCTCGAGCAATTGCTGGCGCAGGCGCTGGCGAGCGGCGCCCCGCAGGACGAGATCGACCGGCTGATGCAGCGCTACCGCGAAGCGCTGGCGAAATACCTGCAGATGCTGGCGCAGAATGCCCAGCACGGCGGGCCCCAGCCGCAGGGCCAGGCCATGAACATCAATCCGGAGGACCTCGAAAAGCTCCTCAAGGCGATCCAGGAAGCCTCGCAGGCGGGCGCGCGCCAGTCCGCGGCGGAGATGCTCGCCATGCTGCAGAACCTGCTCGAGAATCTGCACATGACACCGGGTGCGGGCGGCAGCGGCTTCGCCGACAAGGCGCTGTCCGACGCCATCCAGGGCCTCTCCGACCTGATGGGCCGCCAGCGCGAGCTGATGGACAAGACCTATCGCCAAAGCCAGGGCGCAGGCGATCCCAAGGACGGCGGCAACAAGGGCCTCGCCCAGCAGCAGGGCCAGCTCAGGAACGATCTCGACAAGGCGCTGAAGAACCTCCCGCCCGGCCACAAGACGCCCCAATCCTTCGACCGCGCCGGCCGCGAGATGGGCAACGCCCAGGGCCAGCTCGGCGCGGACGCGCTGGAAGGCGCGGGCCAGTCGCAGAAGAACGCGCTCGACGCGCTGAGGAACGGCATCGGCGATCTCGCCAACCAGCTGATGGCCGAGCAGAACCCCAACGGCCAGGGCGGGCAGGCTGGGCTCGATCCGCTGGGCCGCCTGCAGGGCAACGGCAATGCCTTCGGCGATGGCGTGAAAGTGCCCGACAAATCCAGCATCGAACGCGCCCGCGCCATCCTCCAGGAGCTGCGCCGGAGAGCTGCCGAGCAGGGGAGGCCCAAACGCGAGCTGGACTATATCGACCGGCTGCTGAAGGAGTTTTAGTGCGCGGTCTCGGCCTCCGGCGAAGCGGCGAGCCGGGCCTGCCGAGCCGCCGAATGCTCCTGCACATGCTGGCCGCCGCGGGGACGATGGGCACGGCCGCGGCCGTTGCGGGCGGGGCCGCGAACGACCCGCCGCCGAATCCGCTTCTCGCCGCGCTGAAAACGAAAGCCGCCGCGGTACGGAGCCTCGCATTCGCGGATGACGATTTTGCCGATCTGGAGCCCCTGGGCGCGGCGGTCGGCACCGCCAGGATCGTGCAGTTGGGAGAGCCGAGCCACGGCGCCGGTTCCGCTTTTGCGGCCAAGGCGCGGATCGTCAAGTTCCTCCATCTGCGGCACGGCTTCGACGTCCTGGTCTGGGAGTCGGGCTTCTACGACGTCGCATTGGCGCAGGCCGCGATGGACTCGCCCTCTATCGGGGCCGCCGCCGCCGCGCGCAAGGGGATATTCGCGCTCTGGTCGGACGCGGCCGAGGTGAAACCCCTGTTTGCGTATATCAAGGCCAGCCAGTCGCGCTTGCATCCGCTCGACATCGCAGGCTTCGATCTCCAGGTGACCGCGGACGGGAGCAGAGCGCGGTTCGCCCAGGACCTGCTCGCCTACGCCGGTGCGCTCGACGATCCGGCCGTCCGCGAGCGGGCGGTGGCGCTGGCGAATGCGGTGCTCCGGGCGCGCGCGGGTCTCTATGCCAGCAAATTCTCCGATGTTCGCGACCTCGAGCATTTGACGGCCGCGGCGAACGCGTTGCGCGATCTGGCCACCGCCCGTCCCGTTGCGTTCGAAGCGGTTCACGGCGAACTCGACAGCGCCTTCATGGGCCGCGCGCTCGAAAACGCGCGCGCGGATGCGGCGCTCAGGTTCGACATGGCGCGGTCGCCCGAGACGACGCCGGCGCGAGAGAGCGGCCGGGACGCGCGGAACGCCGCCAATCTGCGCTGGCTGATCGAGGAGCGATATCGGGGACGAAAAATCCTGGTGTGGGCCCACAATGTCCATGTCATGGATGCGTATTACGCGCCGGGATTCCGCGCGCTGCATCTCGAAGAACGGCCGGGCGACATGAAGCCGACCGGCGTTTTCATGAAGAACTGGTTCGGCGACGCGGTCTACACGATCGGAATCACGGCGTTCGAGGGCGAAGAAGGTTTCGCGACGGGTGGACCCAAATCTCCCATCGCACCGGCGCCGCCCGGGAGTTTGGAAGCGGGCCTGCACGCGCTTGGCCACCCCTTCGCATTCCTGGACTTCCGCGCGATCCCAAGAGGCTCGAGCCCGTTACGTTCTCGCCTGGCGCTGCGCGCGCCCAAATTCGACACGAACGAGGTCGCCGATGCGGGGCGGATCTACGATGGCGTCTTCTTCATAGACCGCATGGCGGCTGCGACACACATCTGAAAGCGCGCTGCCGCTACTCCCGCCCTTCCGGCAGCAGCACCTCTCTCACGCCCTTGTGGTTGGGCTTGGAGATGACGCCTTCTTCCTCCATGCGCTCGATCAGGCGGGCGGAGCGGTTGTAGCCGATCTCGAGCCGGCGCTGGATGTAGGACACCGTCGCCTTGCGCTCGCGGGCCACGATGGCGAGCGCCTTGTCGTAGAGCGCGTCGCCGGAATCGCCGTTACCTCCGTAGAGCGCAAAAGGGTCCTCGCCGTCCTCGTCCTCTTCCTCGGTGACGGCGTCGAGATATTCGGGCTGGCCCTGCGTCTTGAGGAACCGGACCACGTCTTCCACTTCGTGGTCGGTCACGAAGGGCCCATGGACGCGCCGGATGCGCCCGCCGGCCATCATGTAGAGCATGTCGCCCTGGCCGAGCAGCTGTTCGGCGCCCTGTTCGCCCAGGATGGTGCGGCTGTCGACCTTGCTGGTCACCTGGAAGGAGATGCGGGTGGGGAAATTCGCCTTGATGGTGCCGGTGATCACGTCGACGGATGGGCGCTGCGTGGCCGCGATGAGATGGATGCCCGCCGCGCGCGCCATCTGCGCCAGCCGCTGCACCGCGCCCTCGATCTCCTTGCCGGAGATCATCATCAGGTCGGCCACCTCATCGACGACGAGCACGATATAGGGCATGGGCTCGAGCTCGAGCACCTCGTCCTCGTAGATGGGCTTTCCGGTCTCGCGGTCGAAGCCCGTCTGCACCGTGCGCTTCAGGGTTTCGCCCTTGTCCCTGGCCTTGTGCACCCGGTCGTTGAACGCCTCCACGCCGCGCACGCCGAGCTTGGACATCTTGCGGTAGCGCTCTTCCATCTCGCGCACCGCCCATTTGAGCGCCACCACGGCCTTTCGCGGCTCCGTCACCACGGGCGCGAGCAGGTGCGGGATGCCCTCGTAGACCGACAGCTCCAGCATCTTGGGGTCGATCAGGATCATGCGGCAATGCTCGGGCGCCATCCGATAGAGCAAGGACAGGATCATGGTGTTGAGGCCCACGGACTTGCCCGATCCCGTGGTGCCCGCGATCAGGAGATGCGGCATCTTGGCGAGATCGGCCATCACCGGCTCGCCGCCGATGGTCTTGCCCAAAGCCAGCGTGAGCGGGGCGCGCGCCTTCTCGTATTCGTGGGAGGAGAGCAGCTCGCGCAGAAACACGGTCTCGCGCTGCTGGTTCGGCAGCTCGATGCCGATCACGTTCCTGCCCGGGATCACGGCGATGCGCGCCGCCACGGCCGACATGGAGCGCGCCACGTCGTCGGCGAGCGAGATGACGCGGGAGGATTTCACGCCGGCCGCTGGCTCGAATTCGTAAAGCGTCACCACCGGGCCCGGGCGCACGGCGGTGATGCGGCCCTTGACGCCGAAATCGGAGAGCACCGCCTCCAGCATCCGCGCATTCTCTTCCAGCGCCTCATCGGACAGCGCGGCGGTATCGTGGATGCGCACAGGCTCGGACAGGAGCCCCAGCGACGGCAATTCGTATTCGCCCGAGGCGAAGGCGAGCGCGGGCTGGCGCGCGCTCCTGGCCTTGACGGTCTCCGCCTTGCGCGGATCCTCGCGGCGCACCCGGAGCTTGCCGCCCGTGGCGGTCTCGGCCACCGGCTCCGGCGCGACGGCGAGGCCGTAAGCGTCCGTGTCGTCGTCCTCGTCCTCGAAATCGTAGTGCTCGTCGCTGTCTTCCTGGTCGTAGACGCGGAGGGGCGCACGCGCGGGCACCAGCCGCTTCAGCCAGAGGAACCCGGCGGGGATGTTGGCGAGCGCGTGGAGGATGCGCTTCGGCTCGAGCCCCGTTGCGAGGAAGGCGAGCGGCAGGCCCAGCACCAGCATGACGAGCGGCACCAGCGTGCCCACCCACGCCGCGCCATAGACCTGCCCGACATGGGCGGAAAGATTGGCGACGGTGATGCCGATCATGCCGCCATATCCGGCCGGAAGCGCCAGCGGTGCGGGCAGTACGCCCAAACCCGCCGCGGTGCACACCGTGCCCAGGAACCACGCCATCAGCCGTGGCATGCCGTGGCGCAGGTGCCGCCCCAGCAAAGCGCGCAGGCCCCACACCGCGGGCGAGGCGAGGAAGGCCAGCGCGGCCACGCCGAAGGCCTGGAACAGAAGATCGCCCGCGGCCGCGCCGAAGCCGCCGAGCAGATTGTGCGGCGTGGCATTGGTCGCGTTGTTCAGGCTGCCGTCGGCGGGGTTGTAGAAGGCGAGCGCGGCGTATCCGAACAGCGCCGCCAGAAGCAGCAGCGCGCCCGCCGCGCGAAGGCTCGCCGCACGCCCCAGCCTGAGCGCATCGCGCTTGGCCTGCTCCAACGCGTCGCTCATCGCGCTGCGCCGCGACCGTGGTTGGTAGACGCCGCTGCCCATGGCTGCCTCGTTCAGGGGTTGGCGCTGAGGATTTCGCCCATCCGGGCAAGTGCCGTTCTAATGGTTGACAAATCGCTAACGAGGGCCACCCGAAGGTAGGAAAACCCAGGGTTTGAGCGGGCTTTTCCGGCTTCGGTCTCGCGGCCCATATAGGCGCCGGGCAGCGTCCGGATGCCGGCCTCGCGCCACAGCCTGAGCGCCGCCGCCTCGCCGTCGCCCACGTCCAGCCAGAGAAAGAAGCCGCCGTCGGGCATGCGCATGCGGTTGCCCAAGACATCGCGCGCCGCGGCGAAGCGGGCGGCATAGGTGGCGCGGTTGGCGATCACGTGCTCTTCGTCGTTCCACGCCGCCGCGCTCGCCGCCATGATCGGCATGGGCACCTGCGGCGCCGCGTAGTTGCGAAACTGGCGGAAGGTGGCCAGCATGTTGGCATCGCCGGCCACGATGCCGGAACGCAAGCCCGGCAGGCATGAACGCTTCGACAGCGAATGGAATGTCAGAAGCCGGATGACGCCGCCCGACTGCGCGGCCCGCGCGGAGAGCGCGCCCATGGGCTTCCTGTCGAAATAGATGTCCGCATAGCACTCGTCCGCGAACACGGTGAAGCCATAGCGGTCGGCCAGCGCGAAGAGGTTGCGCCAATACGCTTCGTCCGCCGCCGCGCCTTCGGGGTTGGAGGGAGAGCAGATATAGGCCGCCACCGTGCGCTCCAGCACGGCTTTGGAGAGTCCGCCATAGTCGGGCAGGAAATCGCCGCCCGTGGCCACGAATACCGGCTCCGCGCCCGCCGCCAGGATCGCTGCCGCATAGCACTGGTAGAACGGATTGGGCAGCAGGATGACCGGCCGCGCGCCCGCCTTCGATTCCGGCACCACCGTGAAGGGCGCGAGGAACAGTCCCTCGCGCGTGCCGTTGAGCGGCAGGACCTGCGTCTCGGCATCGAGCGCCACGCCGAAGCGGCGGCCGATCCATCCGGCCGCGGCCTGGCGCCATTCCGCCGTGCCGTTGATCGGCGGATATTCGCCGAACTGGTGCGCATGCGTCTGCAGCGCCTCGGTGACAAATCCCGGCACGCTCCCCCGCGGATCGCCGACGGAAAGATTGACAACCGCCGCGCCGGGCTTCTCGTTCTCGAGCAGCGTGGCAAGCTGGGCGAACATTGCAGGCGGCAGTTGTGCGAGTCGGCCGGGGAACACGTGCGTCGTCCATGCGAGTCGGCGGCGCCAATCTATCCACAGGCGCGCGTCCGCGCCACCGGGCCCCGCCTTAAGTCCCCGGCGCGGCTTGGAATTTCGCGCGTCACGAACGTGACGCACGGCCCGGACGCGCGCGCCGATTGCAGGCCCGCGCCCTCTCCATTTGACACGCAACCCATGATCCCTAGCATCGGGCCGCATTGGATGCGGCGCGCGCCGCGGGTTGGGGAACGCGATCATGCAGAACAGGCTTCCGGTCTTCCTCGTCGCGGCGCTCGCGCTTTCGGGCTGCGCTTCCATCCGCGGCATGCAGGAGCCGATCACGGCGAGCGACGTGGACGCGAGCAAGCTCGTCTGTCCCAGCGTGGCGGAGGTCGACAAGTTCAACGGCGCCTGGACCCAGACGATCGACCGGCGGAATTTCCGCGATCAGGTGATCGCGGCCTGCATCAAGGCGATCGACAGGAACTACGCCCAGTTCAAGGTCAAGCTTCAGGAAGACGCCGTCGGCGCCAATCTCGCCACCGATCTGGCGTCGCTGGGACTTTCCGGCGCCGCGGCCATCACCAAGGGCCAGACCGCCAAGCAGTTCGCGCAGGGCTCCACCGTCGTCATCGGCATCGGCACGGCCATCAACAAGGACGTGTTCTACGAGCAGGCCCTGCCCGCAGTGGAATCGGCGATGGATGCCAACCGCGCCACGCTGCTCGCCGGAATCCTGAACTCGGAAAAGAACGATCCGGACGCCACGTCCTACACGCTGACCTCCGCCGCGCTCGATCTCGACGCCTATCAGAGCGCGGGCAACATCTACACCGCCATCGCCGTCCTCACCAAGACGGCCAGCGACGCCAGCCAGCAGGCGAGCCAGGACGTCGCCAATGCGCAGATGGCGTCCTACGCCGTCACGGCGCCGCTGGACAGCGCAACCCAGGCGGGCCTGGTCGCGCTGAACAAATCCATCAAGGCGCTCAAGGACCCCGCCGACCGCGCCAAGCTCGATTCGATCGCCGGCGCCGTCGGCGCCCAGCACGCCGCGGGCATGGCGTTCCGCGCCGAGCTGGGCGCGGTCATCTACAAGACCACCCAGCGCGTGCGCACCGCCGCCAATCCCGCCGCCGAATTGGCCACGTTGCAGGGCCTGGTCACGCCGCTTCTCTGACAAGGACACGACCTCATGAGCACCATCACCGTTCCGGCCGGTTCGACGCTTGCCAACACCAACGCCATCATCGCCCAGATGGAGCAGACCAACGGACCGCTCACCGCGATGGGCAATGACGGCAAGAGCAGCACGTTCACCTTCGACGATGCCGGCGACAATCCGGCCAATCCGGCGGTGGCCCAGGCGAGCAGCTCGCCCGCGCCCGCGAATTCCACGCAAGTCTGTGCCGGCAGCATATTCGTGGCCGGCACGCTGACGCCCAGCACCGCCTATCGCGCGAATTGAGCATGGTCGAGGTCACATTTCCCGCCGGCATGGACCTTGCGGAGCTCAACACGCTGGTGGCGCATCTCGAACGGGCGGACGGGGCGCTGTGCGCCATGCGGCACGACGGCAAGTCGACCCTGCTGACGTTCGACGGCAATCCGAAATACGAAAAGCATTCCGTGATCCAGCCCGACGGCACGCCGCCGCCGCCGGCGCTCAGGGTCTGCAGCGGCGCGATCTTCATCGCCGGCAAGCCAACCCAGGCCAGCGCCTGGCGCCAGCCCTGAGCCGCGCGAAAGAACGCGCGCTTCCGGCGAAGGAAGCGCGCGTCCCGTTTCGCCGCCCGCGTTCTACCCGTGCACGGTCTCGCCGTGCAGGTTGATGTCGAGGCCCTCGACTTCGACCTCCTTGGAGACGCGGATGCCGATCACGAGGTCGATGGCCTTCAGGATGATGAAGGTGCCGATGCCGGAATACAGGAACACCGCGCCCACGTCGTAGAACTGGATGAGCATCTGTCGCCCGTTGCCGTCGATCAGCCAGCCATGCGAGGAGGAGTTGATGGCGTTGGAGGCGAACATGCCCGTCATCAGCGCGCCGAGCGCGCCGCCCACGCCGTGCACGCCCCAGGTGTCGAGCGCGTCGTCGTAGCCGATCCATTTCTTCACATGCACCGAGGCGAAGTAGCAGACGACGCCCGCCGCGATGCCGATGATGAGCGCGCCAAGCGGATTGACGAAGCCGGAAGCCGGCGTGATGGCCACCAGCCCCGCCACGGCGCCGGAGATCATGCCCAGCACGCTGGGCTTCCTCGACACGATCCATTCCGAGGCCATCCAGCCCATCGCCGCGGCCGCCGTCGCGATCTGGGTGGCCGCGGCCGCCATGCCGGCGTTGACGTTGGCCGTGACTGCCGAGCCCGCATTGAATCCGAACCAGCCCACCCACAGGAGCGAAGCGCCGATCAGCGCGAAGAGCAGGTTGTGCGGCGCCATGTTCTCGGTGCCCAGTCCCTGCCGCTTGCCCAGCATGAGCGCGGCGACGAGGCCGGCGGTGCCCGCGTTCAGGTGCACCACCGTGCCGCCGGCATAGTCGAGCGCGCCGAGCGCGCCCAGCCAGCCGCCGCCCCACACCCAATGCGCGATCGGGCAATAGACCAGCAGCAGCCACAGCGACATGAACCACATGAAGGCGGAGAACTTCATCCGGTCCGCCAGCGCGCCCGCGATCAGCGCCGGCGTGATGATGGCGAAGGTCATCTGGAAGAACATGTAGACGGACTCAGGGATGGTCGGCGCCAGCGCGCTGGTGGCGTTGAGGCCCATCGGTCCCAGGAGGAAATAGTTGAAGCTGCCGATGAACTGGTTCGCGGACGAATTGGCGTTGGTGGTGAAGGCCACCGAATAGCCGATGATCATCCACAACACGGTGATGATGCAGGTGGCGCCGAAGCTCTGCGCCGCCGTGGCCAGGATGTTCTTCTTGCGCACCATGCCGGCGTAGAACAGCGCCAGGCCCGGAATGGTCATCAGCAGCACCAGGGCGCTCGAGGTGAGCATCCAGGCGGTGTCGCCGGAATCGATCTTGGGCGCGGCCGCCAGCGCGCCTGTGCTGGCGCAAACCCCCGCGGCAAGGCTCGCCGCCGCCAGGCCCGCGCGTTTCACGGTCTTGGAATTCATCCCGAAACTCCCCTTCTTTTTCGCAATCGTGTGGATGGCGCTCACAGCGCGTCGCCGTCGGTTTCGCCGGTGCGGATGCGCACGACCTGCTCGAGCGGCGTCACGAAGATCTTGCCGTCGCCCACCTGGCCGGTCCTGGCTTTTGACGAGATGGCCTCGATGACGGCCTCGGCCATCTCCCTCTTCACCGCCACCTCGATCTTGATCTTGGGCAGGAAGCTCACGGCGTATTCGGCGCCGCGATAGATCTCGGTATGGCCCTTCTGGCGGCCGAAGCCCTTCACCTCGGTGACGGTCATGCCCTGCGCGCCGAGCGCCGACAGCGCCTCGCGCACCTCGTCCAGCTTGAACGGCTTGATGATGGCGGTGATCAGTTTCATCGCGTGCCCTCGAAGTCCCCGAGGAGCCCCCATCTCAAGAACCGTGCCGCGATGCAGCAATCGGCAAGTCATTGAAATATCATGTGATTCGACGTATTCCCCGCATAGCGCCTGCCTAAATTTTGAGCAGACTGCCTTATCCCACGCTCCCTCTCCGCCACGAAAGCGGGGTGAGGAAGTCCCGGGCCCTGCGGCGTCCGGCTTTTTCCGCCCCAGCCGCCGCCGGACTAGACTCTCCCCATGGACACGGACGTCATCATCGGCGGCGGAGGCATGGTGGGCGCGACGCTGGCGCTGGCGCTGGCGCAGGGCGGGCTCAAGGTCGCCGTCGCCGATCCCGTGCCGCCCGCCGCCACGGTCGACGCGAAGTTCGACGGGCGGGTGAGCGCGCTCTCCTATTCCTCCGTGCGCATGCTGGACGCGCTGGGCGTGTGGCCCGCGCTCGCGCCGCATGCCGAGCCCATCGTCGACATCCTGGTGACGGACGCGCCGTTGGGCGAGGCGCCGTCGCCCTTTTCGCTGCATTTCGATTCCGCCGAGATCGGCAGGCCCATGGGCCATATCGCGGAGAACCGCCACATCCGGCTCGCGCTCCACGCGGCGGTCGCGCGGGCGAAGAACGTCACGTTCGTGTCGCCCGCCGCGCTCACCGCGCTTTCGCCGCGCGAAGCCGGCATCGAGGCCGCGCTGTCGAACGGCGCGAAGATGACGGCGCGGCTTGCCGTCGCCGCGGATGGCCGCGACTCGCCCATGCGCGAAGAGATGGGGATCAGGACCATCGCCTGGTCCTATCCGCAGACCGGCATCGTGGCCACGGTGGCGCACGAGCGGCCGCACAACGGCGTCGCCTACGAGCACTTCCTGCCGTCCGGCCCGTTCGCGATTCTGCCGCTACCGCCGGCCCCGGGCGGCGACGCGGCGGGCCAGGCCGGAGCCAACCGTGCATCGCTGGTGTGGACGGAGCGGGAGGATCTCGCGCCCGCGATGATGAAATTGCCGGACGCGGAATTCGATGCCGAGATCGGCCGCCGTTTCGGCGCGCACCTGGGCGCGGTCAAGTCGCTGGGCCCGCGCTGGTCCTATCCGCTGCGCTTCCATCTGGCGCGCGGCTTCGTGGGGAAACGCTTCGCGCTCGCGGGCGATTCCGCGCACGGCATCCACCCCATCGCCGGCCAGGGCCTCAATCTCGGCTTCAAGGACGCCGCCGCGCTCGCCGAATGCGCGCTCGATGCCGCGCGGCTGGGGCTCGATATCGGCGGCGCCGATACCTTGTCGCGTTACGAGCGCTGGCGGCGCTTCGATTCCGTCACGCTCGCCGCCTCGACCGACGCGCTCAACCGCCTCTTCTCCAACGACATCGCGCCGTTGCGCCTGGCGCGCGACCTGGGGCTGGGCGCCGTCGACGCCATCGGCCCTCTGCGCCGCCTGTTCATGCGCCACGCCGGGGGCGACGTCGGCAAGCTCCCAAGGCTGCTGAAAGGCGAAGCGGCGTAGATCTTTCCCCGGCGAGAGCAACTTGTCCCTTCCCGCGGGGGAGGACAAGGCGAGCGCGAATCTCCGGGGGATTTCGCACTCAATTCAACTTCCCCTTCCTCCGCTCCGCCAGGGCGCGCGGCAGGTCCATGTAGAAGCCGCGGGCGATGGCGCGGATGGTGTCGGCGCGCACGGCTTCGGCGTCTTCGCGGCTGGCGAAGGTCTCGCCTTCGAAGATGTAGCGCCGGACGGGCTGGCCGGTGCGTTCGTCGGGCACGGTCGCTTCGCCGACCGGCTCGACCTGCTCCTCCGCCAGGCGGAGCGCGTGCTTGAAATGCGCGTTGGGATTTTGCCGGTCCGCCATCTCCTCGCGCCGCCGCGCGATGGCGCGCGCATCGAAGCGGTGGAGCGCGCCCAGGATGGCGGCGCGGAAGTAGTAGACGGTCAGCGCCGCCGCGATCAGGGCGGCGACCTCGAACATACCGCTCACGCGGCCGCTCCGTGGATGCCGTGGCCGCGCCTGAGGTAATCCTCGCTCTGCATCTCCACAAGCCGCGAGGCCGTCCTGCGGAAGGCGTCCGCGCCGTCGCCCTGCGGATAAAGCGCGTCCGGCGCGGCATCCGCCGAGCAGATCAGCTTCACGCCCTCGTCGTAGAGCGTGTCGATGAGCACGATGAACCGCCGCGCCTCGTTGCGCATCTCGGGTTCCAGGCGCGGGACGCGGTCGATCAGGAGCGTGTGGAAATGCCGCGCGATGGCGAGATAATCCGCCGCCGCCAGCGGCTGGGCGCAGAGATCGCCGAAGGAGAACCGCGCCACGCCCTTGGCTGCCTGGGGCACGCGCAAGCCGCGGCCCAGTACCGTGAGGGTCTCGGGCTCGCCGCGCGCGGAATCGGTCAGCCGCGTCCACGCCGCGTCCATGCGCGCATCGGCGTCCGCGCCGAGCGGAGTGATGTAGACATCGAGCCCGCTCATCCGCTCGAGGCGGTAGTCGGTCGCGCCGTCGAGCTCGAGCACGTCGAGCTCCTCTTCCAGCATGGCGATGAAGGGCAGGAAGAGCTGGCGGTTGAGCCCGCCTTGATAGAGCCGGGCCGGCGGGGTGTTGGAAGTCGCGACCACCACCGTGCCCAGCGCGAACAGCTCGCGGAACAGCCGGCCCAGGATCATGGCGTCCGCCACGTCCGTCACCTGGAATTCGTCGAAGCAGAGCAGCGTGGCGGCCAGCGCCCGCGCCACGGGCGGGATCGGATCCTCACCATGCCTTTCCCGCTCGGCATGGATGCGGGCATGCACGTCGGCCATGAAGGCGTTGAAGTGCACGCGCGTCTTACTCGCCACCCGCGCGTCGGCGAAGAACAGGTCCATCAGCAGCGACTTGCCGCGCCCCACATCGCCCCAGAGATAGATGCCGCGCGGCGCGGGCCTGCGTCCGAAGAAGAAACCGCGTCCGGGCCGGTAGCGCGCCAGCGCCTGGCCGAGCGCCTGAAGCCTGCGCGCGGCCGCTTCCTGCGCGGCATCCGCCCGGAGCTCGCCGGATTTCACCAGCGCGCGGTATCGCCCCAGAAGCGGCATTCAGGCGCGCCTGGGCATCAGCGCCCAATAGTCGAAATCGAGGATGACGTTGTCGGGATATTTCCCCGCCTCGTCCTTGTCGGGGAAGCCGGCACAGGGAAGGTTCCCGGTGGCGACGAGCCTGAGGCGCAATGCGCCGATATCGTCGCGCAGCGGTGCCTTGTCCAGCACTTGCGACCACGCGAACACGGTGTCGCCGGCGAACAGCGGATTGACGTGGCGCCCGGCATTGATCGCCGCGATCGACACGGCGTTTGCAAGGCCGTTGAAGGACAGCGCGCGGGCGATGGAGATCACATGCCCGCCATAGATCAGCCGCTTGCCGAAGCGGCCCCTGCTCTCGGCGAACTGATTGAAGTGGACCCGCGCGGTGTTCTGGTAGAGCCGCGTCGCCATCATGTGCTCGGACTCTTCGACCGTCATGCCGTCGGCGTGGTCGATTGTCTCGCCGGGCTCGTAGTCTTCGAACATCGCGCGGCTACCCGACATCAAGCGGTCGAACCGTCCCTTGAACGCCGGGGGCGGCGTGAGCGCCGCCGGCGAAACCGCCCTGGAAAGCTCCGGCACATGGGCCGGGGCGGTTGCGGCGTTCGGATCGCGCTTGCGTACCATCACCCAGCGCACATAGGAGAGAACCTCGTTTTCGTGCTGGTCCATGCCCCGCGTGCGGACATAGACCACGCCGGTCTCGCGGTTGGAGTTCTCCTTGAGCCCGACAACCCGGGAACAGGCGTGGAGCGTGTCGCCAGGATAGATGGGCCTGAGGAAGCGGCCCTCCGCATAACCGAGATTGGCCACGGCGTTGAGCGAGATGTCGGGCACGCTCTTGCCGAACACGGTGTGGAAGACGAGAAGATCATCCAGGGGGCTCCGCGGATGGCCGAGCATCCGCGCGAATTCATCGCTCGATTGCAGCGCGAAGCGCGAGCCGTAAAGCGCCTGATAGAGCGCGGCATCCCCGGTGCCCAGCGTGCGCGGCGTGGCATGCACGATCGTCTCGTCCAGCCGGAAGTCCTCGAAGAAGCGGCCTGGATCGGTCTTCGTCGTCATGCCAGCGCCGCGATCGCGTCGGCCAGCGCCACGGTCTGGCGCGCGATCTCCGCATGCAGGCGCTCGACCATCCTGCCGTCCAGCGCGATGGCGCCCCTGCCGCTGTTCTGCGGCAGGTCGAACGCCGCGATGATCTTGCGCGCGGCCGCCACTTCTTCCGGCGACGGCGCGAACACCTCGTTGCAGGGATCGAGCTGGCTCGGATGGATCAGCGTCTTGCCGTCGAAGCCGAAGGCGCGGCCCTGCTCGCAGGTCGCGCGGAAGCCGTCGGCATCGGCGATGTCGTTGTAGACGCCGTCGATGACCGAAAGCCCGTAAGCCCGCGCCGCCGCCACGCAGAGGCTGAGCGCTGCAGCCAGGTTCTGCCGGTCCTGGGTATGCTTGCCCCGGAATTCCTTGATGAGATCGTTGGTGCCCATGACCAGGCAGGCGAGCCGCCCGCCCGGGCTCGCGCCCGCGATCGCGCCGGCGTTCAGGATCGCCAGCGGCGTCTCCATCATCGCCCACAGCGGCGTCGCGGCACCCTTCGTGCCGGTAAGATGCTCGGTGACGTCGGCAAGATCGCCGGGCGCGGAGACTTTCGGGATCAGGATCGCGTCGGGCCCGGCCTCCGCCGCCGCGGCGAGGTCGCCCGCCCCCCATTGGGTCGAAAGCCCATTGACCCGGATCACCACCTCGCGCTTGCCGAAGCGCCTGGCTTTCACCACCTCGCACACCTGCGCGCGCGCGGTCTCCTTGGCATCGGGCGCGACCGCATCCTCGAGGTCCAGGATCACGGCATCGGCGGGCAGCGCCTGCGCCTTTTCCATGGCGCGGGCGTTGGAGCCGGGCATGTAGAGCACGCTGCGGCGCGGGCGGATCATCGGGTGCGTCTTTCCAGGTCCTTGCCGAGACCTAGCCGATAGGATGGGGCCCGCCAAGGCGCGCGGCAACAGGGCGCAGGCGCGGCCGGCCGCGCCCGGGCGTTATCCCTTGGCGAGATGGTTGATCTGACGGCAGAAGGGGCCGCGACCCCGCAAAGCGAGCCCATAAAGCGGCGGGATTTCCTCTATATCGCGACGGGCGTCATGGCCTGCGTGGGCGGAGCGCTGGCCGCCTGGCCCTTCATCGACCAGATGAATCCCGGCGAAGACGTGCTCGCCCAGGGCTCGCCGCTCGCGGTGGACCTCTCCTCGCTCGCGCCCGGCCAGCAGATCCAGGTCGTCTGGCGCAAGAAGCCCATTTTCATCGTCAACCGCACGCCGGCGATCCTGAACGGGCTGAAGGCGCCCGCGCTGCTCTCCCGCCTGCGCGATCCGCAATCGGAGGAATTGCAGCAGCCGCCCTATGCGCGGAACTGGTCCCGCTCGGTCAGGCCCGAATATCTGGTGCTGGTGGGCATCTGCACCCATCTGGGCTGCATCCCGAAATTCCATCCCGATCCCGGCGATCCCGCCCTCGGCGCCACATGGCCCGGCGGCTATTTCTGTCCCTGCCACGGCTCGAAATACGATCTGGCAGGGCGCGTGTTCCAGGGCGTGCCGGCGCCGCTCAACCTTCCCGTGCCGCCCTATCACTTCACGGGACCCAAATCGCTGGTGGTGGGCGAGAATCCCAAGGGGGTGAACTTCGACCTGGGCTCGGTCGAGCAGCTTTAGCCGTAACGCCTGCGCACGGCGGCTGCGTAGGCCTCGACCTCCGGCTGCGCGCGCAAGCGCTGCGCCCACTTGGACATCACCTTCGCCATGCGCTCCGGCGCCACGCCGAGCTGGGCCTGCGCCACGCCGCCGTTCACGCTCTCGTGGTATTCCGCGACGAGGCCGTCCTTCAGCACGAAGCGGCTGATGCCGTCGATCACGACCTCGCGGCCCTGGAATTCGGGGATGGTGGAGACGAAACGGGAAAGCGAGCGCGCATAGCCGATGCATCCGTCCGTCACCGGATCGTGGAACGTCCAGTCATAGCCCGAGGCATCGCGGTGGAAGAGGTTCTCCAGCATGTCCGCGATGGCGGCGCGGCCGCGATGCGGGCCGTAGATGTAGTCGTGATAGACGCCGTCGCCGGTGAAACAGGCCGCGAGCGCGGCCCCGTCGCCCACCGTGGCGGCGGCGCCGAAACGGGCGACGAGTGCCGCGAATTCCTCCGGGCTCACGCGGCGGACTTCAGGAGCTTGCGGTTGATCAGGCACTCGGCGATCTGCACGGCGTTCAGCGCCGCGCCCTTGCGCAGATTGTCCGACACCACCCACAGCGAAAGCCCGTGGTCGACCGTGGGGTCCTTGCGGATCCGGCTGACATAGGTCGCGTCCTCCCCCGCGGCCTCGACGGGGGTGACGTAGCCGCCGTCCTCGCGCTTGTCGACGACGAGCACGCCCGGCGCCTCGCGCAGGATCGCGCGGGCCTTCTCTGCGGTAATCGGTTTCTCGAATTCGACATTGACGGCCTCGGCGTGGCCGATGAACACCGGCACGCGCACGCAGGTGGCGGTGAGGCGGATGTCGGGATCCAGGATCTTCTGCACCTCCGCCATCATCTTGAATTCCTCGTTGGTGTAGCCCGAATCATGGAAGTCCTGGATGTGCGGGATGACGTTGAAGGCGATCTGCTTGGTGAAGTGCTCGTGCTCGATCGGATCGGCCACGAAGATGGCGCGGGTCTGGCGGAACAGCTCGTCCATCGCCGCCTTGCCGGCGCCGGAAACCGACTGATAGGTCGCCACCACCACGCGCGTGATCGTGGCCGCGTCGTGCAGCGGCTTCAGCGCCACCACCAGCTGGGCGATGGCGCAATTGGGATTGGCGACGATGCCCTTCTTGATATTGTCGAGGTCGTGCGCGTTCACCTCCGGCACCACCAGCGGCACCCCGCGATCGAGGCGCCAGCACGAGGCGTTGTCGATGACCAGCGCCCCGGCCGCCGCGATCTTCGGCGCCCAGGTTTTCGACACCGCCGATCCCGCGGCCATCAGCACGATGTCGGTGCCCTTGAAGTCGTAGCCTTCCAGGCCGCGCACCTTCAGCGTGCCGTCGCCGAACGACACCGACGTGCCGATGGAGCGCGAGGACGCCAGCGCCGCCACCTCGCGTGCCGGGAACTGGCGTTCGGCCAGAACGCTGAGCATCTCCCGGCCCACATTGCCGGTCGCGCCGACCACGGCGACCTTGTAGGACATCTCTGGATTTTCCTCCGTCAGGCCCGCGGCGCGGGGCCCGGCACATAATCACAAGCCCCGGTGGCGGAAAAGTGGCGTCAGCGATCTCCGCCCCAGCTCAGCGTCAGCATGGCGCCGCGCCCGCCGAGCTGGCCTCCGACGGCGCCGCCGAACAGCGACAGCCCATCCACACGATATTGCACGATGCGGCGGCTCTTGCCCGGCCGCGGATCGCTGGCGGCCTCGGCGTGCAGGGGCCAGAGCCTGAAGCCGGTCCAGCTTTCGGACACCGGCGCATCCGGCAATGCCGGGTCGTCGCTGTCGCGCGCCGGCCGGGCGAAATGGCGGCCGAAATGAACATCGCCGGGAAGCCTCAGGACAACGGGTGCATTGGGAAGGCCGGCCACAGGCGGGCTGGCCATCGCCCCGAAGCTCACGCTCGTGAAAATGCTTGCCAGCAACGCGGCACGCATGGCTCACCTCTGCTCGCACAAGGATGAACGCCAATCGCTAGCGCTTCGTTTCCGGATGGCGGCGCGGGCCGCGCCATGGCTTAACCAAGCGCCGTGTCAGAGCACGCGGGATTCGCGCAGGCGCGCGATTTCCACGGGCTCGAGCCCCAGAACATCCCTAAGGACATCGTCGGTATGCTGCCCAAGCAGTGGCGGTGCGTTGCGGTATTGGGGCGGCGTCCTCTCCAGCCGCAGCGGGCTCGCCACCAGCTTGATGTCGCCGGCTTCGGCATGCGCAAGTTCGATCGTCAGCCCCCGGGCCAGCGCTTGCGGCTCGGCGAAGAGCTGCTCGACCGTGTTGATCGGGCCGCAGGGCACATTGACGGCCTCCAGCGCGCCGATCCACGCCGCGGTCGCGCGCGACGCGAGCACGGGTTTGAGTATCTCGACCAGTGCCTCGCGATGGGCCACGCGCTCGGCGTTCGTCGCAAAGCACGGATCGGCGCAAAGTTCGCCTTGCCCGGCCGCGGCGCAGAAGCGGCGGAACTGGCCGTCATTGGCCACGGCCAGGATCAGGAATCCATCCGCCGTCGCGAACACCTGGTAGGGCACGATATTGGGATGGGCGTTGCCCAGCCGCGTGGGTTGCATCCCTCCGGCCAGATAGTTCATCGCCTGGTTGGCGAGACCGGCGGCCTGGCAGTCGAACAGCGCCATGTCGATCTCTTGTCCTTCACCGGTGCGCGCCTGATGGATCAGCGCCGCCTGGATGGCGATGGCGGCGTAGAGCCCGGTGATGAGATCGCTGACGGCCACGCCCACCTTCATCGGCTCCGCGCCCGGCATGCCGTCGGGCTGGCCGGTGATGCTCATCAACCCGCCCATGCCCTGGATGAGATAGTCGTAGCCGGCCTTGTCCTTGCACGGGCCGGTGTGGCCGAAGCCGGTGAGCGAGCAATAGATCAGCGCGGGGTTGTCTTTCGCGAGCGCGGCGTAGTCGAGGCCGTATTTCGCCAGCGCGCCGGTCTTGAAGTTCTCCACCACCACATGCGCGCGGCGCGCCAATGCCCGCACCAGTGCCGCGCCCTCCGGCCTTGCGAAATCGATGGCCACGGATTTCTTGTTGCGGTTCGCGGCCAGGAAATAGGTGGCGTCGCCGCGGCTGCCGTCGGCACGCGCCAGGAACGGCGGCCCGAAGGCCCGCGTCTCGTCGCCCTCGCCGGGCTTTTCGATCTTGATCACCTCCGCGCCGAGATCGCCCAGGATCTGCGTCGCCCAGGGCCCCGCCAGTACGCGGGAAAGGTCCAGCACGCGGATATGCGAGAGCGCCCCCATGCGCTCTCCTTAGCAGCGCGGACCGGACCTGTCAGCCGTTGCCGTTCAGGTCGATCACCGCGCGGCGGTTCTGCGGTTCGCGCACGCCCGGGCCGGTGGCGACCAGCGGGTCGTGGAAGCTCTTGCCCTCGATGGCGATGGTGTCGCCGGCCATGCCGTCCGCCACCATCTGGTCCTTCACGCTCTGCGCGCGGCGCACCGAAAGCGCCTGGTTGTAGGCATCGGAACCCACCGTGTCGGTGTGGCCGGTCACCAGGACGCGCACTGCGCCCGTGGTCTTGGCTTCCTTCACCGCGTCGCCGACCACCGTCACGGCTTCGGGCGTGAGGTTCGACTTGTTGAAGTCGAAGAACACGATGAAGGTCTTCACGGCCGGCGGCGGGGCGGGCGGCGCCGGAGGCGGCGGCGGCGGGGCCGGCGGCGCGGGCGGCGGCTCATAGGCCACGCGCTCCTCATGCGCGCCGGGATACCAGCGGAAGCCCGCGATGACCGCCTGCTCGTTGACGTCGTGGGAGCGGATCGTGCTGGCGAGCACATCGCTCGCGTTGCCGACATTGCTGCGGTAGCGGTAGTCGACGAAAAGGTCGACCTGCGGATTGACTTCGTAGCTCAACCCGCCGATGCCCTGCCACATGAAGCGCGTGCGGTCGCTGTTGGAGAAGGTGGTGGCCAGCGCGGGATCGGTGAACTTGATGCGCTGGTTGCCCACGCCCGCGCCTGCGCCCAGCGAAAGCCGGAAGCGGCTGGTCAGCGGGATGTCGTAGACGCCGTTGACCATCAGCGAGCGCATCTCCAGGTGCCCGTTTTCGAGCGGATCGCTGAGGCCGCCACTGGTGAAATCGTCGAGATGATGCCGGTCCCAGCCGGTCTCGGCTTCGATGCGGAAATTGCCGAACTTGTAGCCCGCGCTGGCGTCGAAGAGCGCGGTATCGCGGCCGTGGACCTTGCCGTCGAGGCCCGCGCCGGTGATGTGGGTGCTGGTGAGCGAATCCCAGCCGGCGCCGAGGCCCAGATACCAGCCTTCGCCCGCCTGGGCCGGCGTGATCGCCGGTGTGGTCAAGGCAAACGCGGCCGCTCCCGCCAGACACAGATTCCTGATGGACATGTACGCCTCTCCACTCGCATACGGCCGCCCTCCCCAACGGCCCGTCGGCTATCTAACGGGCTTGCCATGCCAAAGTTTCCTTCGCCTGCCTGTGCGGGCGGTGTCGAATTCGTAAGGATGTTGCGGAATGCGGAAAGATAATGATTCACAGGGAGTCGCGGGGCAAAAATCGCAAGGGCTCCATCTCCGGCGCCTCCGTGTGCGATATCTCCCTGATGCGCACGCGCGCGAAGATCAGATCTCCGTCCGCACGTCCCAGAGTTCGGGATAGAAGCGCAAGGCCAGCGCCTTGTTGAGATAGGCGACGCCCGACGTGCCGCCCGTGCCGGGCTTGGCGCCGATGATGCGCTCCACCGTTTTCATGTGACTGTAGCGCCAGAGATGGAAGCGGTATTCGAGATCGACGAGCTTCTCGGCGAGCTCGTAGAGATCCCAGTGGGTCTCCACGTCGCGATAGACCAGCCGCCACGCCTCGGTCACGCGCGGATCGCTGACATAGGCTTCGGCGAAATCGCGCTCGATCTTGTCGGCGGGCACCGGAAAGCCGCGGCGCGCCAGCAGGCGCAGCGATTCGTCGTAAAGGCTGGGCTCCTCGAGCGCGGCGTTCACCCGCGCCGCGATCTCCGGATCCGATTCGAAGACGCGCGCCATCTTGCGGTTCTTGTTGCCCATGCGGAATTCCAGCATCCGGTACTGGAAGGACTGGAAGCCGGAGGATTGACCGAGCGCGGCGCGGAAGCTCGCATAGTCGAACGGCGTCATGGTGGAGAGGATCTCCCATGACTGGATGAGGTTCGCCTGCACCCGCGCCACCCGCGCCATCATCTTGAAGGCGGGCCCCAGATCGTCCGCCCGGATCTGGCGGATGGCGCCGGCGATCTCGTGCAGGCAGAGCTTGATCCACAATTCGCTCGCCTGGTGGATGACGATGAACAGCGTCTCGTCATGCTCCTCGGTGAGTGGCCGCTGGCAGGCGAGAAGACCTTCGAGGTTGAGATAGTCCGCATAGGACATCGCCTTGCGGAAGTCCCAATGGACGGCCTCGCCGCTCAGGTCCACTTCGTGGGTCGTGTCGGGCTTCTTGCTCATGGGGGCCTCGGAACCGCCGGGAACTCTTAACGAAACGCTGAGCGAAAGATTCGCCCGCCGCAATCTGCGATGCTAGGCTCTTGTCCGCAGCAGAGAAATAACGGGGTGTGCGATGGGACGCTGGACCGCCGTGGGGACGATTGCGCTTGCCGTGGTGTTGGCCGCGGGCGGGGCGCTGGCCAGGGGCAAGCCGGTCAAATGCGCCAATCCGGACGAGGTGACGGCCATCCAGACGGCCGCGGTCCAGCAGGAGCTGATGGTGGCGGCCCTGACCTGCAACGAGATCGACCACTTCAACGCCTTCCAGACCACCTATGGCCCGGAGCTGCGCACCTCCGACGCCAGGCTGGAGCACATGTTCAAGCGGATCTTCGGGGCGGGGCGGGGCGAGGCGCAGTACCACGCCTTCAAGACCCGGCTGGCCAACGATTCCTCGATGAGCTCGATCCACGACAACTCGGCCTATTGCCATGCCGCCAGCGGCGTTTTCGCGGCGGCCCTGGTGGCGTCCAAGCCCGCCCTGGCCGACTTCGTCTCCGGCGTCGCCGTGACCGAGGCGAGCCCCGTCGATTCCTGCGAGCTTCGCGTGGCGTCGGGCAGCCTCCAGGGCCTGCCGACGGCCGTGATCGTGCCCAAGCCCAATCCGCTTCGGCTGGCCATGGTGATGCCCGCCCAGCCGGCGCCTGCGCCCGCGGCACCCGCGCCGGAGCCCGTCACCACCGCGCCCGCGGCGGCCGCCCAGGCCCCGCAGGACGCGCCCAAGCAAGAGCCCAAGAAGGACACGGGCTGGTTCTCCGGCCTGTTCGGCCACTAAGCCGCGCCACAAGGACAGCGACGGGCCGGCGGGGCGACTCGCCGGCCTTTTGCTGTGCGCCCGCCCAGGGCGCCAGGCGCGCCCGGATTCAGCCCGCCGAAGGGGGAAAACTGCGCCTGGCCGGTCGGGCCTGGGCGGCCCGCCCAGCACCCCCTGCCGCAAACGAAAAGGGCGGGCCGTGAGGCCCGCCCTTCCGCATTCGTTGTGCGACTCGCTTAGCTGCCGAGGTCGATGACAGCGCGGCGGTTCTGGGGCTCGCGGACGCCCGGACCCGTCGGAACCAGCGGATCGTGGTAGCCCTTGCCCTCGATGGAGATCGTCGAGCCGTCCATGCCCTCGGCGACCATGGCGTCCTTCACGGCCTGCGCGCGGCGGACCGAGAGACCCATGTTGTAGCTGTCCGAGCCCACTGTGTCGGTATGGCCGGTGATCATCACCTTGACCATGCCGTTGGCCTTCGCCGTCTTCACGGCTTCGGAGACCACGGACTGCGCTTCAGCCGTCAGGTTCGACTTGTTGAAGTCGAAGAACACGATGTAGGTCGTGACCGGCTTCGCAGGCGGCGGCGGGGGCGGCGGCGGAGGCGGCGGGGGCGGCGGGGGAGCGGGATGCTCCATGTACCAGCGGATCCCCAGCATCAGCGCCTGTTCGTTGAGGTTCTTCACCTGCGGGATGAAGTTCACGAAGCCCGTGCCGTAGTCCTTGTTCACCGACAGGCTGCGGTAGCGATACTCGAGCGAGATGTCGAGATTGTCGTTCACCGAGTAGGTCGGGCCGGTCATGAACTGGTACATGTAGCCCGCATGCTTGCCGATCGCGGTCGTGACCGTGAACGGAGCCGGCGTCGTGGCGGAGAGGTCCACGTCAGCCTTGCCGATGCCGACGCCCGCGCCGACCGACCAGTCCCACTGCTTGGAGAGCGGGATGTCGTAGGCGGCGTTGAACATCGCGGAGGTGATCGTCACCCGGCCGCCGTTGGTCGTGCCGACCGGCACGCCCGCGCCGAGCGTGTCGCCGCTCGCGTCATGACGGTCCCAGCCGATTTCGCCTTCGAGGCGGAGGTGATCGGCGAAGCGATAGCCCACCGCGCCGACGACCAGCGCCGAGTCATCGGTGTCCTGCTTGATCACGTGCGAGCCGGGAGTGAACAGAAGCTTTACCTGCCCGAGATGGTCCCAGCCTGCGCCCAGTCCGAGATACCAGCCGGTTGCATCGCTCGCGGCCGCGGGGCCTGCGAGTGCCAGAGCTGCAACGCCCGCCAGGGCGATCATGCGAATTTTCATTTTTACCCTCGTTTGATGTACCGACGGGCAGGGACCCCCCCACCGAGACGTCTGGGATGCCAAACCTCTATAGAGGATATTTTGAAGGAAGTGGAGGCTGAATGTCCATTGGCAGGGTGCTGAAAGGCCTTCGCAATTCGGGATTCAGCCAGTCCTGTGACCCCTCTGCAACATCAACCCGGCAGGTTCCCAGCTCTTCCGCCGTGCCGCGCCAGACAAAGGCATAGCGTCCGGGAAGTATGCACAAATTCGCGCTTTTTGTCACCGCTGACGATTCGGCAGCATTAAGGAATTCGATGCGCGGAGACACGTGGAAGAGCGACAGCCAGCGCCGCATCAGGCCTGCGAACGGGGCAGGCAGGCCGGCGAAGTCTGCGAAGTCCACGATGGCGATTTCGCCCGTGGAGGGGCGCACGCTATGCGCCGCCATCATAAGCGCCTGTTCCCATTGCGGAATCATGGACAGACTGTAGGGGAAGATGGCGCGGTCGAAGGGCGCGGACTCGCCGAACGCGCCGGGACTCAGCTCTTCTGCCAGGCCCCGGACCAGATGGACCCGCTCTTCAAGCCCGGCCCGGGATACGGACGCCGCGGCAGTCTTCAGCATTTCTTCTGATGCATCAAGGCCATAGAGCCTGGCGCCCGGATAGCGACGGGCCAGCGCAATGAGGTTTCGCGCCGTGCCGCAACCGATCTCGACAACGCGTTCGCCGGGCGCGAGATCGAGCGCGCGGATCAGGCCGTCACGTCCAAAGAGATAGAATTTCCTTGTGAAGTCATAGAGATGGCGCTGCCGCCGGTAGATCTCATCCATAAGCAGCGCATGCGGGGCCGTGCGCGTCAGCATGGCGCCCGGCGGCAATAGAGATGGAATCCGCCATAGATCGAGGCGCGGTCGCGGGCGTGCAGCGCGCGGCTCTCCGCCTCGCGGTATTCCCACGGCGCCTGCAGTTGCGGCGCGAGCTTGCGCGGCAGGGGCGAATGCGGACCCGCCGTGCGGAAGATCACCCGCGCCTCCGCGCTCGCCACCCGATCGATTTCGTTCCACAGCGCGTTGAGCATGTCGGCCGTCATCCAGTCCTGCGCGTCGAGCAGCACGAAACGGTCCACGCTGCCCGGGGCTTGCGTCTTCAGGTAATCCGTCATCGAGGCGTGCAGGATCTCCACGCGATCCGTCCGTGTACGGATCACGTCATGGACCTCGCGCCTCAGATAGGCGGGCACGGCCTGGCGCTTCTCCACGTCGTAGCCGCGCGCGAAGGCCTGCCAGGCGAAATAGTTCTCTTCCATCGGGAAGCCGCAGGCCAGTTTCTCCACCCGCTCGCGCAGCACCTCGATCGGACGTCCCGCCGCCACCAGCTCGTCATACTGCGCCGGCGGAATGCCCAGCGCGTACAATGAAACCGGGCTCTTTGAGAGCAGCTTGATCGACTTGAACTCGAACAGCGGCGCGATATCGCGCTCGAACAGCCGGCGCTGCTCCTCCGGCGTCTTCGCCGACAGGATCGGCTCCAGCTTCTTGCCGTGCAGCTTCGCCACGGCGTGCAGGATGCCGATGAAGCGGCCGAGCAGCCCGTAGCGATAGAGGTTCTTGCCGAACATGTTGATGCGCTTGCCGCGCAGCGGACGGCTCTCCTCCCAGTACTCGCGCGTCTCCTCGTCCAGGTGCTTGCGCAGGTACTTGTCGTAGGCCGCCTTGTTCGCCTTGTCGTTGGCGCGCCCGAAGAAATGGAAGAAGGACTCGTAGTTCGGCAGCGTCTTCAGCGCCGCCAGTTTCAGCTTCGTCAGCGCGATGTGGTTCGGGTTGAGGTCCACGGCGATGATCTGCGCCGGATTGGCCGCCAGGTAGTTCAGGATGTTGCAGCCGCCCGACGCGATGGTGATCAGCCGGTGCTCGGGCTTGAGGTCCAGCGCCGCCAGGTCGACGACCGGGTCTTCCCAGATCTGGTTGTACACAAACCCTTGAAACATAAGGGTAAAAAGTCGCTCCAGCGCGCCGCGCTTGGTCGTCGCGGGCTTCTGGTGGGCCGCCTTTTCCAGGAGTTGGTTCGCCATGCCGGTCTTTCGCTAAGCCCTTGATTTGCCGCG
>DATJXR010000016.1:0-83281 GCA_035499995.1 Rhizomicrobium sp. | reverse complement strand
TCGGCGGCGATGTAGTCCGTCCAGGTCGTGGAGCTGCCCGCCGTCACCTTCTCCGAATAGGCCGGACCGCGCAGGTAGAGCGTGGTGCTCGACGGCGCGGTGCACCCGCCCACGCACATCTTCAGCCGCAGCCGGTCCGGGCTGTAGGTCCAGCCCACCGTCGTGGCACCCTGGCTGATGCTCGCCACCATGTTGTAGCTCGTCCAAGTGTATGAGCGGCCGAGGCCCGCCGTCATATTCCCATTGGCATCGTAGGTAAACGAGGGGTTGACGATCCCGTTCACGGTGCCGGCGATGCCGGTCAAGGCGTGCGGGCCGGCGCCGGAGCCGTAGGTCATGCAGGCGGACGTGGTGCAGACGTCGGACTTCCTCTGGATGTTGCCGCCGGAGCCGTACACCTCGTACACGTGGTTGGCGCCGGTCGAGCAGGTCGCGCCGCTCGCCGAGCTGGTCAGCCGGTTGAGGACATCGTAGCAGAACTTCTCCGACACGCCTTCGTAGGTGTCGTCGCGCTCGGTGAGGTTGCCCGCCGGGTCCCAGGAATACGCGAAGTTCGCCCGGTTGCCGTCGCAGGTTCCCGAATTGGTGCTGGCGCAGATGCTGAGCACCCTGCCCGTCTCGGGATCGTAGGCGTTCGTCGTGATCACGCCGTTGCCGGCGGTGGATTGTGTGAGCTTCAGCTCCGCGTCGCGCGCGCCGGCGGTCCACACCGCCGTGCCCGACGAATTGTCCTTGATGTCGGCGAGGTAGCCGGTGGCGTTGTACTCGTACTTCGCCACGAAGCCGGACGGATAGGCAAGCGTGGCCAGCCGCCCCGACGCGGAGTCGTAGGTCATCGAATAGGTATAGGTGGTGCCGTCGGCCTTGATGGCGACGGAACTGGTCTGGCCCAGGCCGTTGTAGGAGAACGTGCGCTGATAGGTGGAGGACGAGCAGGTCGAGGCGTCGCAGTCGCGGTAGGGCTTGCCGACGCCGTAGGCGCTGGAGCCGCCGCCGGAATCGAACAGCCACAGGCTCGTCATGTCGGGCTCGATGCGGCGCTTGGGCCGGCCGTCGAGATCGTAGGTGAAGGAGGTGGACTGGCTCTTCGCGTCGGTCTGGCCGGTGAGCTCCGACAGCACGTCGTAGGTGAAGCTCCAGCTGCCGCGGTCGGGATCGGAGACCGCCGTGCGCCGGCCGCGCGTGTCGTAGGTCGCGGTCGTGACGTTGCCGCTCACGTCGGTGACCTTTGTCAGGTCGTCGAAGGCGTCATAGACGTAGGAGGTGGTGTGGGTGAGCGTCGCATCCGTGACGCTCGCCACCTGGTTCTGCGCGTTCAGCGCGGTGGCCGTCTTGTTGCCGTTGGCGTCGGTCACCGAACTGGTGAGCGCGCTGTAGGAATAGGTCGTGACGCTGCCGTCGGGCGCGGTGGCCTTCCACACGCGCCCCGCGGGATCGACGCCGCTGGTCGAGTCGACGTAGGAAAACACCGTCCATTGCGCGACGCCGCCCGAGAGAAAGTAGGGACGGCTCGTCTGCGCGACATGCAGATCGGCGTCGTACTGGACCTCCTGGCGTATCCAGCTGCCGTCGAAGCCCTGAATGTCGGTTGCGATCCCGCGGCCCAGCCCATCGAAGTAGGCGATGGTGATGGCCCCGTTCTGCGTGGCGCCGTCCGTCTTCAGCGGCGTGGTGGTGACGGCGAACGCGCCGCGCGAGGGGCAGGCCATGCTTCCGCCGTTGACGCCCGAGCAGTAGGCATAGGCATAGCCCGCCCTGGTGCCGTCCTTGGCCGTCGCCGAGGTGACGCGGCCGAAGCTGTCATAGGTGAAACCGGTGGTCAGGCTGTCGACGTCGGTGGCGCCGGCAACGGTGCCGAAATCGGCATTGTGGCTGACGCTGGCCGTATTGCCCAAGGCATCCGTGATCGTCGTCACGAAGCGGCCCTGGCTGTCGTAGGTGAGGGTCGAGGGCGTGCGCGTGGTGACCCCGGTGCCGTCCAGCGTCGTGGTCAGCCGGTTGCCGAATGAATCGTAGGTGTAGGTGGAATCGAGCTCCAGCGCGCCGGTTCCGGGCTCGAGGGCGGAGGCGGTGACCAGCCCGAGCGTGCCGCCGCCGGAGGTGCCCAGGGTCAGGCTGTAGTGCCGGGTGATGTCGGACGTGCCGACGATGCGCTCGTCGCTGACGGCGGTCAATTGGCCCAGAAGCCAGTCGGTGGTGTCGTTCGCGTAGGTATTCGTGACGACTTCCGACGAGCCGTCCGAAACGCTGGTGGTGACGGTCGCCGGGTTGGCATAGGCATCGTAACTGTAGTCGGTGGTGACGGTCGGGTAGGACGTGCCGTCGATGTCCTTGCGCGTCAGCACGGATTCGGTGAGCTCCACGGCCTTCGCCGAACCGCTGGTCGTCACGGCGGCATAGGTGTTGGTCAGGCTTGAAAGCGTCACGCCGCCGCGCGTCTCGACCCGTGAGGCGACGAGCCCCAGATAGGGCCGGTCGGTGTGGAAGTCGGTCGTCGTGACGGTTCCGGTCTGAGGATCGCTGACGGAGACCGACGAAAACCCCAGCATGGCGCTCGGCCCGAGCGAAGCCGGCTGCGCGGAATCGGAGATCGCGCCTGCATAGGAATAGGTGTGAGCGTAGCTGCCGCCGATGCCGTTGCTGCGGTCGAGCTCGGACACGACATAGGAGGGCCCGTCGAAATCCTTCTGCGGGAAGCTCGCCGAAGTCCCCCTGGTGTAGAACGTACCGTTCTTGTTGATCCTGTCGTAGCTCGCCGCGATCGTGGCGCCGACCCCGTTGTCCACCCCCGCGATCAGCTCCGGGGTGTAGGCGAAGGTGTATTCGGTGTCGTGGGTGCTGCTTGCGAACTGCAGCCAGAGATCGTCCGCGCCGTCGTTGTTCCAGTCCGCGACCACGGCCGTGGCGGTGGTGTCGCCGTTGGCGATGGTGGCGAGCGGAACGAAGCCGGTCCCCGTCGATAGTGCGATGGCATGCGCCGTTCCGCTGGTTTTGGAGATCAGCGCGATGTCGGTCTTGCCGTCGCCGTTGAAGTCGCCGGTCACGATTGTGTAGTTGTGCCAGTTGGCAAGCGATGGCGTGCCGGAATAGCTGAAGCTAACCGCGGACGTGAACCCCGTCCCGGTCGCGAAATAAAGCGTCGCCCCCGTGCTGCTCACGGCGAGAACGTCGGTCTTGCCGTCGCCGTTGAAGTCCCCGGTGACGACCGTGGAGGATCCGAAGGCGGGCGCCGAGGCCGACGACACCGCGGGATTGCAGAAATAGTGGATGGCGTTCGTGGCGCCCTGCCCCAGGATGTCGGTGCAGCCATCGCCGTCGAAATCGCCGGTGTGGATGACCGTCGTCGCGCCGTAACCGGATTCGCCGGAATCCACCGTGAAGCTGCCGTCGCCGTTGCTGAAATAGGCGTTGCCCGACGACGTCTGCTGGACATATCCGTCCATCCGCCCGTCGCCGTCGAAGTCCCCCAGGATCATCGGCGTCGGCAGCGAGCGCGTGGAGGTCGCCTGCGTGATCGTGCCGGATTTCCCGTTGAGCAAGACATTCGTATAGAATTGCTGTTCCCATTCGTCATCGCCGTTGAAGAAGATCCAGTAAGCTTCGTTCATCACGACGTCGCTGTATCCGTCACCGTTGAAATCCGCGACCGCGGGCGCGCCGTCGAGGAAGCAGGCGTCGCCCGTGCGGCTGTACATCGTGGTATCGTCGGGCTGGTAGTAGTCGTAGCTCGCGGCCATGCCGGCGCGGCTGAATCCGCCCGACGAAGAGCCCGCCCAGATCACGCCATGGGTGGGGCAGCTTGTGTCGGGAACGAGCACGTCCGTCAGCCCGTCCGCGGTGGAGGACGCGCTGCCGGTGAAGTCCCCCGGCTGGACCGCGAATCCCTGGGAGATCGCGCTGACATCTACGCCGCTGTTGAGCGAAGGCGCATCCCGCGATCCCTGCCAGGTGAACGTGGTGGGGGCGAGGCAGGTGACTCCGGAGGCATCGCATTGCTTGACGGTGGACAGCTCGTCATGGCTGGCGCCGGAACTGGCGTAGTTGTAGGCGAGCTGATAGTCCGTGACGACGCTTGCGCCGGCGTAGGTCTTGATATGCGTCAGCAGCTTGGTGACGGTTATATAGGTTCCGGCCTGATAGAATGGCGCCACATCCGGCCGGTCCATGTAGCTGAACTGGACGGAATTGTAGGCCGACAGGCCGGCCCCCGCATTCCCGGTGTAGTCGATCCTCGAAACGTAGATTTGGCTGTTCGTGGTATCGTTCGTATAGGTGACGGTATAGTAGTTGCCGCGGATGTCGGTGGATTTGTCGAGCGCCCATTGCATCACCGAGGACGAGACGCCGCTGCCGTCCGCCTTGAGCGGTTTGAACGCCGAATCCGAAGTGTTGCCGAATTCCAGCACGATGCCGTTGCGCAGCTGCGCGGTGAAGTAGGCGGGGCCGCTGCCCGCGGTGCCGTGCGACACGATCCTGGCGAAATTGTCCGACAGTTGGCGATAGACGGTGCCATCCGCGCCATAGGTGCCCGAGACCGCGGTGAGCTTCTGGCCGTTCAGGCAGAACCGGTCGTTGGCGTCGAAGTTCACGCTGCCATGCACGCCGTCGTCGGCGACGCTGCGTGGGCATCTTGAGATGGATGCGAGCCCCGCAACGGCCCATCCCAATCCGGCATACCCGTCACCGCCCTGGCTGGAATAGGCGAGCGCCAATCCCGGGACCATATTCGCTGTGCCAGGGGGCACGACGATCGGGATGCTGTAGGAGAAGGCGCCACTGCCGCCCACGTCGGCCTGACCCGGGATCGACATGATGGGCGGACTGCCTGCCGCGGAGGCACTGCCGGCAATGCACAGCGACGTGACGAGCGCAACGCCTGCCGGCCGCAGTCGCAAAAGCGCAAATGCGGAAACAATCGGGCCAATGAATTCCCGCGCACCAAATCGAGAAAGCAGCATCCCGCAGCCCCTGGCTTCGCTACTCTGATCGAGAACGCATTGCAACCTTTGGTTATTTCCAGAATGAACTGAAACCCATGAACGTCAAGAGGTTTCATCCAGCAGGGCGCCGCTGGCGTTGCAGGTCATGCTCCGGCGGATCGAGGAAATAGCTTAATAGAGTAAAAATGGTACAAAGCACCCCTTCCGCCTGCCCCCTTCCCCCTCCGCCATGGGCTCCGGGGGCGGGAGGCTACGGCGGACACAGCCGCTGCAAGATGGATCGGCGGGGCATCCAGGGGCGCCGAAGCCCCTCCAGGCCCATCGCCCGGAGGCATCTTCGATGCGCCAAATGGCGAGCCAAATCGCCGCCACGCGACCGTTTTGCGCATCAACCTTGGCGCCCCCGGGATGGGTTGGAGGAACCGCAGCGGATCGGCGGTCCCAGGCGGCTTTCCAACGGCGGTTTTGGGCTAAACTGGGCCGGTTAGTTGAAGCCTTTGATTCCGGGGCCCCGTGAGCGATCCAAAGCGCGATCCGTTGGACTACACCCACGCACTGCGCTTGACGTTCGCCTTCAGGCCCGGCGCGCTCAGGGTGAAGCAGGTCGCCCGGGTGGCGATGCGGGTGCTCGCCCTTGCCACCCCGCCGCCGGACGAGGCGCGCTCGGCTATTGGCTGGCGGTCGAGGATGACGCCGGCGCCGTGTTCTATCACATGCCGCTGCACGACCCGTTTCACCGTCACCACGAGCTCCACGCCGCCGGGCCGGGGCGGCATCCGGCGCGCGTGGCGGCGGGACGAACCTCGGGAACGTTCGAGGCGGTCGTGCCGGACATGAAGGGCGCGCGGCGGCTGGTGCTGCATGGACCAGGACGGGTGCTGGCGAGCCGCGGTTTCGCGCAGTTGCGGGGCGGGGCGGCGAAGATGCGCAAGCCCTCCAGGACCGGGAAGGTCGCGGGGAAGCCGGCCCGCGCGAAGGCCGGCAAGACGAAGAAGAGGGCACGCTAGGCCATGGGTACGCGGGCCGGGCGCATCGTGAGAACCACGAAGATCGTCGATCATGGGTCCGACGCACTGCGCTTCAATGTCGTGATGCTGAGCGACGGCTTTCAGGAGGCCGAGCTGCCGCGCTATCGGGCCGCCGTGGACGCTTTCGTCGCGCGCTTCCAGCAGGCCGGGCCGTTCGACGCGCTGTGGCCCGCGATCAACGTCTATCGGGTCGACGTGATCTCCACCGACAGCAGCGTGGACGACGAGAGCAACCACATCAGCCGCAGGACCTATTTCGACTCCTGTTTCGATCCCAAGCTGAGCCGGCTGTTGTGCTGCGACACAGGCGCGGCGCTGGCCGCCGCGAAGGCACAGGTCGCGGCCATGGCCATGACTTTCGTGGTCGCCAATACCGGCGAGTATGGCGGCTCGGGCGGCGATGCGGCGGTGTTCTCGATCAACGAATATGCGGCCGACATCGGGCTGCACGAGATGGGCCACACCGTATGCAAGCTGGCCGACGAATATGCCTGCTACGCCTGCGGCAACGACAACGGCGCGAGCGAGACGGGACACGAGCAATACGATCACCGGCACGACAACGCGCCCAATATCGCGCCGAGCCTGAAACGGCCGCTGAAGTGGGAGGCATTGCTCACCGCGCCCGCGGATCCGCTGCCGACGACGAAGAACGCGGATTGCGGCAAGTGCGACCCTCAGCCCGACCCCAAGCCGGCGGGCTATGTCGGCGCCTATGAGGGCGCGGCCTGGTTCCATTGCGGCGGCTACCGGCCGTCCCATGAGTGCCGGATGCGCATCGTCAACCGGCCCTTCTGCGCGGTCTGCCGGGGCGTCATCACCGCGATGCTGAAGCCGTACATGCCGTGAAAAGCGCTTGCCGCGCCCAGAAGCAGAAGGGCCGGAGTTTCCCCCGGCCCTTTGCCATTGCCTGTGCGTTCGAGGTTCTCGCGCCCGATCAGAAGTTGATCTTCGCGCGGGAGAGAACCGTCACCCCGTTCAGCCCCGACTGGCCGGCCACGTTGGACTGGTAGCCGGCATTGGCCTGCAGCGACAGCGCGCCGTTCATGAAGGTCGTCACATAGCCCAACTCGAAATCCGTTTCCGGGGTCGAGCTGGCCAGCGAGACGTGCTCCCTGCCGAGGATCAGGTTGCCCGCGTCGTCGATCGAGTCGGCCGCCTGCAGGTCCACGCCGCCGGAGTAGATCTGCACCGGGCGGCTCACGGCCAGGCCCAGCGAGTCGTTGTCGGCGAACAGGCCGTGCTTGGCGACGGCCACGCCATAGGCGCGGCTGCGCAGCGGATCGGCGCCGGTGATCAGGCCGGAGGACTTCAGGTCGAGCTGGGTCAGGCCTTCGCTGTAGGACAGCGTCGTCACCCAGCCGTCGCCGAAGCCGAAGCGCGCGGACATGCCGAGCGCGGAGGTCCTGGCCTGGTTCGCCATGGAAAGCGAGCCCGACGCCATGCCGCCCAGAAGCCCGTCCTGCTCATCGGTCTGCGACGCGACAAGGCCGAGGCCGCCCCAGGAGGCGAAGTCCCAATCCATGCCGGCGACGACCGACTGGGCCTGACGCTGGCTGTAGGCCGCCTGCGGACCCATCACCTGGCTCGCCATCGAGAACACCGGCACGTCGTAGATGCCGTGCTGGGCGGTGAGTTCGGAGGCGCCGAAGCGGAGATGCACATCGTCGGACACCGCGACGTTGGTGCCGATGAAGCTGCCGCCATTCGTCAGCGAGGCGTAGGGCGAATTCATCGCGGTGGACTGGGTGAACAGCCCGTCATAGGCCGCGCTCGCGTCCGCATCGTAGCCGGTGAACTGGCCCGACATGATCGTGTTGTAGCCCATGTTCAGGTCCACGCCCGGAGCCAGCGACGCCGACATGTTCAGGTCCTGGATCGCGTAGCGGTCGCGGTCCTGCGTCAGGAACTCGCCGGAGATCAGCCGCGGCGTGGTGGTGTCGACCGCGTAGCCGCTGGCGACGAAGTTGCCGATCGGCGACTGGCTGGCGAACACGAACGGGGTCGCGCTGGTGAAGTTGTCCGCGAAGAAGTAGCGGCCCAGATCCACGCCCGGATTCCACGTCGCCTTCGTCAGGTCGGCCGTGAAGGCGCGGCCATAGGCGTCGATCACTTCCGCATGCTTGAGCAGCGTGGAGTTGCGGATCGCCGTCGTCAGCGCGCCGCTCACCAGGCTGGTCGTCGCGAAGGACGCACCCGACACGCTGGAGGGATCGCCGACCCGGCCGCCCGTGGCGACCTTGATGGCGGCGGGCGCGCCCGCGGGCGACATCGCCTTGGTGATGTCGACCGCGCCGCGGCCATAGACCGGATCGATGCCGACCGCGCCCATGTCGTCGGTCGTATTGAAGATGATGTCCGCGACTTCCTGGGCCGTCAGGAAGGGCGAGGCGCCCTTGATGACCGCGGCGACGCCGGCGACGTAAGGCGTGGCCATCGACGTGCCGGACAGGTAGCCGTAATCCGGCGCCGGATTGTGGCTGTTGCCCACGCTCGACCAGATGTCGACGCCCGGCGCCATCACGAAGTAGTCCTTCATGCAGAAGCGCTGGCCTTCATGGATTTCGCAGCGATTGCCGGGAACCTGGCTGAAGGAGGCGATGCCGCCCAGGCCGCCATTGGCGCAGTTGGTGGGAGTGCTCGGGTCCGGACCGTTGCAGCCCGTGGCGCCGACCACGATCATCGAGCCGCGCACGCCATCCGCCAGCGCGCCGCCGGCCAGGTAGCCGCCCGACGGATCCTTGTTGCCGGAATTGCCGCCGGCCACGACCATCAGCGCGCCGTTGGCCGCCACGGTGCGGAACGCGTCCACATCGCTCGCGGAAATCACCGGGCCGCCGATCGAGACGCTGACGATGTTCGCGCCGTGCTCGGACGCCCACACCATGCCCTCATCCACGCCATCGCAGGAGTCGGCCGTCGACGAGCAGACCTTCACAGGAAGGATGTCCGCGCCATAGGCGATGCCGACATTCGCGCCGGCTGCGATGCCGGCCGTATGCGTACCGTGCGTCGCGTCCGCGCCGGGGAAAACAGTCTCATCGCCGCCGCGCTTGTCCCAATTGCTGGTGCAGGGGTTCACGGCGCTGACGACGCAATGACCCTTGAGGAGCCGCCCCGCGAATTCCGGACTGCTGAGGTCGACGCCGGTGTCGATCATGCCGATCACCGCGCCGGCGCCGCTGGACGAGAAGTCCCACCCGAACACATTGGCGGCCACGGAATGCGCGCTCTGGCACCAGCCGCCGGGGAAATTGCCGGCGGAATTGCAGGGGTCGGGGGTCAGCGAGGACGATGCCGGCGAGGTGGTGCCGCCGTAGATCACGATCGGGAGCGAGCCCTGGCCGCGCGCGCGCACGCCATAGACGGCGCCGCCGTCGCCATATTGGGTCGGCGTGAAGAACGATCCGAGGTCCAGCGAAATGCCGGAGTCCTGCCTCGACATCTGCGCCTGCGCGGAGGCCCCGCACAGCATCGTGACCGCTGTCGCGGCAACCATCAGGATTCGGACGCGCATGGACCCCCCAATCTTCGCGGGCACGGATCGCCCCGCCCAACGCTGAATTTCCGGCAAAAACCTTATCAGATGGGCCATGCCGATCAACGGAATCATCGCTTTAACCTGTTGCCGCCCAGACACATTTGCCCCCGAACTTACCGCCATGGACAGGTTCGCTCGCAATAAAATTGCTCAGTGTTAACGATATGCGACAACCTCCCGGATCCCGCCCTGCATGGACGTTGGGAAGGCGGACACCTATGAAAGACGGATGCCGGAACCGTCCCTCAAAGCGGTGGTGATTCCCGTCACGCCGTATCGTCAAAACTGCTCCCTCGTCTGGTGCACGAAAACCCGCAAGGCGGCGGTGATCGACCCCGGCGGCGAGGTCGAAAAGCTCAAGAAAGTCATTCTGGCACAAGATGTTACGTTGGAAAAGGTCCTGCTCACCCACGGCCATCTCGACCATGCCGGCGGCGCCGCCCGCCTGGCGCGGGAATTCGGCGTCCCCGTCGAAGGACCGCACCGCGACGACCTGTTCCTCCTGGAGCGGCTTTCATCCCATGCCCGCAATCCCGGATTCGCCGGCGCCGAGGATTGCAGCCCCGACCGCTGGCTCGAGGACGGCGAGGACGTGACGGTCGGCGCGGCCACCTTCGGCGTGCGCCATTGCCCCGGCCACACGCCGGGCCACGTCGTGCTGTTCCACGCCGGGGACAGGATCGCGTTCGTGGGCGACGTGATCTTCCGCGGCTCGGTGGGCCGCACGGATCTTCCGCGCGGCGATCACGCGCAGCTGGTGGACTCCATCACCGGCAAGCTCTGGCCGCTGGGCGACGACATGCATTTCGTGCCCGGTCATGGCGAGATGTCCAGCTTCGGCTGGGAACGCAGGACCAATCCGTATGTCAGCGAACTAGCGCTGGGGCGCTAGCATCCGCCTTTCGGTGGAGGCACGGATGACGGCGCTCAAGGCGTGCCGGCGCGCGGCGGCCGCGCTGCTGGCGCTGGGTATCTATCTGGAGGCGATGGAATGGATCGACCTCTATCCCTGGAACAACATCCGGGGCGGCAACGGCCAGCAGACGCTCGACTATGCCATCGCCGCGGTGGTGGCGGCGCTGGCGGCGTGGCTGTGGAGGGGCGGACGCATTCCCGCCCTGCTGGCGCTCGCCTTCGCGGGGTTCTGGGGCTGGCTCCAGGTCACCACCTGGTGGATTCCCTACATCGCGGGCGCCTCGCCGCAATGGCAGCGCGTCTACGACAAATGGTTCGGGGGCTGCATCCAGATCCTGCCCGCCGCGCCCGGCCATCCGCCGCCGGACGCCAATCACCTGGTGCTCGACCTCCTGGTCGCCGCCGCCTTCGTGACGGCGGCGCAGGCCGCGGTGGCGGCGTTCCGCGACGGTGCCCGGCGCGGCGCGCCGTGATAGGACCTCGGCGGCGAATCTTCGGGGACCTGCCGCGATGATGTTCATGGTGATCGAGACCTTCCGCGACCAGAACGGCAAGGCCGTCTACGACAGGCTGCGCGACAAGGGCCGGCAGATGCCGGACGGCCTGAAATTCGTGAATTCCTGGGTCGCCGCCGACCTGTCGCGCTGCTTCCAGCTGATGGAGGCCGACGACGCCACCCAGTTCCAGCGCTGGATCGCGGAATGGCAGGACGTGATGCAGTTCGAGGTCGTGCCGGTGAGCGAAAGCAAGCACACCGCCGTCGCGCTCGGCGCCGCCAACTAGGGTGGCGATGTATCAGCGCGGCGGCTTGTAGCGCGCCGGAAAGTCCCGCGACACGGTGCCGGGGAATTGCGGTGCGCGCTTTTCGAGAAACGCGGCGACGCCTTCCTTCACGTCCGCGCCCGCGCCGAGCTCGACGGAAAGCGCGCCGTCGATCCCGAGCAGGCCGAAGGGGTGCGGCTCGCCGGAATAGTCCCACAACATGCGCCGCGCGAGCGCGATGGCGACGGGGGCGGTGTTGTCCGCGATCTCGCGGGCGATCGCTTTCGCGCGCGGCAGCAGTTCCTCCGGCGGCAGCACCTCGCCGACCAGGCCGCCGGCTTTCGCCTCCTCCGCGCCGAAGACGCGGCCCGACAGGCACCAGCGCAAGGCCTGGCTCAAGCCCACCAGCCGCGGCAGGAACCAGGCGCTGCCGGCTTCCGGCACCAGGCCGCGGCGGGCGAACACGAAACCGATCCTGGCGCCGGCGGAGGCGATGCGGATGTCCATCGGCAAGGTCAGGGTGATGCCGACGCCCACGGCCGCACCGTTGATCGCGGCGATGGAGGGCTTGCGGCAATGGTAGATGGCGCCGATGAAGCCCGCGCCGCGCCCGGCCCGCGGCTGCGATCCGGCGAACATCGCCGTGTCGCCGGACTTCGTGTCGAAGGCGTTCGCGCCGCCCGATATGTCGGCGCCCGCGCAAAAGCCGCGGCCCGCGCCGGTGACGATCACGACGCGGATCGAATCGTCTTCGTCCGCGCGCAGGAACGCATCCTCCAGCTCGCGGCCCATGCGCGCCGTATAGGCGTTGAGCTTGTCCGGCCGGTTGAGCGTGACGGTGAGGATGGGACCGTCGGCCTCGCAGAGGATGTGCTCGTATTCCATCGCGGTCTCCGGAAGGGGCGCCGCCCGGAACCATAGGCCGCGCGCCACGCCTGCCAAGCCTGACCCGACGGAAGGCGGGCCGCGACATACCGCTTATTCGGCTGTCTGGACTCGGGCGCGTCAACCATGTTGCTATGCATCAAAAGCAACAAAGGTGAGGGTGCGCCATGGCCGCCATCAATGCGGTGACTGACCTTTCCATGGACGGCGACGTCGCCGTCATCACGCTCAATTCGCCGCCGGTGAACGCGCTCAGCGCCAATGTGCGCGACGGGCTGGCGGAAGGCTTCAAGGCCGCCATCGCCGATCCCGCCGCCAAGGCCATCGTGCTGATCTGCGAGGGCAAGACCTTCATCGCCGGCGCGGACATCAGCGAATTCGGCAGGCAGATGAAGGGCGCCTCGCTGTTCGACGTGGAAAACATCATCGAGAGTTCGCCCAAGCCGGTGGTCGCGGCGATCCACGGCACCGCGCTCGGCGGCGGGCTGGAAGTGGCCTTGTGCGCGCATTACCGCGTCGCGGTGCCGAGCGCCAAATGCGGCCTGCCGGAAGTGAACATCGGGCTTCTGCCCGGCGCGGGCGGCACGCAGCGGCTGCCGCGCATCGTGGGCGTGGAAGCCGCGCTCGACATGGTGACCAGCGGCAAGCATGTCGGGGCCAGGCAATGCCTGGAGAACGGGCTGGTCGACGAGCTGGCGCCCGAAGGCGGGCTGCGCGAAGCCGCGGTCGCGTTCGCGCGCAAGATCGTGGCGGAGAAGAAGCCGCTGCGGCGCGTGCGCGACAGCAACGCCAAGGTCGAAGCGGCGCGCGGCAAGCCGGAGATCTTCGCCGCGTTCCGCAAGGAAAACGCGCGCAAGTTCCGCGGCTTCCTGGCGCCGGAATACAACATCCGCTGCATCGAAGCCGCGGTGAACGAAAGCTTCGAGGACGGGCTCAAGACCGAGCGCAAATTGTTCATGGAGCTGATGACGGGCAACCAGTCCGCCGCGCAGCGCTACGTGTTCTTCGCCGAGCGCCAGGCCTGGAAGATCCCCGACGTGCCGGACGACACGCCGGTCGTGCCGGTGAAGAAGGTGGGCGTGATCGGCGCCGGCACCATGGGCGGCGGCATCTCCATGAACTTCCTCAACGCCGGCATCCCGGTGACGATCGTGGAGGTGAAGCAGGAGGCGCTGGACCGCGGGCTCTCCGTCATCCGCAGGAACTACGAGAACACCGCCAGGAAGGGCCGCATGACGCAGGCCGACGTCGAGACGCGCATGGGCATGCTCAAGGGCTCGCTCACGCTCGACGACCTCGGCGACTGCGACATGATCATCGAGGCGGTGTTCGAGCGCATGGACATCAAGAAGGACGTGTTCGCGCGCCTGGACAGGATCGCCAAGCCGGGCGCGGTGCTGGCGTCGAACACCTCCTATCTCAACATCGACGAGATCGCCTCGGCCACCGCGCGGCCGGAAAGCGTCATCGGCATGCACTTCTTCTCGCCGGCCAATGTGATGCGGCTTCTGGAGAACGTACGCGGCGAGAAGACCTCCAAATCCGTCATCGCCACCGCGATGCAGACCGCCAAGAAGATCGGCAAGATCGCCGTGCTCGCGGGCGTCTGCCCCGGCTTCATCGGCAACCGCATGCTCTCCCAGCGCCAGCGCGAGGCGCAGAAGCTCGTCATGGAAGGTGCGATGCCGTGGGACATCGACCGCGCGCTCTACGATTTCGGCTTCCCGATGGGGCCGTTCCAGATGAGCGACCTGGCCGGGCTGGACATCGGCTGGGTGAAGGAGAAGTCCAAGGGCGAGACCATCCGCGACCGGCTCTGCGAGCTCGACCGCCGCGGCCAGAAGACCGGCAAGGGCTATTACGACTACGACGAGAACCGCAACAACAAGCCCTCCCCCGTCACCGCGGAAATCATCGAGGAGTTCCGCAAGAAGAGCGGCATCAACTCCCGCACGATCTCGCAGGAGGAGATCGTCGAGCGCTGCATCTATCCCATGATCAACGAGGGCGCGAAGATCCTCGAGGAAGGCAAGGCCATCCGCGCCTCCGACATCGATATCGTCTGGATCAACGGCTATGGCTGGCCCATCTACCGCGGCGGCCCGATGTTCTACGGCGACACCGTGGGGCTGGATAAGGTGCTGGCCAGGATGAAGGAATGGCAAAGCCAGATGGGCGACACGTTCAAGCCGTCGGCGCTCCTGGAGAAGATGGCGGCGGAGGGGCAGAAATTCCAAACGCTGAAGATGTAGTGCCGAATCGACCTCCCCCTTGCGGGGAGGTCGAAAAAGCTGCGAGCGGCAGCGAGAAGCTTTTTCGGGTGGGGGTGATTTGAAAGCTCCCCCACCCGAAAACGCTTTGCGTTTTCGACCTCCCCGCAAGGGGGAGGTGGGAACTACGGGAGAAAACCAATGAGAGAAGCAGTGGTGGTGTCCTACGCGCGAACAGGGCTCGCAAAAGCCGCGCGTGGCGGATTCAACAACACGCCCAACGTGACCATGCTCGGCGCCGCGGTCGAGCAGGCCGTGAAGCGCTCGCGTGTCGCGCCGGAAGAAGTGGAAGACGTCGTCGCCGGCTGCGTCGCGGCGTCGGGAAATGTCGCGCGCGGGGCGGCGCTGCTCGCCGGCCTGCCGGTGACGACCTCGGGCGTCACGGTCAACCGCGCCTGCTCCTCGGGCCTCAACGCCATCGCGGTGGCGGCGCGCTACATCAAGGACGACGGCGCGCAGATCGTCGTCGGCTCGGGCGTGGACTCGATCACCTATCAGGGCGGAGGCGGCGGCGGGCGCGAGCCGCGCCTGACCGAGCTCTATCCCGATTTCTGGATGCCGATGATCGACACCGCCGACGTGGTGGCGGCGCGCTACAACATCTCCCGCGAATACCAGGACCAGTACAGCCTGGAATCGCAGAAGCGCATGGCGGCCGCGCAGCAGGCGGGCAAGTTCAAGGATGAGATCGTGCCCGTGGCGACCAAGATGAAGGTCGTCAACAAGGAGACCAAGGAGGAGAGCCTCGTCGATTACGTCGTCAACCGCGACGAGTGCAACCGCCCGGACACGACGCTCGAAGGCCTCGCCAGGCTCGAGCCGGTGAAGGGCCCCGGCAAGTTCGTCACCGCGGGCAATGCCAGCCAGCTCTCCGACGGCGCCGCCGCCGTGGTGCTGATGGAAGCCAAGGAAGCGGAGAAGCGCGGGCTTCAGCCCATGGGCGTGTTCAAGGGCTGGGCGGTGGCCGGATGCGCGCCCGACGAGATGGGCATCGGCCCGGTCTTCGCCGTGCCGCGCCTGCTCGAGCGCCACGGCCTGAAGGTCGACGACATCGATCTGTGGGAGCTGAACGAGGCCTTCGCCAGCCAGTGCCTCTATTGCCGCGACACGCTGGGCATCGACCCGGAGAAGTACAACGTCAATGGCGGCTCCATCGCCATCGGCCATCCCTTCGGCATGACCGGCGCGCGGCTGACCGGGCACGCGCTCATGGAGGGCAAGCGCCGCGGCGCCAAGCACGTCGTCGTCACCATGTGCATCGGCGGCGGCATGGGCGGCGCCGGGCTGTTCGAGGTGTTCTGAGTTTACTTTGAAGGGCGCGGCCCCTATGGTCCGCGCCCTTCCGCTTACCTCGGAGGGCCCGTAGCTCAGTGGTAGAGCATTTGACTTTTAATCAAAGGGTCGATGGTTCAATCCCATCCGGGCTCACCAATCTTCTGTCTAGCCAGCGGCGCCAAGAAGAGCCGCAGCGAGAATAGCCAATCCCACCAGCAACGCTGCCTTGGGAACATCTTTCTCGTCGGTGACTGTAACACCACGACCCCGCAATTGTTGCGCCCATCTGTCGGCCTCGTTCAAAAGATGGCTTGGCGACAGCTGCAGCGCATGCGACGCCGCTCTCAATTGGGTGACGGTAATTGAGGTGTCGCCTTTTTCAATGCGCGAATAGGCCGGCTGCATAATTCCCAATGCAGCCGCAACCTGACTCTGCGAAAGACCGATTCGTTCCCGATGATGTTGGATGAGGCGGCCGAGGAGCGCCGAATACGAAATTTTGGGGACAGGCTTGCTTGACATGATCACCGACTATCGATATTTTTGATGATATTGATTTGGAGTTGAGCACATGACTTGGCCTGTCCCTGGAACTGTTATCTACGTTTGGTTCCTTGGCGTCTTCCGCCACAAAGGGATCGTGTCCGATCGCTTTTGGAACGGCAAGCCCATGGTGCTGGCGAATTCTTGGACAAGTAGTGGTGTCGCCGAAATTTCCTGGGACGCGTTCGCTGGAGGACGTGAAGTGTTCTCCGAGGGATACCCAAGTGCTTTGCCTCCTTGGGAGGTCCTCTACAACGCGAAAAGCATGATTGGCGAGCAGTACGATATCATTTTCTCGAACTGCGAGCATTTTGTATGCAAATGCCACAACAAAGAACCTCGTAGCGCGCAAGTGGTCGGGTTCGTTTTGCTTGCGCTCGGTGTGGCCGCACTCGCTTTAGTCAGTACCGACTAATCTTCGAACTCAATCCTCGTCACGCGCGTAGATCTTCGCGATCTCCGCCACTTTCGCCGCCAGCGTTCCCGCTTCGATGGCCTCGCGCAAATCCTGCATCAGGTCCTGGTAGTAGGTGAGGTTGTGCCAGGTGAGCAGCATGGAGGCAATGATTTCGTCGGCCTTCACGGCGTGGTGCAGATAGGCGCGGGAGAACTGGCGGCAGGCGGGGCAGCGGCAGGATTCGTCCAGCGGCGATGCGTCCTCGGCGTGACGGGCGTTGCGCAGGTTGAGCGGGCCCGACCGCGTGTAGGCCTGGGCGGTGCGACCCGCGCGGGTGGGGATGACGCAGTCGAACATGTCGATGCCGCGCAAGACCGCGCCGGCGATATCGTCCGGCTTGCCGACGCCCATCAGGTAGCGCGGCCGGTCGCCCGGCATGTGCGGCACGGTGGCGTCCAGCGTCTCGAACATCGCCGCCTGCGGCTCGCCGACGGCCAGCCCGCCGACCGCGTAGCCATCGAAGCCGATCTCGCGCAGTTCTTCGGCCGAGCGCCGGCGCAGATGCGCATATGTCCCGCCCTGCACGATGCCGAAACAGGCGCGCCCCGGCTGGCTGCCGAACGCGGCCCTGGAGCGCTGGGCCCAGCGCATGGAGAGCACCAGCGATTTCTCGATCTCGGCCTCGCTGGCAGGCAGGCGCGGGCATTCGTCCAGCACCATCTGGATGTCGGAGCCGAGCAGGCGCTGGATCTCCATCGCGCGCTCGGGCGACAGGAAATGCTCCGAGCCGTCGATGTGCGAGCGGAAGGTGACACCCTCCTCCGTGATCCTGCGCAGGTCGGAGAGCGACATGATTTGGAAGCCGCCGGAATCGGTGAGGATCGGCCGCTCCCAGCCCATGAATTTGTGCAACCCGCCCAATCGCGCGACGCGCTCCGCGCCGGGACGCAGCATCAGATGGTAGGTGTTGCCGAGGATGATGTCCGCGCCCGTTTCCACCACGCTTTCCGGCAGCATCGCCTTCACCGAGCCCGCGGTGCCGAGCGGCATGAAGGCGGGCGTGCGGATCGCGCCCCGCGGCAGCGTGATCGTGCCGGTGCGCGCGGCGCCGTCGCGGGCATGGATGGCGAAATCCATGCGGATCAGAAACCTTCGCGGCGCGGGAAATCGGCCACGATGGCCTTGCCGTCGGAAAGCGCGACCACATCGTGCGGCGTGTGCGGCGGGATGATGGCGACGACGCCGGGGCCCGCGACATGGCTCTCGCCGCCGAACGCGACTTCGATGCGGCCCTCGATCACGTACCAGACCTCTTCCTGCTCGTGCGCGTGGCGATGGATGGTCGCGCCCTCGGCGAAATCCCAGTGCGCGAAGGTCATGGTCTGCGAATGGAAGATGTGGCCGCGCCAGCCGGGCCGCTTCTCGCGCTTCTCCAGCGAATTGGTGTCGATGATCGTCATGGCCCGCTTATAGCACGAAACAGCAGACACGCGTCGCCGTAGGAGTAGAAGCGATAGCCCTTCGCGATGGCCTCGGCATAGGCGCGCTTCATGGTGTCCAGTCCCGAAAAGGCCGCGACCAGCATGAACAGCGTGGAGCGCGGCAGGTGGAAATTGGTGAGCAGCATGTCCGCGGTGCGGAAGCGATAGCCGGGCGTGATGAAGATGTCCGTCTCGCCGGCGAACGGCCGGACCTGCCCGTTCGCGTCCGCCGCGCTCTCCAGCGCGCGCAGCACCGTCGTGCCCGCCGCGAGCAGCCGGCTGGCGGGGCGGCGGCTGAGGAGGCTGGCCGCCGCCGCGTCGATGGTGACGAGCTCGCCATGCATCCTGTGGCCGCCGGTGTCCTGCGCCGTCACGGGCAGGAAGGTGCCCGCGCCCACATGCAGCGTGATCGCCGCGCGCGCGACGCCGGCCCTGTCCAGCGCCGCGATCAGCCGCGGCGTGAAATGCAGCCCGGCCGTCGGCGCCGCGACCGAGCCTTCATGCGTGGCGAACATGGTCTGGTAATCGGCGAGATCGCGCGCGTCGGGCTTGCGCCGGCCGGCGATGTAAGGCGGCAGCGGCGTCTGGCCCTCGCGCGCGATGGCGGCATCGAGCGCCGCGCCGGCCAGCGCGAACGCCACCTCGACCTCGCCCGCCTCGCCGCGCGCGGCGATCCCGGCTTCGAGCGAGGTCCCAAGCTGCAGCTGGTCGCCGGGCGAGAGCTTGCGGGCGGGCCGCGCGAAGGCCGAGAAGCGGTCGGGCGCCAGCCGCCGGTGCAGCAGGATCTCGATCTTCGGGCCCGAGCCGATGCCGCCCACGCGCGGCAGCCTGCGGCCATGAAGGCGCGCCGGGATCACCTTGGTGTCGTTGAAGGCGATGCGGTCGCCCTTGTGGAGATATTCCGGCAGGTCGCGCACGTGCCGATGCTCGAGCCGCCCGTCTGAGTGCACGACCAGCAGGCGCGCGGAGTCGCGCGGCGCCGCGGGCCTGAGCGCGATCAGGTCTTCCGGCAGTTCGAAATCGAAAAGCGAGACGTCCACTAAGCGACCGATTCCAGGACCGCCTCCACGATACGGTCCTGCGTGGCTTCGTCGAGATAGGGGTGCATCGGCAGGCTGATCACCGTCTTTCCGATCCGCTCGCTCACCGGCGTGCCGGCGCTGGGGTAGTGCGCGTAGCCCTTCTGCCTCGACAGCGGCGTCGGATAGTAGATCGCGGTGGGAATGCCCCTGGCTTTCAGGTCGGCGGCGAGCTTGTCGCGATCCGGCACCTGGATGGTGTATTGCGCCCAGGTCGAGGTGCAGCCGGGGATCACGCGCGGCACGCGGATGCGGTTGGAGCGGCCGAGCTTTTCGTTGTAGCGCGCGGCGATGGCGTCGCGCATCGCGATCTCCTCCTCGAAGATCGAGAGCTTCTCGATCAGGATCGCGGCCTGGATGGTGTCGAGCCGCGAGTTCACCCCGATGCGCACGTTCTCGTACTTGTCGGCGCCCTGGCCGTGCATGCGGATGGAGCGAAGCAGATCCGCCAGGCCGTCGTCATTGGTGAAGCTGGCGCCGCCGTCGCCGTAGCAGCCCAGCGGCTTGGCGGGGAAGAAGCTCGTCGATGCCGCGTCGCCGATGCCGCCGCAGCGCTTGCCGCGATAGAGCGAGCCGAAGCCCTGCGCGGCGTCGCACAGCATCTTCAGCCCTTCGCGCTTCACAATGGGCTCGATCCGGTCGTAGTCCGCGGACTGGCCGAAGAGATCGACCGGCATCGCCACCCGCGGCTTGAGCCGGCCTTCCTTCCTCACCATCGCGATGGCGGCTTCGAGGCTCGCGGGATCGATGTTGTAGGTGTCTTCCAGCACGTCGACGAAGACGGGCTCCGCGCCCACCAGCGCCACCACTTCGGCGCTGGCCGCGAAGGTGAAGGCCGGCACGAACACCGCGTCGCCGGGCCCGACATCCCAGGCGCGCAGCACGATGAGCAGCGCGTCGGTGCCGTTGGCGCAGGCGATGGCGTGCTTCACGCCGGCGAACTCCGCGAGCCGCTTCTCGCACTCCGCCACCTGCGGGCCGAGGATCCACTGCCCGCCCTCGACGGCCTTCATGATGGACCGGTTGAGCTTGTCGCCCAGCCGCCTGCGCTGGGCCTGCAGATCGATGAACGCGATGGGATCGGGCAAAACGAAATCTCCGGGACGTGCGGCCCGGGTTTTAGGGCGATGGCGTCTCCCGCGGCAACCCGATCAGGGCGGCGCGGGAGACACCAAATATTGCCGTTTGCGACGGGACTTAGCCGTTGCCGCCGCCGGGCGGCGGTGCGCCCTCCGGCCCGCCGCGATGATGCCAGCCATGCATCCCGCCCATCATGCCGCGATGCATGTGGCCGAAGGCCTGCCGCGCTGCGCGGTCCATCTCGCCCTTCTGTTCGGGCGAGAGGGAATTGTAGAGCGCGGCGAGAGCCGGTTGCTGCGCATCCATCTCCGCCAGGCGGTCCTTGAGGCGGTCGCGCATGCGCGCCTCGCGATCGAGCAGGCTGGGCGGATGGCTCATGTCGGGCTGGTGCGCCAGGCATTCGCCCTGGTGCCGCTTGGCGCCGTCGAGCACCACCTCCTTCCAGCGCTCGTACAGCGGGCGCTGGCTGTCGTTGAGATCGAGCCTGGCGCCGAGCTCGGCCACCATGCCGACGCGGTGGGCGTAGATGCCGTTGCACATCTCGGCGTGGAATTTGGCGAAATCCACCTTGTGCGCGGCCATCCAGGGATGGCGCGCGCCCGCATCCGGCGGCGCGGATTGCGCGAAGGCCGGCGCGGTGAATACGGCCAGCGCGGCGGCAAGAAGAACGGTTCGGAACTGCTGCATGACAACCTCTTTTGACGCGCCCTCGCGCGCAAGTGTGCCCGTGGCCGGGGCGTCCCCGAACTGAAACTTGCGTAAGGATGTCGCGAAACGTCGCCGGCGCTACTCCACGCGCATTTTCACGATCTTGTCGGGCTGTCCCGAGATGGCACCGTTGTTGTGCTCGCCGCCCTTCTTGATGGCGTCGATGTGCTCCATGCCCTGCGCGACCTCGCCCCACACCGTGTATTGCCGGTCGAGCCAGGGGGCGTCCGCGAAGCAGATGAAGAACTGCGAATTGGCGCTGTTGGGGCTGGAGCTGCGCGCCATGGAGACGGTGCCGCGCTTGTGCTTTTCCGCCGAAAATTCCGCCTTGAGGTCCGGCAGGTCGGAGCCGCCCGTGCCCGTGCCGGTGGGATCACCGGTCTGCGCCATGAAATCGGGGATCACGCGGTGGAACACGACGCCGTCGTAGAAGCCCCTGCCCGCGAGCGCGACCACGCGCTCGACGTGCTTAGGCGCGAGGTCGGGCCTCAGCCTGATCTTCACCGGGCCGGTCTTCAGTTCCATCACGAGCGTGTCGGGCATCAGCGTTTCTTCCTCATTTCGGCGCAGCGCTTGACCAGCATCCTGGCGACATAGGGCGAGGTGAAGGGCGTCACGTCGCCGCCGAGCATCGCGATCTCGCGGACCAGCCGCGAGGCAATGGCCTGCTTCTGGGCGTCGGCCATGAGCACGACGGTCTCGATCTCGCTGTTCAGTTCGTGGTTCATCGCCGCCAGCTGGAACTCGTATTCGAAGTCGGACACCGCCCTGAGGCCGCGCACGATCACCGTCGCCCCCACCTCGCGCGCGAAATCGACCTGGAGCTTGCCGGAGAACGGCACGACCTCGATGGTCGCGCGGCCCCGGGCGAGCGTTTTGGCCTCGCGCTTCCACATCGCGACGCGCTCATCCAGCGTAAACAGCGGCGACTTGCCGGTGCCGGTGGCGATGCCGATGACCAGGCGGTCGACCACCTTCACCGCGCGGGCCACGATGTCGAGATGACCGAGCGTGAGCGGATCGAAGGTGCCGGGATAGAGCCCGACGAGTTTTTTTGCGGGCATCAGTCCTCGCCCTCTTCGCTGACCTCTTCCACGCGCTCGACCGAGACCACCCGCTCGCCTTCGTCGACGCGGAAGACCGTGACGCCCTGGGCCGCGCGGCCCTGGACGGAGATGCCGCTGACGGGGACGCGGATGGTCTGGCCCTTGTCGGAGATGAGCATCAGATCGTCCGATTCCTGGACCGGGAAGGCCGCGACGATGGCGGCGTTCTTCCGGCCCATGCCGAGCGCCACGATGCCCGAGCCGCCACGGCCGGTGACGCGGTATTCGTAGGAGCTGGTGCGCTTGCCGTAGCCTTCCTCGGACACCGCGAGCACGAACTGCTCGCGCGCGCCGAGCTCGGCGTAACGTTCGGTCGTGAGCGTGGCTTCCTCGATGCTCTCCTCCTCGTCGGTCTCCTCGACCGCTTCGGGCTCCTCGCCGGTGGCGGCGCGGCGGGCGGCGCTGGCCTGCCTGAGATAGGCGCGGGCCTCGGCGGTATCGGCGTCGGAATGGTGAAGCAGCGACAGGCTCACCACCTCGTCGCCTTCCGCCAGCTTGATGCCGCGCACGCCGGTGGAGTCCCGGCCCTTGAACACGCGCACGTCCGTCACGGCGAAGCGGATGCACTTCCCCAGGCGCGTGGTGAGCAGCACGTCGTCGCGCTCGGTGCAGATCTCGACGCCCAGGATCTTGTCGCCCTCGCCCAATTTCATCGCGATTTTGCCGTTGCGGTTGATGCTGGCGAAGTCGGACAGCTCGTTGCGCCTGATGTCGCCCGATTTCGTGGCGAAGACGACGTTGAGCTTCTCCCACTGGGTCTCGTCTTCCGGCAGCGGCAGGATGGTGGTGATGCGCTCGTTCTCCGAGAGCGGCAGGAGGTTCACCATCGCCTTGCCCTTGCCCTGGATGCGCGCCTCGGGCAGCCGCCAGACCTTGAGCTTGTAGGCCATGCCGGTGGAGGAGAAGAACACCAGCGGCGCATGCGTCGACGCCACGAACAGGTGCGTGACGAAATCCTCCTCGCGCGTGGCCATGCCGGCGCGGCCCTTGCCGCCCCGCCCCTGCACCCGGTATTCGCCCACCGGCGTGCGCTTGATGTAGCCGGCGTGGGTGACGGTGATGGCGACGTCCTCGCGCTCGATCAGCGCCTCGTCCTCGATCTCCACATCGGCGTCGACCAGCTCGGTGAGGCGCGGCGTGGCGAATTCCTCCCTGATCCCGCGCAGCTCGTTGCGCACGATCTCCAGCACGCGCGGCCGCGAGCGCAGGATGTCGAGATAGTCGGCGATCGCCTTGCCGAGCTTCTCGACCTCCTCCGCGATCTCGTCGCGGCCGAGCGCGGTCAGGCGCTGCAGGCGGATGTCGAGGATGGCCTTGGCCTGCTCTTCCGACAGCCGGATGGTGCCGGCCTCGGACATGACATGGCGCGGATCGGCGATGAGCAGCACCAGCGGCGCCACATCCCTCGCCGGCCAGTCCTTCGCCATCAATTGCTCGCGGGCGGTGTTGGCGTCGGGCGCCCTGCGGATCAGCGCGATCACCTCGTCGATATTCGCCACCGCCACCGCCAGGCCGACCAGCACATGGCCGCGGTCGCGCGCCTTGCCGAGCTCGAAGCGCGTGCGCCGGGTCACCACTTCCTCGCGGAAATGGGTGAAGATGCCGATCAGGTCCTTGAGGTTCATCAGCATCGGCCGGCCGTCGTTCAGGGCCAGCATGTTGACGCCGAAGCTCGTCTGCATCTCGGTGAAGCGGTAGAGCTGGTTGAGCACGACCTCGCTGGAGGCGTCGCGCTTGAGCTCGATGACGACGCGGGTGCCCTGGCGGTTGCTCTCGTCGCGGACGTCGGCGATGCCCTCGATCTTCTTCTCGCGCACCATCTCGCCGAGCTTTTCCTGCATCCGCGCCTTGTTCACCTGATAGGGGAACTCGGTGACGATGATGGCTTCGCGATCCTTGCGGATCTCCTCGACGTGGCAGCGCGCGCGCATGAGCACCGAGCCGCGGCCCCGGGCGAGCGCGCCGCGCGCGGCCTGCTTGCCGATGACGAGCCCCCGGGTCGGGAAGTCGGGGCCCGGCACGATCTCGGTCAGCTGTTCGAGGTTGATCGAGGGATCGTCGATATAGGCGAGGCAGGCGTCGATCACCTCGCCCAGATTGTGGGGCGGGACGTTGGTGGCCATGCCCACCGCGATGCCCGACGAGCCGTTGACCAGCAGGTTCGGATAGCGCGCCGGCAGGACCACCGGCTCCTTCTCGGTGGCGTCGTAATTGTCCTTGAACTCGACGGTGTCCTTGTCGAGGTCCTCGGTGAGGGTGTGGGCGATCTTGGCGCGGCGGACCTCGGTGTAGCGCATGGCCGCGGGCTCGTCGCCGTCGACCGAGCCGAAATTGCCCTGCCCGTCGATCAGCGGCACCCGCATGGAGAAATCCTGCGCCATGCGCACCAGCGTGTCGTAGATCGCCTGGTCGCCATGCGGATGGTACTTGCCCATCACGTCGCCGACGATGAGCGCCGACTTGCGGTAGGGCTTGTTCCAGTCGCGCCCGTTCTCGTGCATCGAGAACAGGATGCGCCGGTGCACGGGCTTGAGCCCGTCGCGCGCGTCCGGCAGCGCACGGCTCACGATCACGCTCATCGCATAATCGAGATACGACTTCTTCAGCTCGTCCTCGATGGCGATGGGCGCGATGTTGCCGCCGCGGTGGCCGCCCGGGCCGTCGGGAGGCGGCAGATCGTCTTCCGGCTTGTCGCTCAATTCATGTCCTCAACACTGGCGTATTGCACCCTTTTCGGCGCGCGGAAAGCAGGCCAGCGGGCTATTGGAATCCGGTTCGGACATTAGCAGTTCGGCCCTCGATTCCGCCAGCGAAACGTCAATGAGCAAGGGGCCGGCCGCGGAGGATGGCGTACTCGCGGGACACCCTGTCCATGTCGAAGACATAGATCAGCCGGCCGCCATTGGCCTCGTCGTTGTAGCCGAAGACGATGCCCACCAGCTTGCCCGTCGTTGCGTCGATGACGGGCCCGCCGCTGAAGCCCGGCCCGGCATTGCCCTCGAAGGTGAAGGCGTGCTGCACGTCGCAAGTGGCACAGCGCGCGGTGACGGGGGCATCGAGCGCGGTGACCCGCCCGCGCGCCACGCGCAGGCCGCCGCTCGAGCCCTCGCCATAGGCGATCACCTCCTCGGAGACGAAAGGCCGCGCCGTCGGCAGCGGGGCCCCGCCGAAGATGTGGAAGAACATCAGGTCGTACTGCATCGAGACGCCGACGATGGCGTCCGGGTCGACGAGATTGGCGTTGTGGGCGTTGGTGACCGCGATGTCGCGGCTGAGCACCACGCCCGCGCCGTGGCCGGTGAAGAACAGGTCCTTGCCGCCGGAGAGCGGGATATAGGCCGCGGCGATGCCGGCGCTGGCGAAAGAATCGGCCGGATCGCCCGCGGACGAGCACGCCCCGAGCAGAAGCAGAACGATCAGCGCCCCCAGCCGCCTCATGAATCAGAAGGGTATCTCGTCGTCCATGTCGTTGCCACGGTCGAAATTGGCCTGCGTCTCGCCACCGCCGCCGTTGCGGGAGACGCGCTCGCCGCCCTCGCCGCCGCCGCGGGTGTCGAGCATCACCAGCTCGCCGCGGAAGCGGTTGAGCACGATTTCGGTGGTGTACTTCTCCGCGCCGTCCTTGTCGGTCCATTTGCGGGTGGCGAGCTGGCCCTCGAGATAGACCTTGGAGCCCTTGCGCAGGTACTTCTCCGCGACTTCGGCGAGGTTGGGATTGAAGATCACCACCCGGTGCCATTCGGTCTTCTCCTTGCGCTCGCCCGACGCCTTGTCGCGCCAGTTCTCGCTCGTCGCCACGGAGAGATTGACCACGGGCTCGCCCGACTGCATGCGCCGGACGTCCGGATCCTTGCCCAGATTGCCCACTAGAATGACCTTGTTGACGCTGCCCGCCATTGTCCCTGTCCTTCTCTTTGACCCCGAACCTACCGCCCGCGACGGCGCCGGCGCTATATACGTTCCTCTAACGTTCCAGGTCAATCCCGGCTTGTCCCCAGCTTTGTGACGGCGGTCAAAACACCTTCGACAATTCGGGGATCAGCAGCCGCGCGGCATGCGCGCTCAAATGGTGCTCGTCGCGATAGAGCGGGTAGCCGTTCTCGATGACGTGGCACACCCTGTCGTCGCAGAGCACGTCGGCGGGATCGACGAGGCGGACGCCGAAACGGAACTTCATCAGGCCGAAATCCAACAACACCGTGCGCTGGCGCCTGAGGTCGGTTTCCAGCGGCAGGTCCATGTCGCGCTTGTCGCCCATGAGCCGCAGGCGCGCGAGCACCACGGGCACGGGCCAGCCGATCTCGGGCGCGGAGGCGACGATGATCACTTTCTTCTTCGCATCGGTCAGCTTCCCGACCGTGCGCACCAGCCCGCGCAGGAACACCGCATGCGTGGAGGCCCTGTCCGTGCCGCGCCCAAGATCGTCGTAGAGCAGGATGCGACCCGGCGGCTCGTCGCCATAGGAGAGGCCCTCCGCATTCTTGGCCCAGCGCGCGTCGAGGATCACGTCGCGGATATGCGGGCCGAGCGCGACGTCGATCACGGCGTCGTTGAAATCCCTGCACTTCCAGGCGTCGGGCCGGGTGACGCCAAGCAGCGGCGGGCAGGAATCGGTGGCGGCGAAATAGCCCGAACGGTGCTCGCGTTTCGCCACGACATCGACGGCCGGGATGATCGAGCCGGCGTGGCTATCGCCCCAGAGCACGAAGTCCGGCACCGGCGCGGAGAGATCGCCGATGCGGCAGAGCTTGCCCGCGCGCACATCCGCGCCCGTCATGCCGAAGCAGGTGACGGCGCGCGGGTCTTCGTCGTGCTCGGCGGCGAGGATGCGCTGCACGTCCGCCGGAAGCCGCCCGGGCAGGCCTCGCGCGGAGACGAAGACGGCGCCGCAGGCCGCCGCCGCCGCCATCGCCGCCAGGGCGCCGGCGAACAGTTTCCGGCGCGGCGGGCGGAACGTCCTTGCCCGGAACGGCCGCTCGACGAAGCGCCAGGAAAAGGCCGCCAGCGCGAACGCCGCCGCCATCAGCCCCGCCGTCGCCCATGCGCCCGGCTCATGGCCGAGTACATGGCGCGCGTACACGATCAGCGGCCAATGCCAGAGATAGAGCGAATACGAGATCAGTCCGACGAAGACGAGCGGCCGCCACGACAGCGCCGCGTTGACCGAGGTTTCGCCGTGCCCGGCATGGATGACGAGCGCCGTGCCCACGCAGGGCAACAGCGCCGCCGCGCCGGGGAACGGCGTCGCCCGCGTATAGAGCGCCACGCTGGCCGCGATCATGGCCACGCCCAGCGCGGCCATCCCTTCGCGCACCGCGCGCGGGGGCGGCTCGAGCGAGCCGATGGCCAGCATCGCGCCCAGCATCAGTTCCCACGCCCGCGCCGGCAGCATGTAGAACGCGAACTCGGGATGGGTGCGCACGGCCCACAGGCTGAAGGCGAGCGAAGCCGCGAAAATGACCGCCACCGTCGCGAGCCCCCGCGCTTTCGCGCGCCCCGCCACGGCCATCAGGATGGGGGGGAACAGGAGATAGAACTGTTCCTCCACCGCGATGGACCAGAGATGGAGCAGCGGCTTCAGCTCGGCGGAGACGTCGAAATAGCCGAGCTCGCGCCAGAACTCGAAATTGGCGGCGAAGAAGGCGGTGGCGAAGAGGCTGCGGCCGAAGCGCTCCAGATCGTCCGGGAACAGGATCACGATGGCGGCGAGCGTGGACGCGACGAGCACCGTGAACAGCGCCGGGAAGATGCGGCGCACGCGGCGCTCGTAGAACCCGAGGATCGAGAAGCGGCCCTCGCGCATCTCGGCATGGATCAGCGAGGCGATCAGGTAGCCGGAGATGACGAAGAACACGTCCACGCCGACGAAGCCGCCGGAGAAGCCGGGAACCTGGTAGTGGAAAAACACGACCGGCAGGATCGCCAGCGCCCGCAGCCCGTCGATGTCGGGGCGGTAGCGGCGGCCGGGCGGGTGAGGTTGAAAGTCGGGCATTCCGTTCCCAATTGGAGCAGGTTCAGACATTTCCCGGAATTGTCGTCCCGGGCGAGCCCATGCGGGACCTTGGGCCCATTGAGACCACGTCGCGATGGATTCCGGCTCTGCGCGATGCTGACGCATCGCCTGGCCGGGATGACAAATGGGATTTACAGAAACCAGGCGCTGGGCTATCACGTTCGTGATTTGTTCATCTGGCAGCAAGGTTGGCAGCAGTCCGGGCTCCGGCGCTTGCCCCTGTCATGCGCGGTGGACAAGCTAGGCGTTTCGCCATCCGGGACTTTGCATGCTCAAGAACATCTCCATCCGCGGCGCGCGCGAGCACAATCTGAAGAACGTCGACGTCGAGATCCCGCGCGACTCGCTGACGGTGCTGACCGGGCTGTCGGGCTCGGGCAAATCCAGCCTCGCCTTCGACACCATCTATGCCGAGGGCCAGCGCCGCTATGTCGAGTCGCTGTCGGCCTATGCGCGCCAGTTCCTGGAGCTGATGCAGAAGCCGGACGTGGACCATATCGAGGGCCTGTCGCCGGCCATCTCCATCGAGCAGAAGACGACCTCGCGCAACCCGCGCTCGACCGTCGGCACCGTCACCGAGATCTACGACTATCTGCGGCTTTTGTTCGCGCGCGTCGGCGTGCCCTATTCGCCGGCGACCGGGCTTCCCATCGAGAGCCAGACGGTCAGCCAGATGGCCGACCGCATCCTGGCGCTGCCCGAGGGCACGCGGCTCTTCCTGCTCGCGCCCATCGTGCGCGGGCGCAAGGGCGAATACCGCAAGGAATTCGCCGAGCTGCAGAAGAAGGGCTTCCAGCGCGTCAAGGTGGACGGCAAGTACTACGAGATCGGCAACGCGCCCGCGCTCGACAAGAAGCTCAAGCACGACATCGAGGTGGTGGTCGACCGCATCGCGGTGAAGAAGGACCTCGGCAACCGGCTGCCGGACTCCATTGAGACCGCGCTCAATCTCGCCGACGGGCTCGTCATCGCGGAATTCGCCGACGAGAAGGAGAAGGACGGCGCGCCCAAGCGGCTGATGATGTCTTCCAAATTCGCCTGCCCGGTCTCCGGCTTCACGATCCCGGAGATCGAGCCGCGCCTGTTCTCGTTCAACAGCCCGCACGGCGCCTGCCCCACCTGCGACGGGCTGGGCACGCAGCTCTATTTCGACCCGGCGCTGGTGGTGCCGGACGAGACATTGACGCTGCGCAAGGGCGCGGTCGCGCCCTGGGCCAAGTCGTCGTCGCCCTATTATCTGCAGACGCTGGAGGCGCTGGCGCGCCACTACAAATTCTCGCTCAACGAGCCGTGGGAAGACCTGCCGAAGAAGGCGAAGGACGTGATCCTCAACGGCTCGGGCGAGGAGGAGGTCAAGTTCATCTACGACGACGGGCTGCGCCGCTACGAGACCAAGAAGACCTTCGAGGGCGTCATTCCCAACATGGACCGGCGCTACAAGGAGACGGATTCGAGCTGGGTGCGCGAGGAGTTCGAGCGCTACCAGGACACCAGCCCCTGCGACGCCTGCAACGGCTATCGCCTGAAGCCGGAGGCACTGGCGGTGAAGATCGGCGGGCTGCATATCGGCCAGGTCTGCGAGCAGTCGATCCGGCTCGCCGACACCTGGTTCCGCGACATCGACGGGACGATGTCCCGGCAGCACCAGGAGATCGCCGCCCGCATCCTCAAGGAGATCCGCGCGCGGCTGAAGTTCCTCAACAATGTCGGGCTCGACTATCTCACGCTGGCGCGCGCCTCGGGCACGCTATCGGGCGGGGAGAGCCAGCGCATCCGGCTGGCCTCGCAGATCGGCTCGGGGCTGACGGGCGTGCTCTATGTGCTCGACGAGCCCTCGATCGGCCTGCATCAGCGCGACAACGCCAAGCTCCTGGAGTCGCTCAAGGGCCTGCGCGACATGGGCAACACCGTCGTCGTCGTCGAGCATGACGAGGAGGCGATCCGCACCGCCGACCATGTGATCGACATGGGCCCGGGCGCCGGCATCCATGGCGGCCACGTCATCGCCGAGGGCACCCCCGCCGACATCATGCGCAATCCGGCGAGCCTCACGGGCAAGTATCTCGTCGGCATCGAGCAGATCGCGGTGCCGCCCAGGCGGCGCAAGGCGGTGCACGGCCGCTGGGTCAAGGTGATCGGCGCCAAGGGCAACAACCTCAAGGACGTCACCGCTGAGATTCCGCTGGGCACGCTCACCTGCATCACCGGCGTCTCGGGCGGCGGCAAGTCCACGCTCATCATCGAGACACTGTTCAAGGCGGCGGCCCGGCGCCTCAACCAGGCGCGCGAGCATGCGGCGCCCCACGACCGCATCGAGGGGCTGGAGTTCCTCGACAAGGTGATCGACATCGACCAGTCGCCGATCGGGCGCACCCCGCGTTCGAATCCCGCGACCTATACCGGCGCCTTCACCCCGATCCGCGACTGGTTCGCGGAGCTGCCGGAGGCGAAGGCGCGCGGCTATCAGCCGGGGCGCTTCTCCTTCAACGTCAAGGGCGGGCGCTGCGAGGCGTGCCAGGGCGACGGCGTCATCAAGATCGAGATGCACTTCCTGCCCGACGTCTACGTGCAATGCGACGTCTGCAAGGGCAAGCGCTACAACCGCGAGACGCTGGAGGTGAAGTTCCGCGACAACTCCATCGCCGATGTGCTCGACATGACGGTGGAGGCCGGCGCGGAGCTGTTCAAGGCGGTGCCCTCGATCCGCGAGAAGCTCGACACGCTGACGCGCGTGGGCCTGGGCTACATCTCCATCGGCCAGCAGGCGACGACGCTGTCGGGCGGCGAGGCCCAGCGCGTGAAGCTGTCGAAGGAATTGTCGCGCCGCGCCACCGGGCGCACGCTCTATATCCTGGACGAGCCGACGACGGGCCTGCACTTCCACGACGTGAAGAAGCTGCTCGAGGTGCTCCACGAGCTGGTCGACAACGGCAACACCGTCGTCGTCATCGAGCACAATCTCGAAGTCATCAAGACCGCCGACTGGATCGTCGACCTCGGCCCCGAAGGCGGCGACGGCGGCGGCGAGATCGTGGCGAGCGGAACGCCGGAGGATGTGGCGAAGGCGACGCGGTCTTATACCGGCCAATACCTCAAGCCGCTGCTGAAGAAGAACGCAGCGGCGGCCCCGGCGGCGAAGAAGCTCAAGGCGGCTGAGTGATGGGCAAAAGTGGCGAAATTGGCCCGACTGCGCCGATCTGGTAGAATGCGTCCATGAACAAGGTGCTTTCCGATCTCCTTGACCGGGCCAAGGGCTGGCCCAAGGGCGCGCAGGACGAACTCGCGCGCGTCGCTTTGCAGATCGAAGCGGAGCTGGGTCAGGGCGACTATCACGCCACGCCGGAAGAGCTCGCCGGAGTCGACCGAGGCTTGCGCGATTCCGCGGACGGCAAATTCGCCTCCGCTGCGGAAGTCGAAGCCACCTTGGCCAAATATCGCGGGTCATGACCGTCGTCTTCACGGAAGGCGCGCGCGCCGACCTGGACGACATCCTCGCTTACACAAAGGCCAACCATCCGTTCCAGCTCGCGCGGCTGGAGCAAAGGATACGCGAGGTGATCGCGCTCACGGAACGATTTCCCCGAAACGCCAGAAAGCTATCGCAACGGTCCGGAGTGCGGGTCATGCCGCTGATACGCTATCCCTTCCGCATCTTCTATCGCGAGATCGAAACAGGCGTGGAAATCCTGCACATCCACCACGTGGCGCGCAGGATACCGAAGCCTTAAACGTAACTTACACAATTTCTATCAGCACTTCCCCCGCCTCCACCGCTGCCACGATCTCCGGCAGATGGCGCATCAGCGTTCGCTCAAGCTCAGCATTCGTACAATTCCCAAGCCGCAACCAGATCACGGCGGGGCCGGCGTCCTCGCGCATCCGCATCGCGGCGAAATCCGAGTCCTTGGTGAGGATGGCAGCGCCCAGTTCCTGCGCGAGGCGCCAGATTGTGGCGTCGGGCGCCGATGCGTGGCCGAGCGCGAACAGGTGATCGGCCTGGTGACCGGCCCGCGTCAGCGCCGCGGCCAGCCGCGGCGACAGCTGCGCGTCGAGCAGGAAACGCAATCAACTTGCCCGGATCACACGATGACCGGCGCTGCTCGCGGCGTAGGCAAGAGCGGCATCGATGTCGTCGCGTTCGAGATAAGGATAGTCGGCGAGAATTTGCTTCTTGCTCATTCCCGCCGAAAGCATGCCCACGACGTCGCTCACGCGGATACGCATGCCGCGGATACAGGGGCGTCCACCGCACACCGCGGGATCGAAGGTGATGCGCGCGCGCTGCGGCGCGGTCATGTCCTCATAAGGTGCGGCGTCCTCTGCAAAGCCCCGAGGGCCCGCAGCGTCAGCCGTAGCGACCTGCGTCAGTTTCACCACCGGCTTGTCGCCCCGCGCGATGACGATCTCCTCGCCGGCCTCGACGCGGGCGATGAGCCGGGAGAGGTTGGTCTTGGCTTCGTGGATCTTGACGGTCGCCATTAGCCAGGAGGTTAGCTAACCGCGAAGGTCCGGTCAACGCCCGCTGTCCGGAGCCCCGGGCTCCAATTCTCTCGCCGCGGTCATGGCCGCGGCTCCGGCCGGATCGAGCGGCGGGGCGTGGCTTTCGCTTTCCGGGCCGGGCGCGGCGCCGCTGGCGGCGGCGTGCGCGTCCGGTGCCTGGGCGCCACCGACATATCCCGGCATCTGCGCGAAAGCGGCGTGCACGATTTCCGCTTGAGTCATGGCGTTCGCAGCCGGCTCGGCCGCGACGTGACCGCCGGCCTGCACGTCCCCGCGATCGGCCGCGGCGTGCGACATCGCGTCCCCTTCGGGCGCGGTGTCGTGCGCTGCGACGTGCGCGATGGGCATGTCCGCGAGCACGGTTGCGGCGGCTTCGGAGGCGAGCGCGTGCTCATCGGGGGCGGATGCGGGCGCTTCGGGCTCCACAACCGGCTCGCGCGGCCGCCAGCGGGGATGGGCGTCCGCCATTGCCTTGGCGGCCGCCCAGGCAGGTTCGAACTCCGGCTCGACATGCCGCGGCGCCGGCGCGGCGGGGGCTTCCCGCGGCGCCTCCTGCTCCATCTCGCCCAGCGCGACCGTGCGATAGGCGTAGGCCGACGCGCCGCAGACCAGCGCGCTCTTCATCACCATCAGCACGGCCAGCACGCCCGCGAGCGCGCCCGCATGCTCGAATTGCAGGCGATAGAGCCCGCTCATCCCTTCCGACGGGATGCCGCTCCACGCCGTCCGCAACACGTCCGGGAGGCTGTCGCCCTCGATCAGCCAGACCGCGCCGGCGAACAGCGCCGCCATCGGAGCGCCGATGGCGAGACTGACTATTGCCAGCCGCCAGAAGCTGCCGCGGCTGAGCGACCAGGCGCGGTTGAGGGTCACATGCTCCTCGGCCACGGAGAGCGCCGTCAGGAAGAAACCGAAGCGCACGGCCAGGAACAGGCCCATGAAGCCGATCACCAGGCCCGCCGCGCCGTTCAACCAAACCGCGAGCGGGATGCCCTGCCACTCGGCGGGCATGGTGTAGCCGGCCAGCGGCGCGCCGGGCTTGGGCACGCCGATGCCGATGGCAAGCTGGAGCGTGATCGCGAGCGCCACCAGCACCGCGATCAGCAACACGTAGAAGGTGAGGAGCGCCAGGGTGAGCCGGAACTCCCGCTTGCCGTAGACGAAATGGGCGACGGCGGGTTCCTGCGGCCGGCCCAGTGCCCTGGCCGCGAAGGGCACCAGCGCGGTGGGCACCAGGATGACCGTGGCCACCAGAAGCGCCAGGAAATCCACCGCCGTGAACTCATTGAAGGCGCCGCTGGACGGCACCGCGACCTGGACGGCCGCACCCAGCCTTTGCAGGCAGAACCAGACCGCCGCCGCGTAGAACGCCGCCGGAAGCCAGCCGAGCCCCAGGACGGTCCCGAGCCTCGCGAACAGGAATCGATAAGCCGCTGAGATAGCGCGCCCGACGGGTACTTTGCCCATAGGTACTCCCGACCACCGCCGGGACTATAGCGTCTGGGCGTCCGCGGCCAATATGAAATTGTCGCGACATGGCTGCGCCGGCCGCATCGGCCCCAACTTGCCGCCGCGCCCGACGCTCGCTAGCACTGGACGGGCGGGAGGACACAAGATGAGCGAAACGCGCGCGGCGCGGCAGCCGCATATCGGCGTGGTGGTGGCGGCGTCCGCCACCGGAACCGTGTTCGAATGGTATGACTTCTTCATCTTCGGCTCGCTCGCGGGGATCATCGGCAGCCATTTCTATTCGGCGCTGGGCCCCACCCAGGGCTACATCGCGGCCCTGCTCACCTTCGCGGCCGGCTTCATCGTGCGGCCGTTCGGCGCCATCGTGTTCGGGCGCATCGGCGACGTGGTGGGGCGCAAGCGCGCCTTCGTCGTCACCATCCTGGTGATGGGCCTGGCGACCTTCGCGGTCGCCTTCCTTCCGGACTACGCCACCATCGGGCTCGCCGCGCCCATCGCGCTGATCGCCGTGCGCGTGCTGCAGGGCTTCGCCATTGGCGGCGAATATGGCGGCGCCGCCATCTACGTGGCCGAGCATGTGGGGCGCACGCATCGCGGCTTCGCCACGGGCTGGATCCAGGCCGCGGCGGGGATGGGGCTGGCGCTCGCGCTCATCGTCATCATCGCCGTGCGCGCGGAGATGCCGGAGGCGGAGTTCGACGCCTGGGGCTGGCGCATCCCCTTCGGCGTGTCGGTGCTCCTGCTCGCGGTGTCGCTGTGGATCCGGCTGTCGCTCGAGGAGTCGCCGATCTTCCGGCGGATCCAGGAGGAGGGCCGCGCCTCCAGGGCGCCGCTGCGCGAGGCGTTCGGCCAGGGCAGGAATTTGCGCATCATGCTGGCGGCGCTGTTCGGCGTGCTCGCGGCGCAGGGCGTGGTCTGGTACACGGCGCAGTTCTACACGCAGGTGTTCCTGGAAAAGGTCCTGCGCGTTTCGGCGAGCCAGACGGAGATCCTCATCCTCGTCGTCACGCTCGCGAGCCTGCCGCTCTACATGCTGTTCGCCTGGCTGTCGGACCGCATCGGGCGCAAGCCGGTGATGCTGGCGGGCCTTCTGCTGTCGGCCGTGTGCTTCATCCCGATGTTCCAGATGCTGACCGATGCGGCGAATCCCGCGCTGGCGCGGGCGGCGGCGCACGCGCCCGTCACCGTCACCGCCGATCCCGCGAACTGCTCCATCCAGTTCGATCCCATCGGCAAGACGAAGTTCCTGCACGCCTGCGACATCGCCAAGAGCACGCTGACGGGCATGGGCGTGCCCTACCACAACGCCGCCGCGGGGCCGAACGCGCCGGCGACGGTGAGCGTGGCGGGCGCGCGCGTGCAGGCACCCGAAGGCACGGCGATGGACGCGGCGTCGCTGGCGGCCGCGAAGAAGGCCTTCGACGCGAAGCTGCGCGCGGCCCTCGGCGCCGCGGGCTATCCGGCCGCGGCATCCGTCAACGTCCACGACGTGCGCAAGGCGGTGTGGATCCTGCTGGTCTTCATCGTCGCCGCCACGCTGCTCTACGCGCCGCAGGCCGCGGCGCTGGTGGAGCTTTTCCCGACGCGCATCCGCTACACGGCCCTGTCGGTGCCGTATCACGTCGGCGTGGGATGGTTCGGCGGACTTCTGCCCGCCATCGTCTTCGCCATCGTGGCGGCGACGGGCAATCTCTATTCGGGGCTGTGGTATCCCGTGATCGTATCCGCCGTCGGCTTCGTGGTGACGCTGATCTTCGTGCCGGAAACCAGGGGCCGGCACATCGACCACTGAGCTATTTCACCTCGATCGGAACGCCCGGCTCCTGCTTGCTGGCGCGGATGACGAGCGCGGTGCGCACGCTGGCGACGTTGCGCGCCGCCGTGAGGGTTTCGGTGATGAACTGCTGGAAGGACGAAAGGTCCTTCGCCACGCATTTCAGGACGAAGTCGACCTCGCCCTGGAGCATGTAGCACTCGCGCACCTGCGGCCAGGCGCGCGCCCGCTCCTCGAAGCCGCGCAGGTCGGCGTCCGCCTGGGAGTTCAGCCCGACGAAGGCAAAACCGGCGACTTCGTAGCCCAGCGCCTTGCCATCGAGGTCGGCGTGGTATCCTTTGATGTAGCCGGCCTTCTCGAGGGCCCGCATTCGGCGAAGGCAGGGGGGTGCGGTGATCTTGGCGCGGCGGGACAGTTCCACATTGGTAATTCGGCCATCATCCTGCAATTCAGCGAGTATTCTCAGATCAATGGAATCGAGCTTGTGCCGCTCCATGGGACATCCTGGTGGATTGACGCGGGGGCATTTAACTCCCCTTGGTCGCCTTCAGCAATAAAATTTCGAGTACGGGAAAGTTCCTGTCGGACCGCGATGGCAAGCGAACGCACAAATAGCGCCTGGGTCGTGACCGAAGGTGTCGCGGGCATGGAAAATCAGGCGCTTGGGCTGGCCGAGCGGCTGGGCTTGGCTGTCGAAGTCAAGCGCGTCCGGCTCGCCGCGCCCTGGTCGTGGATCGCGCCGAGAACGCTGATCTCCCCCTTCGGGCACCTGACACCGGACTCGTCCCCGCTCGCGCCGCCGTGGCCCGAAATCGTGATCGGCTGCGGCAGGCAGAGCATTCCCATCGTGAAGGCGATCAAGGAGGCGAGCGGGGGCCGGACCCTGCTGGTGCAGACCCAGCACCCGCGCGTCGCCCCGTCGAATTTCGACCTCGTGATCCCGCCCGAGCATGACGGGCTCGCGGGCGCGAATGTTTTCCCCATCATCGGCAGCCCCAACCGCATCACGCAGGCGAAGCTCGCCGGCGCGCGCGCGGCCTTCGCCAAACTCCTCATGCCGGTGAAGACGCCGCGGCTCGCCGTGCTCGTGGGCGGCACCAGCAAGGTTTACCATTTCGGCGATTCGGAAGCCGATGAATTGGGCGCGGCGCTGGGGGCGCTGTCGCGGGACTTCGGACTGATCGTGCTGCCGTCGCGGCGCACCGGCGCGGCCAACGTCGCGCGGCTCGCATCGGCCCTGCAAAACACCGGCGCGTTCCTGTGGAACGGCGAAGGCGAGAACCCGTATCTGGGCGCGCTGGGCTGGGCCGACTCGTTCCTGGTCACCGCCGATTCGGTCAACATGGCCTGCGAGGCGGCCGCGACGGGAAAGCCCGTGCATATTTTTCCATTACCCGGAGGCTCCGACAAATTCCGAAAGTTTCACGCCTCGCTGGAGGCGCGGGGAATCGCGCGCCCGTTTACCGGAAAAATCGCGCAGTGGAGCTACGAGCCTCTGGACGAAACGGGCCGTGCGGCAAAGCGCGTGCGCGGGCTTCTTGACCTTTCCGCGAACGCTTCCGATATGAAGGCCAAGAATACTTAGCTTGGGGGCGTCAACGGCCGAGGCGCCAGCTCTGGGAGCGCCATGCCGGATCACCTCTCCGCCAAAGTGATTGTCCTGGGCAGCGGACCCGCGGGCGCCACAGCGGCCATCTATGCCGCGCGCGCCATGCTGGAGCCGGTGATGATCGCCGGCATCCAGCCCGGCGGCCAGCTCACCATCACCACCGAAGTCGAGAACTATCCGGGCTTCGCCGAGGCCATCCAGGGCCCGTGGCTGATGGAGCAGATGCAGGCCCAGGCCGAGCATGTCGGGACCAGGATCATCCACGACACCATCGCCTCCGTCGATCTCGCCAAGCGGCCGTTCACGCTGGTGGGGGATTCCGGCGACCGCTATCTCGCGCAGGCGCTGATCGTCGCCACCGGCGCCAGCGCCAACTGGCTGGGCCTGCCCAGCGAGGAGCGATTCAAGGGCTTCGGCGTCTCGGCCTGCGCCACCTGCGACGGCTTCTTCTTCCGCGGCAAGAACGTCGCCGTGGTCGGCGGCGGCAACACCGCGGCGGAGGAAGCGCTGTTCCTCACCAATTTCGCCGACAAGGTGACGCTGATCCATCGCCGCGCCTTCCTGCGCGCCGACAAGACCAACCAGATGCGGCTCGCCGCCAATCCGAAAATTGAAATACTTTATGATTCCGTGGTGGACGAGGTTCTTGGTAGCACCACGCCGCGCGCGGTCGAGGCGATCCGGCTGCGCAACATCGCCGACGGAAGCACCAGCACGCTCGCCGTGGACGGACTGTTCGTCGCCATCGGCCATTCGCCGGCCACGGATCTGTTCCGCGGCCAGGTCGAGATGGACCGCGACGGCTATATCGTGACGGCGCCGGACTCCACGCGCACCGGCGTGGACGGCGTGTTCGCCGCCGGCGACGTGAAGGACAAGGTCTTCCGCCAGGCGGTGACGGCCGCGGGCATGGGCTGCATGGCGGCGCTCGAAGCGGAGCGGTTCCTCGCCGCGGGCCACTGAGCGCGATGGCACAAGGCGCCTTGGAGGGGCGCGAAAATGGATTGGGACAAGCTTCGCATCTTCCACGCCGTGGCATCCGCCGGCAGTTTCACCCATGCCGGCCAGATGCTGATGCTGAGCCAGTCGGCGGTGAGCCGGCAGATCAGCGCGCTCGAGGAAGAGATCTCCACCCCGCTGTTCCAGCGCCACGCGCGCGGGCTCACGCTCACCGACGAGGGCGAATTGCTCTACGGCGCGGTGGCCGACGTGCTCACCCGTCTCGGCCAGGCCGAGGAAGCGCTCAAGAACGCCCAGTCCGCCCCCCGCGGCTCGCTCAAGGTCACGACCAGCCACGGGCTCGGCGCCTACTGGGTGCTGCCACGCATGCGCGAATTCATGACGGAATTTCCCGAGCTCCAGGTGCATCTGGTGTTCGAGGACCGCGAGCTCGATCTCACCCAGCGCGAAGCCGACCTCGCCATCCGCATGCGCGCGCCGGTGCAGGCCGACCTCATCCAGCGCAAGCTCTTCACGGTGCATTACCATCTCTACGCGACCGCCGAGTATCTCGCGCGCGCCGGCACGCCGGCGACGCTGGAGCAGCTGGCGACGCACCCGCTCATCGCCTATGGCGAAACGGCGGCCCCGGAAATCCGTGACGTCAACTGGCTGATCGACACCGCGCGCCGCGCGGCACCTGGCGGTTGCGTCAATGCGCTGCGCATCAACAACATCACCGGCATCCTGATGGCCACCGAAACCGGCATGGGGATCGCCGCCTTGCCCGACTACCTCGCCGCGGAGCGCCGCGGGCTGGTGCGCATCCTGCCGGAAATCGAAGGCCCGACCTTCGATGTGCATCTGGTCTATTGCGACGCGCTGCGGCAGTCCAAGCGCGTGGCGGCGTTCCGCGATTTCATCGTGAAAGCCGCGAAGGACTGGGCTTTTTGATGTTCCGCGTTTAATGCGACGCGCCCGCGCAACCCATCATAACGCCGCCGGCGAAACCATAGAGCGCCAACTGCGCGGCTGCGGCCGGATTCTCGATCTCGATCCACTGATTATTGACCCGAACGCGGATGATATTGTTGGACAGCGCGATCTGGACGCCGCGCTTTATGAGGCGCTCGGCAAGTGCCTCGCATAGGTCACTTCTCGTTGGACTGCCCTCGATTCCGCTCACTTCGGTCAGGCGATCCGCGTTGAGCCTGCCCGTTATCGAAACCTCCCAGCTTCCGGAATTGTCCCGAAAATTATTGTCGTTGACGCTCAAATAGAGCTCGCCCGAGGTCGACGGGACGATTGTTTTTCCCGCTCCGATCTCGAACGGCTTACCCGAAGGGCCTATCTTCCCAACAAGCGACCATGGCGTCAGTCCAGACGCGAGATAAGGAATGCGCCGGCCCTGTATGCCGGTGGTGGTTTGTGCATCGCCTTCCGGCGATTGATAGTCACTGATATCTGGCTGGCCGAGGCTGATCGCTCCGATATATCCACGCCCACTTGCCGATATAGCGAGCGATGTCGCTTGGCTCGCCGCGACACCGCTGTCAAACCATTGCGCCTGCAAAGGCAGTTGGAACTCCGCGCGCGCGACGACGTTTCCCGCGGCCCAGCCGATACCCGGACCCAGCAGTAGTACCAGCGAAGCCGCAGCCGCCAAAAGCCGGAGCTTTTGGCTGGCCCCCGATCCTTCAACATGCGGATGCCGCATTGCGACGCCCCATCGGCCGGTTACCTTTTGTCTCAGGGTAGCACCAGTATTCCCAGTGCCCAAGCGACAGCCTCTGCTGAGATCAGGCGCGCGGCGAGGCTGGTCCCGCAGAGCCCTAAAATCGCTGCAATCGGGCGGCAACAGCTTGCAAATTGGCCCTTGAAACAGGATTCCCGCGTCACCAGATATCTAATGCCGCGCGCTTTCCCCCAATCGGCCGCGGCACCCAAGCACCGGCGCCGGAGCGGATCCCCCCTCGCTCCGGCGCTTTTTTTCCTTCAGGCGGCGCGGCGCACCGCGCGCGACACCAGGATGTAGCCCAGCCCGGTGCTGAGGAAGTTGACCCCCAGCAGCACGCCCAGCGCGATCAGGGACGTGCCGGGAAGCCCGGCTGCGATCAGGAGCGCGAGGATGATGCTGGCGAGGCCGGAGATGAGCATCCAGCTCCAGCCCGGATGCGGCCGCATCTCGAAGGCGAAGACGATCTCGAACACGCCCTCGACGAGAAACAGGACGACCAGGAACACCGTGAGCCCGAGTTCGCCCGCGAAGGGATGGAACACGAGAAACGCGCCCGCCGCGATGGAGAGCAGGCTGATCAGGAGCGCGCCGAAGAACGGTCCGGTGCCGTGGATCGAGAACGACCCGATCAGCAGCACGACGCCCGAGAACAGGAACACCCAGCCCGCGAAGAGCGCCGCGGCAAGCGTGGAGATGACCGGGAAGACCAGCGCGGCGATGCCGAGCACGGCCAGGGCCAGGCCGACCCAGAACAGATGCGAGGTGGAGGCGCGCAGGCGGGTATGGAAAAGTCCGTCGAAAGTGCCGTTCATCGTGTTTTCCCCAATTGGACAGAGCGCGGGAGGGCGACCGCCCGCCCGCCAAGGCACGGATATCACGCCGCCTGCTTGTGCGCGGCGACGACCTGCTCGGCAAGCTTGCCGCCGAGCTCGGCGAGGTGATCGAACTCCATCTCGTAGGTGCCCACGCCCTGGGTGAGCGAGCGCAGGTCGATGATGAGGCCGTGCAGCTCCGATTGCGGCATCTGCGCTTCCACGGTGTCCCAGCCTTTCCAGCCCGGACGGGCATCGAAGCCCATCAGCTGCCCACGGCGGCCGCTCACCACCTGGTTGGCCTTCGACGTGGCATCGCTGGGCACGTGGATGCGCACCTTCATCACCGGCTCGAGCAGCACGGGCGCGCAATTCGGCATGCCTTCCGTCATGGCGATGCGCGCGGCCGTCTGGAACGCCGCATCCGAGGAATCGACGGCGTGATAGGAGCCGTCGAACAGCGCCACGCCGACATCCACGACGGGGAAACCCAGCGGGCCCTGCTTCAGGTAGTCGACGACGCCCTTCTCGACCGACGGGATGAAGTTGCGCGGCACCACGCCGCCCTTGATCTGGTCCTCGAACACGAAGCCCGAGCCGCGCGGCAGCGGCTTGATCTCGACATGCACGTCGCCGAACTGGCCGTGGCCGCCGGACTGGCGCTTGTGGCGCCCGTGCTGCTTCGTCGGCCGCTTGATCGTTTCCTTGTAGGGCACCTTGGGCTGATGGGTGGCGACCTTGAGGCCGTATTTGCTGGCGAGCTTCTCGACGGCGACCTTGAGATGGATCTCGCCCTGGCCCAGCAGCGCCATCTCCTGCAGCTCGGCATTCTGCTCGAAATGCAGCGACGGGTCTTCTTCCTGCAGCTTGTGGATCGCGGCGGTGAGCTTGACCTCGTCCTTGCGGTCGGTGGTCTCGATGGCGAGGCTGTAGACCACGGGCAGGCGCTCGATCTCCACTTTCGGCGGCACGATCCTGGCGGCGGACAATGTCTCGCCGGTGGCGACGCCTTCGAGCCGGCCGAGCGCCACGCTCTCCCCGGCCCTGGCTTCGGTGAGCTTGGTCTGGGCCTCGCCCCTGAGCGCGAACATGCCGCCGATGCGGGCATCCGAACCGTCATGGCGATGCAGGGTGGCGCCGTCCTTCAGCGTGCCGGACACGACGCGCGCCAGCGACAGCTTGCCGTGCGCGCCGTTGTAGGTCTTCAGCACCTGGACGATCGCATCGCCGTTGCTCTTCACGCCCAGGCGCGCGGCCACGGCGTCCACGCCCGGGACTTCGTGGCGCAGCGCCTTGAGCAGGCGGCGCACGCCATTGTCGCCCTCGGCGGAACCCATCAGCGCGGGCACGACCAGCCCTTCGGCCAGCTCTTTCGACAGATCGTCGAACACCTCGTCGCGCGGCGGCTCCTGGTCGGACAGCAGCTCCTCCATCAGATGCTCGTCGTAGTCGGCGAGCTTTTCGAGCATGGCGAAACGGGCCTGCTTCTCCTCGTCCTTCTGGTCGCCGGTCATGTCGACGACCTTGCTCTCGGCGTGCGGCGAATAGACGAAGGCGCGCTCCAGCGCGAGATCGACGAAGCCCTTCACCGCGCCGCCCTCCACGATCGGGAGCTGGCGCATCAGCAGCGGCTTGTCGCTCGCCTCCTGCAGCGCCACAAGCAGGTCGCGGACGTTGCCCTGCGCCTTGTCGATCTTGTTGATGAACAGGAAATGCGGGATGCCCTGGTCGCCCAGCCGCTTGAGATAGGGCTTGAGCATCTGCGCCTTCGCCGGGTCGGGCTCGCACACCACGATGGCGGCGTCCACGCCGGGCAGCACGTTGAGGGTATCCTGCAGGAATTCGATGGAGCCGGGGCAGTCGAGAAAGGTGAAACTGTCGTCGAGATATTTCGTGGTCGCGCAATTGACCTCGACGCTCATCTGGCGGGCCCGCGCCTCGGCGGAGGCGTCGCCCACCGTGTTCTTCTGCGCGATCGAGCCCTTGCGCTGCACCGCGCCGGTGACGGTGAGGATGGATTCGAGCAGCGTGGTCTTGCCGCTGCCATAGGGTCCTACCAGGGCCACTGCACGTGGCCCGCTTCCTCTCCTGCTGGACATGTCGCCTCCATTACCCCTGTAAGCGTGGGGTTCGAGGCGCGGCGGGCGCTTGTTTCCCAAGGCATTGGGCCGCGTCACGCGCCCCGCTGTCCGTCGATGCTCGCGCCGAATCCGCCCCCGGGCAAGGGGTTGACGCGCGCAAATTCGCGATGGGGAGTAAGGTTCCGTCCACAGGCTGAAGAGGGGATTCGCGCATGTGCGAAGAGCATGAGAATTCTGGATTAAGCCGAAGGGTATTTACTGGCCTTGCCGCGGCGGGCGTCGCCGGGATGGCCGCAGGCCTGCTGCCGCAGCGCGCCGCCGCCGCCGACTTCAAGAGCGACGCGCTGTGCATCATGTGCATCGACCCGCGTTGCGTCTATTCCACCATCCGGTTTCTCGACGATGCGAAGATCGATGGCGGACTGGGCATCCCGGGCGTGTACGACATGGTCGCGCTTGCGGGCGCATCGCTCGCCGGCGTATCGCTGGCATTCCCCACCTCAATCGGCGCCATCTGGGATCACATCGCGCTCGCCAGGAAGCTGCACGACATCGACCGGGTGGTCGTGATGGATCACAGGGACTGCGGCGCCTTCAAGGCCGTCTACGGCAGCGACCCGCCGGAGCTGCACAAGCAGGTCATGACTCAAATGAAGACGGAGTTCGTGCGCCGCTACCCGCGCAACGTGTCGAAGCCGCTTGGACTGGAATTCTATCTGATGCCGGTCTCCAATCCGCCGAAGCCGCCGCCCTATTTCCTGCGGCCGGTGAAAATCGACGTCTGAGCACTTTCCGTTGACGGCGGGGTTCCTGTAGCGTCATCGCGCCGCCAACGAGACTCCCCCGTGCCCGAATATGTGATGCCGGAGCGGAAGACGCATCCGGTGCTGTGTGAGGGGACGCTGTGCAGCGAGCGATTTATCTGCTAGAAGGCGCAGAACATCAAAGACTATGCCCTATGCCAAAAACCCTGGTCCGCTTCAAACCAATACGAATAAGCGCCAGCAGCACTGTAGAAAAAAAGCGGATCAAAAATCAGCGCGGCAAATCGGCCGTACAGTTCGAATTGGACTCTGACCGCCCGGATTTCGTCAGAAAGCTGATCACCGTATTTTCCCTGAACGTGGTCGCGGCGCGCCGTGCAAATTCTGGCGTGTCGATAAAGCGATTTTCACCGCACTCGGACGAAACCCTCTTGAAAACCCCTTTGCAGAGGCAATTCCGATCTGGAGCGAAGAAAAAGAGAAGAAAGAAGAAAAAAGCCAAAGCGTGAATTTCCACGGGGGCTATTTTTGGCCAAGCTCGAATCGCCACGATTGTGGATCGTTGCAGGGCCCAATGGGTCCGGCAAAAGCACGATGTATGATCGGACAGACATTGCCGGCTTTGGCCGGTCCGTTTGGATCATAAACCCCGACCTTCTGGCCGCACACATCAGCGACCAGGAAGCGGTAGACCTTCCACAGGCGAATGGCGAAGCCCTCACGCGAATAATGAAGTGGCTGAGGGCGTCCATAAAGGCACATCAGACAGTTGGCGTCGAAACCGTCCTGTCGACGTCAAAGTATCGAAAGCTGGTAAGGCTGGCCAAGAGTTTTGGATTTGACATTCATCTTTTGTACGTCACGTTGGATAGTCCGCAAAGAAATATTGAACGCGTTCGTCTGCGGGTCGCCAAGGGCGGCCACCGCGTTCCGGAAGACAAAATCGTTGAACGTCGAGAGCGCTCGTTCAAACAATTGCCATGGTTCCTCGCGCAGGCCGATCTAGCACTGATCTTCGATAACTCCGGCGCGGAGCCCAAGCTTGTGGGCCGAAAGACGAAGGGCGTCGTCGATATCGATCCGTCGGCTCCCGAAGCCATCCAGCGGGCCGCAAAGAAGTTGGGACGCTAAATCCGCCACTGCGTGCCGTCGATCAGGCTCTGGTAGAATTCCGGCGTGTAGGCCTTTTCCGGATCCTTGCGCACCTGGGCGTCGAGGAATTCGGCGTCATTGCCGACGAGGATGCGCCACTTGGCGGCCTTCACGCCGTCGAGGATGATCTTCGCGGCCTGGGCGGCGCTGGTCGGCGCGTTGTCGCGGAAGGCCGTGGCCTGCATGTCGACCATGGCGGCGATCTGCTCGTCGGTCATGGCGGAAACGTCCATGCCCATGGCGCTCATCATCTTGCGCGCGGCGCCCGCGTCCACCTTGTCGCTGCCGCTCAGCACCCTGCGCGAATTGGCCACGATGTCGGTGCCGATGTGGCCGGGCATGACCACCGAGCATTTGATGTGCGGCGCGTTCATGGCGAGATCGGTCATCAGCGCCTCAGTGAAGCCCTTGACCGCGAATTTCGCCGCCGAATAGGCGGTGTGCGGCCGGCCCGGGCCGATGGAGGCCCAGAAGCCGTTGACGCTCGACGTATTGACGATGTGGCCCTCGCTCGCCTTCATCAACAGCGGCAGGAACGCGCGCACGCCATGATACACGCCGCCCCAGCAGACGTTGAACGTCTTCTCCCATTGCGCGCGGTCGCCGTTGACGATGCTGCCGCCGCCACCGATTCCGGCGTTGTTGATGAGAAGGTGGATTTGGTCGGTATCCAGCTCTTTCTTCACGTCCTCGGCCCAGCGGTTCATCTGGTCCTCGATGGAGACGTCGGCGACATAGGTCGCGACCCTGGTGCCCTGGGTGCCCTGCGCGATGCAGAGCTCTCGGGTCTTGGCCATGTTCTCGCGGGAGACGTCGCACGTGGCGACGTTGCAGCCTTCGGCGGCGAGCTGGATCGCGAGCTCGCGCCCCATGCCCGTGCCGCCGCCGGTGATCACCGCGTACTTGCCGCTGAAGTCTTTCATGATGCCGTTCCTTCCCGAGGTTTCAAACCCTTGGCGCGCATCCGCACCGCCAGCGCTGCCATGACCGCGCGGCGCTCGGCCTCGCCCATGCTTCCCCAGCGCGCGATCTCGTCGAGGGACCGGCCGCAGCCGGCGCAAAGCCCGGAGGCGGCGTCGATCGTGCACACCTTGATGCAGGGCGAAGAGATCACCCGACCTTGTAGACGCAGAGCTTGTTGCCGTCGAGGTCGCGGAAATAGGCGCCGTAGAAATTGTCGGTGCGCGCGCCGGGAGCGCCTTCGTCGCTGGCGCCGAGCGCCATCGCCTTGGCGTAGATCCTGTCCACCGCCGCGCGGTCCGGCGCGGCCAGCCCGAACATCGAGCCGTTGCCCACCGAGGCCGCCTTGCCGTCATGCGGCGTGCAGATCGCGACCATGCCGGCCTTGCTGGCGTAGCCCTGCATGCGCTCGCTCGCCCAGGCGGGCTTGCCGCCGAGCTCCGCGAGCAGCGGGCCGTAGAAGGCCTTGGCCTTCTCGAGATCGTTGGTGCCGATGGTGACGTAGTTGATCATGGTTCTTACCTTCCCGTGGGCATCTTGTTGAACGGCACGTCCTTGTCGACGCGGACGTCCTGCGGCAGGCCGAGCACGCGCTCGGCGATGATGTTGCGCAGGATCTCGTCGGTGCCGCCGGCGATCCTGAGGCCCGGCGACGACATCCAACCCATCTGGAACATGCCGTGCATCGGCGCGTCCTCGCCCTTGAGCGCGCCGGCCTCGCCTTCCAGCTCCATCGCGAACGCCGACAGGTCCTGCAGCTTCGACGCCACGACGATCTTGGCGATGGAGGCTTCCGGCCCGGGCTGCTTGCCCTGGGACAGCGCCGTCATGGTGCGATAGGTGGTGTATTTGAGGCCCGCCGAGCGGACATACCAGTCGGCAATGCGCTCGCGCACGGACGCGTTCTTGATCGCGGGTCCGTCTTCGAGCTCCAGCGTGCGGGCGAGCGCCATCAGCTCCTTGACGTCGAGCCCGCCGCCCTGGCCGCCGCCGACGGCGAGACGTTCGTGCATGAGGGTCGTCAGCGCGACCTGCCAGCCCTGGCCGACCTCGCCCAGGCGCTGGGAATCCTTCACCTTGAGATCGGTGAAGAACACCTCGTTGAAGCCCGAGCCGCCGCTCGCCTGCTTGATCGGCCGCACTTCCACGGCGGGATCGTGCATGTCGATGTAGAACATCGTCAGCCCCTTGTGCTTGGGCACGTCGGGGTCGGTGCGGGTGAGCAGGATGCCGAAGTCGGAGAACTGCGCGCCGGTGGTCCAGATCTTCTGGCCGTTGATGACCCACTCGTCGCCCTGCTTCTCGGCGCGGGTGCGCAGGCCCGCGACGTCGGAGCCGCCGGCCGGCTCGGAGAAGAGCTGGCACCAGATCTCGTCGCCGCACACCGCCGGCCAGACGTAACGCTTCTTCGCCGCGTCGTCGCCATAGGTCATCAGCGTCGGGATGCACATGCCCAGGCCGATGGCGAAGGGCGCCCCGGTGGCGACGTCGTACTTCGCCTCCTCCTGGCCGAATATGATCGCCTGCATCGGCGTGCCGCCCATGCCGCCCGAGCCCTTGGGCCAGGTGATGCGCGCGTAGCCGGCCTCGGCCTTCTTCTTCTGCCAGGCCTTGGACGCGGCCATCTCGCCGGCGGCGCCGTTCTCCATCTCCTCGAGATCGTCCTTCGAGGTTTTGCTGCCGCGCAGCCTGGCGTTGGCGGAGAGCCATTTGTTGGCCTCGGCGCGGAACGCGGCTTCTTCCCTGGTGTCTTCGAAATCCATGGTCGCTTTCTCCGGTGTCGGCGACTGGCGAGTGAACGCCCGTCAGGCCGCCACACTCCCCATTCGCTATTCGCTATTCGCCATTCGCTTTTCTCAAGCGTTGGCATGCTCCAGTTGAGTCACGAGCTTGTCCTTCCAGGCGCGCTGCGGGCCGAGGCTCAGGCCCAGCTCGCGCGAGCGCTTGTAGAAGAGATGGCAGTCGACCTCCCAGGTGAAGCCGATGCCGCCATGGGTCTGGGTATTCTCCTTCGCGGCGTAGTCGAAGGCCTGGGTGGCGGAGACGCGCGCCGCCGCCGCCGCCAGCGGCAATTCGCGCGCGCCGGTCGACAGCGCCCAGGCGCCGTAATAGGCGTTGGAGCGGGCGAGCTCGTTGTTGACGTACATGTCCGCGAGCTTGTGCTTGATCGCCTGGTAGGAGCCGATCAGCCGGCCGAAGGCGTAGCGCTGCATGGCGTAATCCTTCGCCATGGCGAGGCAGGAATCGGCGCCGCCGACCTGTTCGAACGCCGTCATGATCGCGGCGCGGTCGAGCACGGCGGAGGCGAGCGCCCAGCCCTCGCCCGCCTTGCCCAGCGCTTCGGCCGGCGTGTCGCCGAACGTCAGCTCCGCATGCTTGCGCGAGGGATCGATGGAATCTTCCGCGCGCTTCGACACGGTCTTCAGGTCGACGATGCAGAGCGACAGGCCGCGCTCGCCCGGTTCATCGGAGCTTCGCGCGAGCACGATGGCGGCATCGGCATCCATCCCGTCCACCACCGCGATCTTGCGGCCGGAGAGCTTGCCGCCCTTGAAGGTCGTGCGGATGGATTTCGGCGTCACCGCGCCGGGGCCTTCGGCACGCGCGAAGGCGCCGACGAAATCGCCGCTCGCGATCCTGGGCAGATATTTCTGCTTCTGCTCCTCGCTGCCGGCGGCGAGGACGGCTTCGGCGAAGAGATAGATGGTGGACGAGAACGGCACCGGCGCCAGCACGCGGCCCAGCTCCTCGGCGACGACGCAGAGCTCGAGATAGCCGAGGCCGAGCCCGCCGTAATTCTCGGGGATCGCCGTGCCGTGCCAGCCCATCTCCGCGATCTGCTTCCACAGCGCCCTGTCGTAGCCGTCCGGGCCCTCGAACACCTTGCGCACGGTCTTGTTGGTGCATTTCTCGGCCAGGAATTTGCGCGCCTGGTCGCGCAGCATCTTCTGGTCGTCGGAGAAGTCGAAATTCATCGTCCCTGCCCTGTCTGGGTTTATCGGTTAACCGCACGATAGAGACCTGCCGCTTGCCCGCCAACTCCCCCGTTTTTTGACGCTACGGCACCCCTTAACCGGAGCTTAAGCGGGCGCGCCTAGGCTCGTGGCGCGGCATCGGGACCAGAGCCTCATGGCAAAGGCACAGTTTCACAAGAACCAGAGGGTCTATGTGAGGCCCGTGGGGACCTGGGCGCTTGTGGAGCGCGTGATCCCGCATTGGGCCAAGGGCCTGGATGAGCCGCTGCGCGTCTATTACGACGTCGGGCTGGGCCGCGAATTCGCCGCCGAAGAGCTGCAGGCCGAGCAGCCCGTGTCGAACGACGCCGAGACCCTGGCCGACAACTGGCGCATCATCCGCGCGCGCAACAAATGGCAACCGTCGGAAGACTGCGCGCGCCATCCCTTCCCGGGCACCTACCCCGTGGTGGTGACGGGCGAAGCCGATTGGGGCGGCTGGCGCGTTCCGGGCGCCGAATACGATCTCGATCCGGTGAAGGTCGAGCGGCAGGCGCGGCTCATCGCCAACGCGCCCGCGCTGGCCACCTTCGCCAACGAGCTGGTGGAGTGGGCCCGCAAGTCCGGCGAGGAGATGCCGTCCCAGCTTGTGGAACTGGCGCATAACGCCCAGGACCTGCTCACCCGCGTCAACCGCGAAGACGGCTGACATATAAGACACGCTCGAGGCCATTCACGCGGCGTTAGCCATGCCGCGGATGGAAGCGCATCCGCCCCGCTGACAGACTGCTCCCGGGGAATGGTTCGGGGACCGCGGGATGCCGGCCGCCGGGGGCGAGGTTGCGCCCACACGCCACGATTTCGAGTTTCACGGCCGGGGCGGGGAGTTCTTCCGCATCTGGATCGTCAATCTCGCGCTCAGCCTCCTGACGATGGGCATCTACAGCGCCTGGGCCAAAGTGCGCACCCAGCGCTATCTCTACGGCAACACCTATGTCGGCGGGCATTCGCTGGACTACGACGCCTCGCCCTGGCGCATCCTCGTCGGTCGGGTGATCGCGGTCTCCGCGCTGCTGGGCTACAGCCTCAGCGTCAGCTTCTGGCCGGAGACCATCGGGCTCTGGTACGTCGCCTTCGGCGTCCTCATCCCCTGGCTGATCAATTCCTCGCTGCGATTCACCGCACGCAATTCCAGCTACCGCAACATCCGCTTCAACTTCGGCGGCACTTATGCCGGCGCGCTGGTGAACTACGTGATCTGGCCGATCCTGGGATACGGCACGCTGTTCCTGCTCATGCCGCAGGCGCGCCGGGCCCGCGATTTCTATTACGTGAACAAGCACGCTTACGCCGGCAAGCCCTTCGAGACGAATTTCCCGGCGTTCCGGATCTACGTGGCCTATATCGGCGGCGTCGCGGTCTTCCTCGCGCTCATCTTCGCCTCGTTCCTGGCCATCGGCTATCTCGCGGAATATGTCAAATCCGCCAAGGTCCTCGACGCGAGCTACGCGGGGTTCCTGATCTTCCCGCTCTATGCCATCGCCTACACGGTCAGCCTCACCTTCATCGACATCATGGCGTTCAACCTGTCGCTCAACAACGCGAAGTTCGACGGCCGGCACGAGCTGCGCTCCCGCGTGTCGCCCTGGTGCATGGCCTGGATCGTGGTCTCCAACTTCGTGCTGATCCTGTTGACCGTCGGCCTGTTCTATCCCTGGGCGCGCGTGCGGCAGTCGCGTTACCAGACCGAGCGGCTGTCGCTCATCGTCTATGGCGACCTCGACGCCTACACCTACGAGCTCAGCCGGGCCAACAGCGCCATCGGCGAAGAAGTCGCCGGATTCTTCGACCTGGGGATCGGCCTATGAGCGTCGAAGGCCGCTATTTCTATCCTCACTCCGCCCGCTTCGTCGCGGCGCGCTGCACGCGGCCGCAGAAGCGCCTGCTGCGTTTCGAGAGCGTCCAGGGCGAAGCGCTGGGCGAGTTCCGCGCGCGCAAGGTGCGCATCAGCGAGCGGCTGGGCAACATCCCGCGCCGCTTCCGCCTGCCCGACGGCGCCATGTTCGAGACCGTGGACAACGACGGCGCCGACGAGATGCTGCGCGGGACGGGCCGCGGGCCGGGCGCGATCGATCGCGTCGAACGCTCCTGGAAGTGGGTGCTGGTTTCCGTCGCCGTGACGCTGGGCGCGACGTACGGCTTCGTCACTTTCGGCATCCCCGCGCTCGCCAGCGCGTTGGCGGCGGCCACGCCGGACGACATCGTGGTGGAGATTTCTCACAAGAGCCTGCAGTCGATCGACGGCAGCCTGCTCAAGCCGTCCCGACTCGACGCCGGCGACAAGGCCCGCGCCGAGCGCGCCTTCGCGCGGCTCCTGCGCCTGGAGCCCGATCCCGGGCGCTTCCATCTCCTGTTCCGCTCCGCGCCGGCCATGGGGCCGAATGCGTTTGCGATGCCGGACGGCGAGATCGTGGTGACCGACGAGATCTTCCCGCTGGTCAAGTCCGACACCGAGATCGAGGGCGTGTTCGCCCACGAGATGTCGCATGTGAACCACCGCCACGGGCTGCAGCGGATCTACCAGGCCTCCCTCGTGCCGGCGGCCATCGCGGTGGCGACGGGCGATGCCTCGCAGCTTGGGCACATGACGGCGCTCGTGCCCGGCGTGTTGCTGCAGTCGGCCTATTCGCGCGCGTTCGAGCAGCAGGCCGACGACGACGCGGCCGAGATGCTGCGGAGGGATGGCCAGAACCCCGGCGCGCTGGCCGATCTGCTCCAGCGGATGGACGAGAAAGTCTGCGGCAAGGCGGGTTGCCGGCCGAGCTGGATCGCATCGCATCCCGCCACCGGCGAGCGCGTGGAGAAACTCCGCGCCGCGGGCAAACAGCACAAATAATTCAAGCGCTTGGCAGCGGTTGCCGGAGCGGCGGCCGGGGTCTATATCGGGCGCCCCGGCAAGCCACAGGATTTCCATGCGTACCGAAGAACCGCGCGCCGTCGCGCTCAAGAACTATCGCGCCCCCGACTTCCGCATCTCAGACGTCTCCCTCGCTTTCGCCCTCGATCCCGACGCCACGCGCGTGACCGCGACGACGAAATTCGCCCGCACCGGCGCAGCCGGCACGCCGCTCGCGCTCAACGGCGAGCGCATGAAGCTCCTGTCGGTGACGCTGGACGGCCGCAAGCTCGGCGCGGGCGATTACGCGCTGGACGATACGTCGCTCAAGATCGCCAATGTCCCCGACGCCTTCGCGCTCACCATCGAGACCGAGATCGCGCCCTCGCAGAACACCTCGCTTGAAGGCCTCTATACCTCCGGGGGCATGTTCTGCACCCAGTGCGAGCCCGAGGGCTTCCGCCGGATCACCTACTATCTCGACCGGCCGGACGTGCTGGCCGTCTATACGACGCGCATCGAGGCGGACAAGGCGAAGTATCCGGTGCTGCTCTCCAACGGCAACCGCACCGGCGGCGGCGACCTGCCCGGCGGGCGCCACTTCGCGATCTGGAACGATCCCTTCCCCAAGCCCACCTATCTCTTCGCGCTGGTCGCCGGCGACCTCGGCGTGCTGCGCGACGAATTCGTCACCCTGAGCGGGCGGAAGGTGGCGCTCGCCATCTATGTGGAGCATGGCAACGAGCCGCGCGCGGCCTATGCCATGGACTCGCTCAAGCGCGCCATGCGCTGGGACGAGGAAGCCTACGGCCGGGAATACGATCTCGACATCTTCATGATCGTGGCCGTCTCCGCCTTCAATTTCGGCGCAATGGAGAACAAGGGCCTCAACATCTTCAACGACAAGCTCCTGCTGGCCAGCCCCGAGACCGCGACCGACGACGACTATGCCCGCATCGAAAGCGTGGTGGCGCACGAATACTTCCACAACTGGACCGGCAACCGCGTCACCTGCCGCGACTGGTTCCAGCTCTCCCTGAAGGAAGGCCTCACCGTCTTCCGCGACCAGAATTTCTCCGCCGACATGCGCAGCCGCCCCGTCAAGCGCATCGAGGACGTGAAGATGCTGCGCGGCCGGCAGTTCATGGAGGACGGCGGCCCCCTCGCCCATCCGGTGCAGCCGCAGAGCTACATCACCATCGACAATTTCTACACCGCCACGGTCTACGAGAAGGGCTCCGAAGTCATCGGCATGCTCAAGACGCTGGTGGACGAAGAGGGCTACCGCAAGGCGACCGATCTCTATTTCGAACGTCATGACGGCCAGGCGGTAACCGTCGAGGACTGGGTCAAGTGCTTCGAGGACGCCAACGGCCGCGACCTGACGCAATTCCGCCTGTGGTACCGCCAGGCGGGCACGCCCATCGTCGAGGCCAAAGGCACCTATTATCCGGCGAAGAAGACCTACACGCTCAATCTCAAGCAGACGCTTGGCCCCACGCCCGGCCAGCCCGAGAAGAAGGCGATGCACATTCCGCTGCGCATGGGGCTGATCTCGCAGGGCGGAAAGGCGATGCCGCTGACGCTGGAAGGCGAGAACGCCGCGGGGCCCGAGGATCGCGTGATCGAGCTCACCCAGCCGGAACAGCGCTTCGTGTTCGTCGACGTCGAGGCGCCGCCCTTGCTCTCCATCGGGCGGCATTTCTCCGCGCCGGTGTTCATCAAGGCGCCGCTCGACCGGAAAGGCCGCGCCGCCCTCATGGCCAACGATCCCGACGCCTTCAACCGCTGGGAATGCGGCCAGGCGCTGGCGAGCGACATCCTGCTCGAGATGGCGGCGCGCGCGCAGCGCGGCGAAGCGCTCCGGACCGATCCGCTCCTGCTCGACTCGATCGGCGAGGTGCTGCGCCGCGCCCCGGCCGATCCGGCCTTTGCCGCGCTGATGCTGAACCCGCCCGCCGAAGGCGAGCTGGCGCTGGTCATGCTGCCCCATGCCGATCCCGATGCGCTGCACGCCGCCCGGATCGCGATGATCCGCGAGATCGCGGCCGCCCACGCCTCCGCGTTCGCCTCGCTCTACGAGAAAACGCTGCAGCCCGCCCCGTTCGATCCGGGCTTCGAGTCCGCGGGAAAGCGCGCGTTGCGCAACGCCGCGTTGCGCTACGTCACCGCCGCGGACGACGAGAAAGCGGCCGAGATCGCCGAGGCGCATTACCGCAGCGCCACCAACATGACGGACACGATCGCGGGCCTGGCCGCTCTCAGCCGCATGCCGTCGGCGCGGCGCGACGCGGCCTTCGCGCGCTTCCACGACCGCTTCCGCGACGACCCGCTGGTGCTGGACAAGTGGATGAGCCTGCAGGCGCTGTCGAGCCTGCCGGACACCATCGGCCGCGTGCGGGGGCTGATGAAGCATCCCGCGTTCGATCTCAAGAATCCCAACCGCGTGCGCTCGGTCGTCGGGGCATTCGCCAGCAACCCGCTGCGCTTTCATGCCGCCGATGGCGCGGGCTACCGGCTGGTGCGCGAAACCGTGCAGGCGCTGGACAAGATCAACCCGCAGGTCGCCGCGCGGCTCACCGGCGCGTTCGAAACCTGGAAGCGCTACGATGCCGCGCGCCAGGCGCTCATAAAGGACGAACTGGAGGCGATTTCCGCCACTTCCGGGCTTTCTCCCAACCTGTTCGAGGTCGTGGGCAAGATGCTGGGGTAAGCGGGGAGCCGTGACAGCGACTCCGCGATTCGTATGATCTCCGGGGGACGAATCACTGGAGCGCGCCGCTCATGGCGCAGGCAGCCGCAGGCCCGATCGGCGCAGCGTTGGACGCCGCGGCCGGGAAAGCGCGCGCCGCGTCCCGCAAGGTGCGGCTGACCGTCGTCGTCGCCTTCGTGCTCATTGCCGGCAGCTTCGCGGCGGCGGCGGGACTGCAGATGCGCCTCGACCGGGTGCATGCGCTGGCCCAGGCCTCCCATTTCACCCAGCGCCGCGCCGGCGAGATCGCGGCCGACCTTTCCGCTTCGCTCGACCGCTATGCCGCCCTCGGCGCCGCCTTCGCCAACGCGGGCGGCGCGGATGGAACCGCCGCGATCTCCGAAGCCGGAGGGCCCGCGCTGCGCAACATCGCGCTGCTCGATAGGGGCGGCCAGGTGGTCTCCGAGCTCAAGAGCATGCCGAACGGCCTGCTGCCGCTCAGCCCCGCCGCCCTGGCGCACGCCGCCTATGACCGCACCATCGCGGCGTCATCCGACGGCAGGACGCTGGCGCTGCTCTTCCCGCTCGCCGGACACATCGCGGCGGTGCAGATCGACGCCGCCGCGATCCTGCCGCGCGCCGGGATGGAAGACGCGTTGATCGCCAGCCTTTCGGGCGAGGTGCGCGCCAGCGGCGCGCAATGGACGGCGGTTCCGATCCCGAGCGCGCTGGCGCTGGACGGCCGGCCGCGGGTCACCCGCCTCGTCGAATTGCCGGCCGGCAACCGCATGATCTCGCTGGCGCGCGTGCCGGGATGGCCGCTGGCGGCGGGCGCCTCGATCCTCACCGGCGACGCGCTCGGCACCTGGTATGGGACCCTGCCGCTCTATCTGTTCCTCATCCTCGGTCCGTCGCTGGCCGGCGCGGCGCTGGCCGCCGTGTTCGTGCGCGATTTCGAGCGCCGCGCGCGCGTGGCGGAAGCCGCGAAGGCCCTGCGGGCGACCGAGCCGGGCGACGCGCGGCTCCTCATCCGGCTGGCGGATGCCGAGCGCCGCGCGGCGGAAGCCGAGCGCTCCAAATCCGAGTTCATCGCGCATATGAGCCATGAACTGCGGACACCGCTGAACGCCATCATCGGTTTCTCCGAAGTCATCGAACGCGGCGTGTTCGGGCCCGCGGGACACGTCAAATACATCGAATACGCCCACGATATCGGCGCGGCCGGCAGGAACCTGCACGCCAAGATCGGCGACATCCTCGAATTCGCGAACCTCGAAGCGGGCAAGCATCCGCTGGCGCCGGCCATGATCGACGCCGCCGTGGTGGCACGGCAGGCGGTGGAGGAATTCGCGGGCAAGGCGTTCAGCCGGCGAATCCGCCTCACGGTGTCGCTGCCCGAATGCGCGCCGGTGTTCGCCGACACCGCCGCCCTCAGGCGCATCCTCGCCAATCTGATCGCCAACGCCGTGCAGTACACGCCCGAGGGCGGACAGGTGCGGCTCCAGCTGCGCAACGAGGACGACGTCGTGGTCTTCTCCCTGCGCGACAGCGGCTACGGTTTCGACGCCTGGGAAGCGGCGGCGGCCGGCAAGCCGTTCACCGCCTTCAAGCGCCCGGCCGCGGCGACGGGCGCGGGACTCGGACTCGCCATCGCGATGGCGCTGGCCCGGCGCATGGGCGGCACGATCAATCTGGGCGGCGGCCCCGACGAAGGCGCCGCGGCGGAACTCAGGCTCCCGGCATCCTGACGGCGGGCGTACAATCCGTCCCATGAGCGATTCGCGCCGGAGAGTTCGTGCGCTCGTGGTCTTGAGCCCGCTGCTCCTGACGGGCTGCGACAGCGTGCCGTCCATCGACTTCTCCGCGATCGCCTCGCTCTGGGACAAGCCGGATCCGGCGCAGCCCCGGACGGCGGTGGCGCTGCGTGCGAGCGAAAGCGACGCGGCCGTGCCGCCCGAAGGCATGCAGATGGACGACCTAAAGCAGCCCTTCGGCGACGCCGCGCCGACGGTCACGGCCCAGAACGGACCTTAGAGCGCAATCGGGCGAAGTGTGCAGCGGTTCGCCCGAAAAATTGCGCGTCAATCAAATACCTGGAGCGGGATCGCGATTCGAAGAAGAGCGATCCTGCTCTGGTCACAAATACCAGTCGTATTCCGCCGGCGCGATGATGCGGCGCAGGCGCTGCGCCTCGATGCGCTTGGTCTCGCGGTAGAGCGAGAGCGTTTCCCCGCCGAGGTAGCCGTCGAGCGTCCGCGCCTGCTCCAGCCGTGCCAGCGCGGCATCGATGGTGAACGGCAGCGCCAGATCCGGCTCGCGGGAGACGTTGCCGGCCGCGGCGGGGCCGGGATCGAGCTTGTTGGCGAGGCCGTGATGCACGCCCGCGAGCACGGCGGCGAGCGCGTAATAGGGATTGGCGTCGGCGCCCGCCACCCGGTGCTCGACACGCCTCGCCTCGCCCGGCCCGACCGGCACGCGCAGGCCGGCCGAGCGGTTGTTGACGCCCCAGCGGCGGTTCACCGGCGCGAACATGTCCGGCTGGAAGCGGCGGTAGGAATTCAGGTTCGGCGCGAACAGCGCCATCGAATCCGCCATCAGCGCCTGAAGGCCGCCCACCGCGTGGCGCAGGCGCTCCGAGCCCTGCGGCGTGCCGTCGTCGAAGATGTTGGCGCCGTGCGCATCGAGCAGGCTCAGATGGATGTGGAGTCCGCAACCCGCGCGGTCCTGATAGGGTTTGGCCATGAAGCTGGCGTCGAGGCCGTTCGCGCGCGCCGCGGCCCTGACGATCTGCTTGAGGAACACCGCATGATCGGCCGCCAGCCGCGCATCGCCCTGGTGGCGCAGGTTCGCCTCGAATTGGCCCGGCGCGTACTCCTTGCTCGCGGCGCTCACCGGCACGCCCTGGGCGGCCGCGGCGTCCGTGAGCGAGGCGAGGAACCCGGCATAACGATCGAGATCGTCGATGCCGTAGACCGAAGCCGTGTGCTCGCGCGCGCCCGTGCGCGGATCGAGCGGCGGCTGCGGCGCGCCCAGCCCGTCGCGCCTCGGATCGATGAGATAGAATTCAAGCTCCAGCGCGCAGACGGGCGTGAGATTCAGTTCCGCGAAACGCTCCAGCACGCGCTCCAGCGCCGCGCGCGGCTCGGCGGGATCGGGGACGCCCTGGCTGTCGCGCAGGCTCATCAGTATCTGCGCCCGCGGCGCGCCCCAGACGCGCGACACCGTGCCGGGGATCGGCCACGCCGTGCCGTCGGGATCGCCGTCGCCCACGCCGCGGCCGAAGGGATTGGTCATCTCGCCATGCGCGTCCATCAGGTAGAGCGAATGGGGAATCTGCATGCCGGATTCGAAGAGCTTGCCGGCCTCGGCGATGGCGAGCCGCTTGCCCCGCAGCGTGCCGACCACGTCGGCCAGCACGGCGTCGACGTGCCCAAGGCCCGGATTGGCGGCGGCGAACGCCTCGAATTCCGCCTGGGCGCAGGCGACGAAAGCGGGACGCGCAAAGGCGGGCGGCGGGCTGATTTTGTTCATGCGGAGCTCGGAACCGATGCTCGAAGGATAGCGGCGCAATCATAAAGAGTGGCTAAGGCGCGGAAAACCCCAATGGCGACAGGAGATTGCGCGGGCGAGCCGCCGTCTTTACCTTTCGTGGCGCAAAAGCAGGGCGTTCCCATGCGGGTGTTCGGTTGGTTGCCGGCGGTGGCGGGTCTGATGCTGGGTGGGGCGGCGCTCGCGGCCCCTCCGACGCTCTTCCAGTGGGAAGACTACATGGATCCGCCCTTCCTCGCGGACTACCAGGCCCGCTACCACGAGAAGCCCAATGTCGCGATCTTCGCCGATGAGGACGAAGCCTTCGCCAAGATGCGCGCGGGCTATCATCCCGACGTGATGGGCCCCTGCTATTACGAGTTCCCGCGCTGGCAGGAGGCGGGCCTGCTCCAGCCCATCGACACCAGCAAGCTGAAGAACTGGAACAGGATCTCGCCCACCTTGCGCAACCTGCCGGGCATCTCGGCGGGACCCGACAAGGTGTGGTTCGTGCCGCATTATTGGGGCAACACCTCCGTCACCTTCCGCACCGACCTGGCGCCGGAATACGTCAGGAACCCGAGCTGGAACATCCTGTTCGATCCGAAATATCGCGGCCGCGTCTCCGTGCTCGACGGCGTGGACGACACCGTGCCGTTCGTCGCGCGCATGATCGGCGTCGACGCCTACAACATGAATCCGGCACAGTGGCAGAGGGTGCAGGCCAAGCTGCGCGCGCTGATCCCGCAGACCCGCTTCATCTCCAGCGACGACACCCAGCTCGCGCAGGGGCTCGCCTCCGGCGAGATCGTCGCCGCGATGACCTGGCGCGTGACCTATGCGACGCTGCACAAGGAGGGCAAGCCGGTCGCCTTCATGAATCCCAAGGGCGGGATGTTCACCTATGTCTGCGGGCTCGTCATGCACAAGAACCCCTCCGACGAAGCCCGGGCGCTGGCGTTGATCGATTCTTCGATCAGCGACACCGCGGCCGTCTATACGATCGCCCACATCGGCGACGAGCCGTCCAACGAGGACGCGCTGAAGAACGTCCCCGATGCCGTGTTCCGGAATCTGGGCCTGAGCCGGGACGTGGAGACGTTCCTCAGGAGCGGCACCTTCCAGCGGCGATTGAAGAACAAGGACCAGATCGTGGAAGCCTGGACCGAGATCAAATCCGGGCTATGAGCGGAGCGCGCGGCCGCCGCGGGACCGGCGTGCCTCATCCCGCGATCGGATCGGGCGGCTTCAGGAACGGCAAGTCCGCCACCCGCACCTGGGCCGTGCGCAATTCCGGGAGGTCGCGGCCGGGCGGCAGCGTCAGGGACAGCACGGTGCCGGGCGCGATGGCGGAAATATCCACCTGCGCCAGCGCGACGGCGCGGCGCATGGCCGGCGAATAGGCGGAGCTCAGCGCGTGCCCGATCGCACTGCCCTCGCGCAGCAGCGGCGTGAAGGGCGCGGGCGTTTCGCCCTCGAAGACGATTCCGGCCAGCCGGCGCTTCTCCGTGAGCCTGGACCTGAGCCAGCCCTCGCGCCCGTTGAAGCCTTTCCAACCGTCGTCGACCAGCCGCTCCAGGCCGAGCGCCACCGGCGAGGGCGATGCGGCAAAGGCCTCGCGGGCAAGCAGGTAGTCGCGTCCCGGCCGCGCCACGCCGCCTTCGATGTCGAGCAGGTCCATGGCCGCGAGCCCGGCGGCCTGGATGCCGAAATCGCCACCGGCGCGCATCAGCCGGTCCCACACCGCAAGCCCGTCATCGGACTGGCACCAGATCTCGTAGCCGCCATGCTCGCCCCAGCGCGACAGCGTGACGTCGAGCCCGCGCCAGAACAGCTTGCGGAAGCCGAGCGGCTCAAGATCGGCGTCGAGGCCTGCCGCGGCCAGCGTGGCGCGCGCATAGGGACCAACGATCGCAAGCCCGCCTTCGTCCGCGACCGGCGCGGGCGCCAGCCCGAAGGCTGCGGCGGCGCGGAAAATCCAGGTTTCATCCTCCGCCGCGGACACGACGCGGAAGCTCTCGCGGCCGTAGCGCGCCAGCGCGCAGGCGCCGCGCACGCCACCCTTGTCGCCGAGCCACAGCGCCTTGAGCGCCTGGCCCGGCTCGAGCTTCGCCGGATCGCGGGTGAGCAGCCGCGACAGGAACTCCACCGCCCGCCCGCCTTCGACCGCGAGCCGCCAGCGCCACGAGATGTCGGCCAGCACCACGCGTTGGCGCGCGGCCAGCGCCTCGTCGCCCGCGTCGTCATAGGCGGCGGACAGCGTGAAGCCGTTGCGCACGGCCCAGGCATTGTCGCGGTTGAGCGCCGCGGCGCGGACGTGGAACGGCGTGGCGAGGACGAACGGCCGCTCGCTCATTTGCCGCCTCCCAGCGCCAGCGCCGCCGCGATCCGCCCCGCCCGCCCGGACGGCGCGGGCACCGGTTCGGCGCCGCAGAGATAGAGACCGGGAATCGTCGTCATGATCCGTTGGTTCCAGTTCGAATGGATATCCACGGCATTGCCGGGATGGCCGTAGCGCGCCGCGAGCTCGGCCGGCGTGAACGTTTCGGCCGACGCGACGCTGCCGGCGAGGCCGCTCATTTGCGCGTCAAGCGCGGCGGTCACGCGGGCCGTGAGTTGCGTCTTCATCGCCGCGCTCATCGCGGCGGGCACGGGCCGCACCAGCACGCTCGCCACGTGCTGGCCATGCGGCGCCAGCGAGGCCTCGGCGGCGGTCGGGATGACGAATTCCAGAGTCAACTCGTCCGGCAGCCGCCCGGCATGTGCCGCCGACCAGGCCGCGGCCTGGCTTTCCAGGCGCTCGGCGAGCACGAAGCGCGCCGTGGCGGGCACCGCCATGCCATTGAACGGCGGCAGCGATTTCAGCGCCAGCACAATCCGCGCCTCGCCCGTCACGGGTTCGTGCGCCAGCGCCGCCAGCGTCTCGAAGCCGCAAGCGCCCGCGGGCGCGAGCCGCCCGAGCGTCGCGCGCCGCGACAGGCTGGAAAAGACCAGGGGGGCCGCGATGCTCTCGCCGGAGGCGAGCGCGACCCCGGCGGCGGCTTCGTCCTGCATCAGCACATGCTCCACGGCCGCGCCCGTCCGGATCTCCACGCCCTGCGCCTTCGCGGCATCGGCAAGCGCGGCCGCCAGCGCCGCCGGGCCGCCCATGGGCCATGCCGACACGCCCTGGAGGCCGCACATCTCCTGCGCCGCCCGCCACACCAGCAGCAGCGCCGAGCCGGGCTCATAGGGCGAATAACCGGCCACCGTGGCGTCGAAGGCCAGCGTCGCCTTCAGCACGTCGCTTTCGAACCGGGAGTCGAGCCAGGCGGCGGCGCTGACGTGCCGGAGCGCCTCGAACACCTCCTGATGGCGACGCGCCAGCGGCTTCGGCGGACGAGCCTCCCACCAGCGCGGCCGCAAGGCGCGCGCCAGCGCGAACAGTTCGGCATGGAAGGCCGGCCACGCGTCCGCGTCCGCCCGCGACAGCGACGCGATGTTGCGAACCGTGTCCCGCACGTCGCGGACGATGAGCGCGTGGCGCCCACCGTGGCCGAGTCCGGCGAGCGCCATGCCGCGCACCACGAATTTGAGGCCATGGCGGGCGAGCTTCAGCTCCCTGGCCACGCGCGGGTCGAGCGCGTGCAGCTCGTGCGCGCCGAGCGGCGCCGTGAAGCCTTCGCCCAGCGCGATGCTTTCGCAGCGCCCGCCGAGCCTGTTGCGGGCTTCCGCGAGCAGGACCTTGCGCCCGCTCCGGGCGAGGTAGCAGGCGGCCGTGAGCCCGCCGACACCGGCGCCCACCACCACCGCGTCGAACGCGCGCGCGCTCATCCGCGCCGCCCGTTCTTGAGGTCGGCGGCGATGGCCTCGGCCGCGAGCGTTCCCGAGACGCCGGCGCCGAGCAGGCCGGACGCCGTCGATCCGCCGGCGAGATAGAGCCCGCCGACCGGCGTTCGGGGCGCCGCTGCGCCGAGGCCGGGGCGCATGGCGAACATCTGGTCGGCCGCGATCTCGCCGCCCCACACGTCGCCGCCGGTGGCGCCGAGGCCTTCCTCGATGTCCGCGGGCACCAGCAGTTCGGCCGCCAGCACGGCGTCGCGCGTGCCGGGGAGGACGGCGTCGATCATGGCCAGGGCGGTGTCACGGAGCTTCTCGCGGCGCTCGTTGGTCCAGGCGCCGTCGAAAAGGCGGTGCGGAATGGCGCCCAGCGTCGCCGTGAGCACGGCCTTGCCCGCCGGCGCCAGCGCGGGCGCGACGGCGGAGACGACCCGCAGGGTCATCGGCGGCCTCTCCGGCGCCATGCCGGCGCGCCACGCCGCTGCCGCATCCGCGAAGACGCGCGCATCCGGCGCAACGCGGATCCCGGCCCGCATCGCCTCCGGCGCGAGCGCCGGCGGCCGGTCGAGCGCAATCAGCAGGCGGGCGCACGCGCCCTCCATCCGGAACGCCTGCACCCGCCCGGCCAGCGGCTTCGGCAGCGCGTCCCAGGCGAAGAGCGTCAGGAAGGTGCGCTTGAGGTCGAGCGTGGAGAGGACCGCGCGGGTCTCGATCGCGCCGCCATCGGCCAACACCAGCGCGGCCACGCGATCCTTGAGCAGCCGGACCTCGGTGGCCTCCGCGCCCGCCATCAACTCGGCTCCGGCCCCGGTGGCCGCCGCCGCCAGCGCCTCGGCGAGGCCCGGCACGATCAGGCAGCGCGCGGCAGGGGCGAGAAGCGCCGCCGCGCTCCCGCGCAGATCCGGATCGATGGCGTGGCCCTCGAGCGCGGCGGCGAGGACATGCGCCATGGCATCCGTGTCGCCTGCTGCGCGCGCGCGCTCCGCGAGCGGCTGCGCGAGCAGATCCTCTCCCGGCCACGGGGCCGCTGCCGGTGCGCGGCCGAACAGCGGCCGGTGGGGCGGCGCGGCGGCATCGTCCCGGCCGCGCGCGATGGCGGCGTCCGACAGCCTCGACATCTCCTGCGCGAGCGCAGCGGCCGGCGAGGGGCGATGCGGCCGAATCCAGTGCGCACGATCGGGCCACATGGAGAGCGAGGCCTGCGGCGGCGGCAACACCAGGCCGTGCCGGGCGAGATCGAGCGCGCGGAAGACGCAGGGCGGAATCGCCGCGATCGAATCGGTGAAGGGCGCGGCGCGGAATCCCGGATGGAATTCACGCAGGGCGCAGCGCCCGCCCGGCTGCTCGCCGCGCTCCACCACGACGGTCTTGAGACCCGCGCGCGCAAGCATGGCCGCCGCGGACAAACCGTCCGCGCCCGCGCCGATCACGCACGCGTCGTAGCGCAAGCCTCTCCCCTCCGCACACGACAGGGCCCGCATTCTCGCGCAAGGCGCGCCAGTATGCGGTTAACGGACCCCGAGGTCCAAACGCATGAGGATAATGACGATGGCAAAGGGCGGAAACGGCCCGGCGAGGCCATTTCCGCCCTTGGTTAACCCGCCAGGCGCGCGTTCAGAGAACGCCGCGCTTGTGCTCGCCGACGACGATGCGGCCCGGATTGAACGCGGCCTTGAACACGTCCATCGCCTTCCTGGGCTGCGCGTCGCCGCACATGAAGACGTCGAACGCCGCGTAGCCCTTCTCGGGCCAGGTGTGGACGCTGATGTGGCTCTCCGCCAGCACGGCCACGCCGGAGATGCCGCCGCCATCCGAGAACGTGTGCAGGTGGATATGCAGCAGCGTGGCGCCCGCTTCCTTCACCGCGTCGATCAGCGCCGTCTCGATCCGGTCGCGATCGCCCAGCCCCTCGGCATCCCACAGATCGATGATCAGGTGGCTGCCGGCATAGGTGAGGCCGTTGCGGGTGATGAAGTGGTCTTTGGGTTGGTTGTCGTTCGGCAGAACGACCGGGAGCGGCTTGACCGCGTTGCGTGCGCGGGGCGCACGGGCGACTTTGTTCGAGGCTACCAGCTGGAGCTTGGCCATTTCGGGCACCTACCCTTCTCTAAGGTTGACACCTGCGCCTTGGCCTTTTGGACTTCCGGACGCCGATAAGAAGAAAGCGGCCGGAGGAAGTGGAAACTTCCGCCGAACCGCCCTGCCCCGTCGCCGGGACAACGCGGAATATAGGGATGTCGGCCCCCTATGCAAGAAATTTTGTCACCTAAGCTTTAATTTTTTCTGGACGGCGTGGCGCGGGGGCCGCGCCCGCCGCTGTCACAATCGCCTCGGAGCACACACCGCGAGGCGCGCGCGAGACGGTTCGGCGCGCGCTTGCCAGCGCGGGACCGGAGCCCTAGAACGCCCGCGCCTTCGCTTCGTTTCACCCAATCTGGAGAGCCGGAATGCCCGCCGCGAGCTTCAAGGAGCGCCTTCACAAGGGCTACGCGCAGTCGATGGAGGTCACCGCCACGCTGGTCGAGGAGAAGAGCCGCTACCAGCGCATCCGCATCTTCGACACCGTCGCCAACGGCCGGGTGATGACGCTGGACGATATCGTCCAGATCACGACGCGGGACGAATCTGCCTATGCCGAAATGCTGACACATTTGCCGCTGCTGGAGCACGGCAGGGCCACCCGCGTCATGATCGTGGGCGGCGGCGACCTCTCGATTGCCGACGAGGCGCTGAAGCACAAGGGCGTGAAGGAGGTCGTGCTGGTCGACATCGACGGCCGCGTGGTCGAGCTCTGCCGCGAGCACTTCCCCGGGATCAACGCGCGGGCCTTCAGGGACAGGCGCCTCACGATCGAGATCGCCGACGCCTTCGAATATCTCGGAAGGCCCGAAAACAAAGGCCGATTCGATCTCATCGTGGCCGACCGGCCCGATCCCGTGGGCCCCGGCAAGGCGCTGTTCGGAGAGACCTTCTATGACCGCGTCCGCAACGCGCTGAGCGCGGGCGGCTTCGCCACCTTCCAGACCGGCGTGCCGTTCTACCAGCCCTGGGAGATCACCGAGGCGCTCGGGGAGCTGGCCGGGTTCTTCCCGCAGTCCGGCCTCTACCTCACCGTGGTGCCGACCTATATCGGCGGCTTCATGGCGCTCTCCTGGGCGGGCAAGGCCAAGAGCGCGCGACTGGGCACGCCGGCCGGCATCCGGCGCGCGGCAGCAGCCTTCCGCAAGGCGAAGCTCAAGACCGACTATTACAACCCCGCCATCCACGCCGCGGCCTTCGCGCTGCCGCAGTGGGTTGCGCGGCTGGTCCCCTGACGACACTCTCCCGCGGCGGGGAACCCATGGCGGTCGCGGACATCATCCAGGCACGGCGCCCACGCGGCGGGCGCGTCCGCCGCCCGGAAGCCGCGCGCGGCTACGCGTTGCTCAGCCCCGCCATGATCGTGATGGTCGTGGCGCTGGCGGCGCCGATGCTGCTCCTGGCGCTCTACAGCTTCTGGACCCAGGCCGGGCTTTCGCTCGACACCCACTTCACGCTTGGCCGCTACGCGGAGGCGTTGGGCCGCGGGAGCTGGCGGGACCTGTTCTGGCGCTCGCTGGCCATCTCCTCCGCCGTCACGCTGGCGACCGTGCTTCTCGCCTATCCGATGGCCTACTTCGTCGCCTTCCACGCGCGCGCGAAGTTCGCCTGGCTGATCCTGCTGACCATCCCGTTCTGGACGAGCTATCTGCTGCGCGTCTTCGCCTGGAAGGTGATCCTCGGCTACAATGGCGTCATCAACTCCGGGCTGATGGACCTCGGCCTCATCAGGCAGCCGCTGGAGTTCCTGCTCTACAACCCGTTCGCGGTGGTGGTGACGCTGGCGCACGCCTGGGCGGCGTTCGCGATCCTGCCGATCTATGTGAGCCTGGAGAAGATCGACCGCTCGCTGCTCGACGCGGCGGCCGATCTGGGCGACGGGCCGCTGCGGCGCTTCCTGCGCGTGACGCTGCCCCTGTCGCTGCCCGGCGTGATCGGGGCCGCCGTGCTCATCTTCGTGCCGACCACGGGAGACTACGTCACGCCCACCCTGGTCGGCGGCCCGGGCGGCGTGATGATCGCCAACGTCATCGAGGTCGAGTTCGACCGCATCGGCGACTGGCCCATGGGGGCCGCGCTCGCCATCGCCAGCATGGCGGCGGTGGGCATCGTCACCCTGCTGACCGTGCAGGCGGTGCGGCTGGCCGCATCCCGGGTGCGCTGATGGCCCGCAAGCGACACGCCCGCGGCTTCTTCGCCTACGCGATCTTCTACCTCGCGTTCCTCTACGTGCCGGTGCTGTTCCTGCCCGTCTTCTCCTTCAACAATTCGGAGTTCATCGCCTTCCCGCTCTCCGGATTCACCACCCGCTGGTACGGCGAGATGCTGGCGGATACCGCCATGCACCTCGCGCTGTGGAACAGCCTGAAGGTGGGCGCCTGCGTGGCGCTGTCCGCCACCGTGCTCGGGCTTCTCACCGCCCGGGCGCTGACGCGCTACCGGCTCAGGGGCGGCGGGGCCGTGCTGGCGCTGGCGAGCCTGCCGCTCTTCATCCCCGACATCGTGCTCGGCATCTCGCTCCTCATCGTGCTCAACCGCGTGGGCCTGCCGCCTTCGCTTTACGCGGTGGCGCTGGGGCACGTCCTCATCTGCCTGCCCTTCGCCATCACGGTCCTGATGTCGCGCTTCGAAGGCTTCGACCGGAGTCTCGAGGAAGCTTCGCTCGACCTGGGCGAAAGCGCCTGGATGACGTTCTGGCGCGTCACCTTCCCGCTGGTGCTGCCCGGCATCGTGGCGAGCCTGCTGCTCTGCTTCATCGTTTCGTTCGACGAATTCCTCATTGCCTACTTCCTCGCCGGAACGGACGTGACGCTGCCGATCTACATCTGGGGCCAGCTGCGCTTCCCCTTCCAGCTTCCCAAGGTGCTGGCGCTGGGCGCCCTGATCCTGGTCGCGACCGCGGGACTGGTGGTCCTGGCGGAGTGGGTGCGCGGGCTTGGCCGGCGCGCCCATCCGGCGGGGATTTGAGCGATGGACGAGGCCTATATCGAAATCGAGAACATCACCCGCCGCTTCGGCGAGGTGATCGCGGTGGACGATGTGAGCCTGACGATGGGCCGCGGCGAGTTCTTCGCGCTGCTCGGGCCTTCCGGCTGCGGCAAGACCACGCTCCTGCGCCTGCTGGCCGGATTCGAATTTCCCGATGCGGGCGAGATCTATATCGACGGCCACGAGGTGACGGGCCTGCCGCCCAACAGGCGGCCCACCAACATGGTGTTCCAGTCCTACGCCATCTTTCCGCACCTGAACGTCTTCGACAACATCGCCTATGGCCTGAGGCGCGAGCGGCTGGCGCGCGCCGAATTGCAGTCGCGCGTGGCCGACGCGCTGGCCATGATCCGGCTCGAGGGCTTCGCGGCGCGCAGGGCCGACCAGCTCTCCGGCGGCCAGCGCCAGCGCGTGGCGCTGGCGCGCGCGCTGGTCTGCCGGCCCAAGGTGCTGCTGCTGGACGAGCCGCTGGGCGCGCTCGACAAGCGGTTGCGCGAGTCCATGCAGGTCGAGCTGCGCCAGCTCCAGAAGAGCCTCGGCATCACCTTCGTGTTCGTGACCCACGACCAGGAGGAAGCGCTCTCCATGTCCGACCGCGTGGCGGTGATGAGCGCCGGCAAGGTGCTGCAGATCGCGCCGCCACGGACGCTTTACGAGCGGCCCAACTGCCGCGAGGTGGCCGACTTCATCGGCACCATGAATTTCGTCGAGGGCACGGTCGCGGCGGCCGAGGACGGCGTCGCGGTCGTCAATGCCGGGGCCTTCGGCTATCTGCGCGTGCCGGCCGCCACCGGCCACGCCGCCGGGCAGGCGATCCTGCTCGCCATCCGGCCGGAGAAGGTGGCGATCTCGCGCGAGGCAGGCGATGTGCGCGGCATGATCGCGTCCACGGCCTATCTCGGCGCGCGCAGTCATTTCGGCGTCTTGATCGAAGGCCGCGCGGAGCCCGTCGCCGTGGCGATGTCGAACGCCGGCGGCCACAAGGATCTCGCCAGCGGCGAGACCGTGCATCTGAGCTTTCCGCCGAACGCCTTCGTGGTCCTGCCGGGCTAACGGACGATCCGGCCGAAGATCTCTCCCGCGCGCTTGCGCGCGTCCGTCAGCGTGCGCTCCAGGCCCGCGAAGTCCTTCGCGCCCGCCGCCCTGACCAGCAGGGCCCTGAGCCCGGGCGAGGCGTCCGACGGATCGAGCGTGCCGTCCACCGCGATGCGCAGGACCTGCGTCAGCGCATTCTCGACGCGCGCCGCCGCGAGCAGGGCCTCCGCGTCGGTCGCGGAGAGCGCGCCGGACCGCCCGAGCTTCTCCAGCGCCGCGACGGTGTTCGGATCGAGAACCTCGGCCCGGGCATGCGCGGCCCGCAATTGCAGTGTCTGGGCCACGAACTCGATGTCCACAAGTCCGCCTGGCGCGTATTTCAGGTCCCAGGGCGACCGGCCGGGGAACTGCGCGGCGATCTTCCGCCGCATGTCGCGCGCGTCCGCCGTGAGCTTCGCGACGTCCGGCGCCGAGGTCAGCGCGCCCCGGATCGCCGCCTCGATCCTCGGGCGCAGGGCATCGGCGCCCGTGATCACGCGCGCCCGCGTCAGCGCCATGCGCTCCCAGGTCCAGGATTCCGTGGCGTGATAGCGGGCGAAGGTCTCCAGGCTCACGGCGACCGGCCCCTTGTTGCCGGTGGGCCTGAGCCGCATGTCGACTTCGTAGAGCACGCCTTGCGCGGTCGGCACGGTCAGGGCCGCGATCAGGCGCTGGGCGAGGCGGCCGTAGTAGACGCTGGCCGGCAGGGGCTTCGGTCCATCCGAAGACTCGATGCCGGCCGGCGTGTCGTAGACGAAGATGAGGTCGAGATCGGACGCGGCAGTCATTTCCTTGCCGCCCAGCTTGCCCATGGCAATGACGGCGAAGGCGCCGCCCGGCACGGCGCCCGACACGGCCGCGAGCTGCCCTTCGACCGCGCCGAGGAGCCCCGCGATCACGCTCTCGGCGATGGCAGCGAAGGCGATGCCGGCCTGCTCCGCTGCCACCGTCCCCTCCACGATCTGGACGCCGACGCGGAAGACCTGCTCGCGCGCGAACCTCCGCGCCGCGTCGAGCACGGACTCGAAATCCGGCGCGCGCGCGAACTGATCGGCGAGCTGGCGGTCCAATTCGGCCCGCGACGGCAGTTCGCCGAGGAAATCCGGATCGAGCAGCGCGTCCAGCACGCCCGGCGCGCGCGCGAGATGATCGGCGAGCCTCGGCGCCGAGCCGCAGACCGACGCCACCCGCTTCAGAAGGTGCGGGTTGGCGAGGAACAGCGAGAACAGCTGCACGCCCGCCGGAAGGCGCGTGACGAAACGGTCGAATTGCGCGAAGGCCGCGTCCGGATCCGCGGTCGCGGCCAGCGCCTCCAGCAGCACCGGCATGAGCTTGGTCAATATCTCGCGGGCGCGGGCGCTGCGCGTCGCGCGGATGCGGCCATGATGCCAGCCGCGGATCGCGGCGGAGACATGCTTCGCGTCGCGAAACCCCAGTCCCCCGAGCGTCGCCAGCGTTTCCGGGTCTTCCTCCACGCCGGTGAAGACGAGGCTGCCCCTGGCGGCGGAGAGCGGCGCGCTCTGCTCGAACAGCCGCACGTAGTGGCCCTGCACGGTCTTCAGGGTGCGCGCCAGCTCGATCGCGAACGCCGGGACGTCCGCGTAGCCCATGAAACAGGCGACATGCGCCAGTCCTTCCGGCGACTTCGGCAGCGTGTGCGTCTGCTCGTCCTCGATCATCTGGAGGCGATGCTCGAGCTTTCGCAGATCGCGATAGGCGCGCGAAAGGTCGATGGCCGCCTCGCCGGAAACATGGCCGCGGCGGCGCAGTGCCTCGATGGCGTCGAGCGTCCGGCGCGGGCGCAACTCCGGAAAGCGGCCGCCCAGGATGAGTTGCTGCGTCTGCGCGAAGAACTCGATCTCGCGGATGCCGCCGCGACCGAGCTTGACGTTGTGCCCCGGCACCGCGATGGCGCCGTGGCCGCCATGGGCATGGATCTGCCGCTTGATCGAATGGATGTCCTCGATGGCCGCGTAGTCGAGGCTGCGGCGCCACACGAACGGCTCGATGGCCTTGAGGAACGCGGCACCCGCCTGCCGGTCGCCCGCGCAGACGCGCGCCTTGATCATCGCGGCGCGCTCCCAGTTCTGGCCCATGCCCTCGTAGTAGGCCTCCGCCGCCTCGGTGGAGATCGCCACCTGCGTGACGCCGGCATCCGGCCTGAGGCGCAGGTCGGTGCGGAACACATAGCCGTCCGCGGTGGTTTCGCTGAGCAGCTTCACCAGGCCCTTGACGATGTCCACCGCCGCGCCGCGCGCGTCGTCCTTCTTGCGGAACGGGAAACGGGCGGCGTCGTAGAACACCACAAGGTCGATGTCGCTGGAATAGTTGAGCTCGAAGGCGCCGTACTTGCCCATCGCCAGCACGACGAGGCCGGTCCCGGCCTCGAGCCTCGCCGGATCGCCGCCGTCCGTTCCCGCCTGCGCCGCGGCGTTGCGCAGGAGGAAGCGCAGCGCCGTGCCGACGGCCGCATCGGCGAACCTGGTCAGCGCGTCGGTCACGGAATCGAGGTCCCAGAGCCCGCCCACGTCGGCCATCGCGATCGCGAGCGCGGCGCGCCGCTTGGCGATGCGCAGCGCCGCCGCGACCGCGCCCTCGCCGGAGGCGAACGCGGCCTCCGGTACGGCCGCGAGCAGCGATTCAAGCGCCGCGTCAGGGCCGGACTCCATCGCCTGCCTGAGGAAGCTCCGCTCCCGCACCGCCAGGCGCGCGAGATAGGGGCTGTTGCCTGCCATCGCATCGAGCAGCCGCGCGGCGTCCGGTGGCGGCGCGAAGCCGTCGGGCCCTTCCGCCAGCGCTGCGCGGGTGCGCGCGGCGCGGGCGGGATCGAAGGGCGCGGGAACGGACGAGCTCGGCAAATCGGCCATGGCCCAATCTACCCGGCCTTCGTGACGCGGTCAGGTCGCCGCGGCGTGACGCAGGCCCATGCGGGGGAAGACCAGCGTGGCTTTGAGGCCGGGGGCGTTGTCGGCCAGCTCCAGCCGCGCGTCGTGCATCCGCGCCACGGCGGAGACGAGGCTGAGGCCGAGGCCGGTGCCGGGCGAATTGCGGCTCGCCTCCAGCCGCACGAAGCGCTCCAGCACCCGGGCGCGGTCCGACGGGGGGATGCCGGGGCCGTTGTCGGACACCGACAGCGCCACGCCGGCCGCCGTGTCCGACACCGCCACCCGCACCTTGCCGCCCGCGGGCGTGTACTTGATGGCGTTGTCGATCAGATTGGCCAGCGCCTGGGAGATCAGGCTGCGGTTGCCCTCGATGCGCGCGGAGCCGCTGGGCGCGACCTCCAGGGCGACGCCCTTCTCCTCCGCCACGGGTTCGTAGAGCTCGGCGATGCCGTCCACCACCTGGGGCAGGTCCACCGGCCCCATCGCCTCGCGGACCACGCCCGCCTCGGCCTCGGCGATGAGGAGCAGCGCGTTGAAGGTGGAGATCAGCGTGTCGGTCTCGCCCACGGCGGCTTCGATCTCGCCGCGGCTGTCGGCGTTGCCGCCGCGGTGGCCGACCATGCTCTCCAGCCGGTTGCGCAGGCGGTTGAGCGGCGTGCGCAGGTCGTGGGCGATGGAATCCGTCACCGTGCGCATGCCCTTCATCAGGCGCTCGGTGCGGTCCAGCATGCGGTTCAGGTTCTCCGACAGGTCGTCGATCTCGTCGCCGGCGCGCGTCAGCGGCAGGCGCTGGGTGAGGTCGCCGCCCATGATCTCGCGGCTGGTGCGGTTGATGGAATCCAGCCGCCTGAGCAGGTTGCGGCTGAGCAGCCAGCCGCCCGTCAGGCCCAGCGCCAGCATCATCGCCACCGTCCAGGGCAGCGTGGTGGTGAACAGGTGCTGGGTCTTGTAGCGCTCGTCCACGTCGCGGGCGACGAGGAGCTGAAAGCCGTCCGCCAGCACGAAGACGCGCCCGCGCGCGCGGTGTTCCTCGCTGCCGTTGCCGACGCGGCGCACGTAGTTGAACTCGACCAGGTTGCCGCCCCGCGCGCGCATCTGCGGCCAAGCGTCGAGATTGCCGGCCAGCGGGCGCTTGAGCGGATCGGTGAGCAGGTAGAGCCCGAAGCCGCCGCGCACCGAGCGGCTCATGATGACGTCGGAGAGGCCGGCGATGCCGGAGCGCTGGTACTGCTCGTCCAGCCCGACGATCTCCGCCTCGATGGTCTGGTCGGTCTCCGCGTCCAGCGCGCGGCGGGTATTCCAGTACGAGAACGCGACGAGGGCGGCCGCCGACGCCGCGAAGATCACGACGTAGATGAGGACGATGCGGAACGCGAGTGTCCGAAGGGTCCTAGGCGCGCGCACGGATCATGTAGCCGGCGCCGCGCACGGTGTGCAGCAACGGAGCCTCGAAGCCCTTGTCGATCTTCGCCCGGAGCCGGGAGATGTGCACGTCGATCACGTTGGTCTGCGGATCGAAATGATATTCCCAGACGCTTTCGAGCAGCATCGTGCGGGTCACCACCTGTCCGGCATGGCGCATGAGATATTCCAGAAGGCGGAATTCCCGCGGCTGCAGGTCGATCGACACCTCGGCGCGCTTGGCGGTGCGGGTGAGAAGGTCGAGCTCCAGGTCGCCGACCTGCAGCCTCGTCTTCACCGCGGCGGGATGGCGCCGGCGCATCAGCGCGTCCAGCCGCGCCAGCAGCTCCACGAAGGCGTAGGGCTTGGTGAGATAGTCGTCGCCGCCCGCCTTGAGGCCCTTCACGCGGTCGTCGACCTCCGTCAGCGCGGAGAGGAACAGCACCGGCGTCGTGTTGCCGTGCTCGCGGATGTCCTCGACCAGCTTGAGGCCGTCCACCTTGGGGAGCATCCGGTCGATGATCATGGAATCGTAAGGGCGCGACAGCGCGAGCGTCAGCCCCACTTCGCCGTCGCCGGCGTCGTCCACCACGTGGCCGGCCTCGCGCAGGCCGTTCACGAGATAGCGTTGGGCCTCAAGATCGTCTTCGACGACGAGGATTCGCATGCCCGGCTCCTCCGTGGGTCGCGCACCACAGCGTGCGGACCGGTTGAATAGGGTCCGCGCCGGCGGCAACGGGGGGGATGGGGCCGCCGCCGGCGCGGGGGCCGGACGCCGCGGACTTTCGTCCGCGCCGCCCGGTCCAAAAAGCGCGGCCCCGGCGGGACCGCGCTCCAACTCTCTCGATACGGCGCACGCGCGCGGCCCCCCGCCCGCGGACGCCGCTTACGTGATCTTCAGCGCCAGGTATCTCTGGCCGCCATTGCCAAGAACGAGGACCAGAACCGTGTCGCGGCCCGCCGCGTGGGCGTCGGCGATGCGGCTCTTGATGTCCGCCGGGGTGTGGACCGGGCGGTTGGCCACCGAGAGCACCACGTCGCCCGCCTCGAGGCCCTTGTCCGCGGCGTCGCTGTCGGGATCGACGCGGGTGATGACCACGCCGTTGACGCCGTTCTCGAGATTGAACTGCTCGCGCAGGCTGGGCGTGATCGCGGCCAGGCCGAGGCCCATCGCCTCGCCCGTGCTGCCGCCGGCGTTCGCCTGGGCATGCGGATTGTTGTCGTTGTCCGCCTGCTGCTCGTCCTTGCGCACGCCGATCTTGACCGTGATCGTCTTGGGCTGACCCGAGCGATCGATGGTGAAGGTGGCCGTGGAGCCGGCCGGCAGGTCGGCGACGCGGCGCGTCAGGTCGCGGGAATCCTCGATCGACTTGCCGTTGAGCGCCAGCACGATGTCACCCTGCTGGACGCCGGCGCGCGCCGCCGGGCCGCCCGGCACGATGCTGGCCACGATGGCGCCCTTGTTGTCCTTGCGGCCGACGCTGGCGGCGATGTCCGGCGTCACGCTCTGGATCTGCACGCCGAGATAGCCGCGCGTGACGTGGCCATGGGCCTCGAGCTGGGAGATCACCGAGCGGATGGTCGACGACGGGATCGCGAAGCCGATGCCGACGCTGCCGCCCGACGGCGAGAAGATCATCGAGTTCATGCCGATGACCTTGCCCTGGAGATTGAAGGTCGGGCCGCCCGAATTGCCGCGGTTGATCGGCGCGTCCACCTGGATGAAGTCGGTGTAGGGGCCGTTGCCGACGTCGCGCCCGATCGAGGAGACGATGCCCGCGGTGACGGTGTTGGAGAGGCCGAAGGGATTGCCGACCGCGATCACCCAGTCGCCGACGCGCACCTGATGATCGTCGACGAACTCCACCGCCGGCAGCGGCTTGTCGCTCCTGACCTTGAGCACCGCGATGTCGGTGGCGGGATCGGTGCCGACGAGACGGGCATCGAACTCGCGCCCGTCGGTCATCTTCACGGTGATCTTCTTGGCCTTGTCGATGACGTGGTTGTTGGTGACGATCAGGCCGCTCCTGTCGACGATGAAGCCCGAGCCCATCGCCACCGCCTTGCGCGGGCGCTGCGGCTGGCCGTTGCCGAACTGGTTGAAGAAGTTGCGGAACGGCTCGGGGATGTTGTCCGGGATCAGGTCCTGCGTCGGCTGGATCTCCTCCTCCACCGTCACGGTGACGACGGAGGGGCTCACCCGCTCGACGAGGTCGGCGAAGCTGAAGGGGGCGCCGTTCTCGAGCATGCGCGGCGCGGCAGCGGACGCCATGGGGCGCGGCGGCTCGGCGCGCGCCACCTGGGTCGCCGCCTCCACCACGCGGGGTTGGGCGGCCTGGGCCCGGGTGGCCGGGTGAGGGGTCTGGGCCGGGGCGGCGAGCGCGCCGACCGCGAAAATCACGCCCGCGGACAGGGCCGCCAGGAGCCCGGTTCGGACGTCTTCACGACGCTTCTTCTGTTTTGATTCCATTGCCATTCTTATCCTCCAACACCCCCAATTGCGTTTGTTTCCGGGAGTAGCCGTAGCGTGCCAAACTTACTCGTTTCTGTCCGTAGCATTAAACGTCGTAAATGTGGCCCGCTCAAGGCGGCGTCCTCGCGCAGACGTGATTGCCTACTCCGATGTCTTGCCGCGCGCCCGCCAGATCACGGTTCCCGCGACGCCCGCGCCGATCAGGAACACCAGAAGCGGCCCGTACCACAGCGCGTAGGTATCCGGCTCGAGCGGCGGCTTCATCAGGATGAATTCGCCATAGCGCGAAACCAGATAGTGTTCAATCTGTTCATTGCTGTCGCCGGCTTCAATACGCGCGCGGATCAAGCGGCGAAGATCCCCGGCCAGGGTTGCATTGGATTCATCCAGGGATTCACCCTGGCAGACCAGGCAACGGAACTCCTTCTGCAGCGCGACGGCGCGCGCTTCCTGCGCGGGATCGGAGAGTTTCTCCGGACCCGTGCCGGGCAGCGCGCCCGCGGCCAGCAGCGCGGCGAGTGCGAGCGCGCGGATCATTCGGCCGGCGCCATCTCGCCCACGCGGCGCGGCGCGCGGAACCTCACCCGGCTCCAGAGGCTCGCAAATCCGCCCAGCGCCATGATCGCGCCGCCGAACCAGATGAACGGCGCCAGCGGATTGTAGTAGGCGCGCAGGACGAAGCGGCCGCCGCCGCGGTCGTCGCCCAGCGCGACGTAGAGATCGGAATAGCCGGTGGTGCGAATGGCGGTGTCGGAGATCGCCTGTCGCTCGACCGGATAGAAGCGCTGCTCGGGATAAAGCGTGGTCACGGCCTTGCCGCCGCGCAGCGCCGTCACCGTGGCGCGCTCCGCCTGGAAGTTCGGGCCGTTCGCCAGCCGCACCCCATCGAAGCGCAGCATGTAGGGCCCGAGGGCCAGTTCCTGCCCCGGCGCCAGCACGTCCAGCGCCTCCACGCGCCAGGCCGTCACGCCCGCGATGCCGAACAGCGTGACGCCGAGCCCGGCATGGGCCAGCATCGACGCCAGCGCCGCCGCACTGAGCGCGCGCGCGCGCCGGCGATGGACGAAGTCGACCGCGCTCGCGCCGACGGTCCACACGCCCAGCGCGAACGATCCGGCCACGACGAGCGAGCGCGGCGCCGCGAAGGCCAGCACCAGGGCGCCGGCCAGCAGCGCGCCGCCCAGCGCCGGCAGCAGCGCGCGCGCGGCGGCTTTCAGGCTTCCCTCCTGCCACGGAAGACGCGGGCCGAAGGGGACGATCAGGATCAAGGCCACAGCGGCCGGCGCGAACAGGCGCGCGAAATAGGGCGCGCCCACGGAAATCTTCGTGCCCGACACCGCATCGAGGAACAGCGGATAGAGCGTGCCCACGAAGACGACCGCGACCGCATAGACGAGGAGCACGTTGTTGATAAGCAGCGTCGTTTCGCGGCTGACGAACTCGAACTTCGCACCGCCCTCGAGCGCGGGGGCGCGCCAGGCAAACAGCGCCAGCGCGCCGGTTATGGCGATCCCGATCATGACCAGGATGTAGGCGCCGCGGGTCGGATCGTTGGCGAAGGAATGCACCGAGCTCAGCACGCCCGAGCGCACGAGGAACGTGCCGATCAGGCTGAAGGAGAACGCCGCGATGGAGAGGAGCAGCGTCCACACCCGGAAGGCGCCGGTGCGCTCCGTGGCGAGCGCGGAGTGGAGCAGCGCGGTGGCCACCAGCCACGGCATCAGGGCCGCGTTCTCGACCGGATCCCAGAACCAGAACCCGCCCCAGCCGAGATCGTAATACGCCCACCACGACCCCAGCGTGATGCCGGCGGTGAGCGCGATCCAGGCCGCGAGCATGAAGGGCCTGGCCGCGCGCGCCCAGCCCGCATCGGCCTGGTTGGTGATCAGCCCCGCCGCGGCATAGGCGAACGTCGCGGACAGGCCGACATAGCCGGCGTAGAGCATCGGCGGATGCATCGCGAGGCCGGGATCCTGAAGCAGCGGGTTGAACCCATTGCCCTCGAAGGGCGGCGGATCGAGCCGCAAGAACGGATTGGAGGTGAACAGGATGAAGAGCACGAAGGCGAAGGCGAGCAGCCCCTGCACGCCCAGCGCCGCCGAGGTCAGCCGCGCGCCGCCGCGCCCCGCCGCCGCCATCGCCGCCGCGTAGATGGCAAGCACCAGAACCCACAGGAGCATCGAGCCTTCGTGGTTTCCCCACACGCCCGTGATCTTGTAGATCAGCGGCTTCAGCGTGTGCGAATTCTGCGCCACCACCACGATGCTGAAATCGGAGACGATGTAGGCGTAGGTCAGGACTCCGAAGGCGAGCGCCACGAAGACGAGGAAGCCCATCGTCGCGCCATTGGCGATCGCGCGCGCGCGCACGGCACCGGGCTCGGCGCCCGCCAGCCCGGCGCCCGCCATCACCGCCGACAGCGCCAGCGCGAGCGACAGCGCCAGCTGCCCGATCTCGCCCGTCACTTCTCGCCTTCCTTCCAGCGGCCGGATTTCTTCAGCGCCTGCACCACCTCGGGCGGCATGTAGCGTTCGTCGTGCTTGGCCAGCACCTCGGTCGCGACGAATTCGCCGCGGCCGTCGAGCGCGCCCATCGCCACCACGCCCTGCCCTTCGCGGAACAGGCTGGGCAGCACGCCTTCGAATTCCACCGGCACGCTGGCGCGCCCGTCCGTCACCGTGAAATGCACCATGGCGCCGGGCCCGTGGCGCACGCTCCTGTTCTCCACCAGCCCGCCGATGCGGAACGGCACGCCTTCGCCGACGTGTTTTTGGGCCACTTCGGTCGGGCTGTAGAAATAGAGCACGTTGTCCCGCAGCGCGGCGACCACCAGCGCGGCTCCGCCCGCCGCGGCCACGACGAGCGCGATGGCGAAATAAAGTCGGCGGCGCTTGCGGGGGTTCATCGCCTTGTCCGGTTCCGCGGCAGGGCTGGCTGCACGCCTGGCGGGTCGTTGAGAGACTATAGAGACCGCGCGGGCCCGGGCCAAAGCAATGCGGCACGCCGTCCACAGCCACCCGGCTTTGTGGCAGGATGCCGCCGCCGCCGAAGGGAAATGCCATGAAGATCGTTCGTCTCGCCGCGCTGGCCTGCGTTCTCCTGGCCGCGGCCGCCTGCCTGCCGGTCGCCACGACCACCCCGGTTGGAACCACGGTGGGGCTCAGGCCCGACCCCGCGCTGTCGGGCGGCATGTGGAAGGGCCACGGCGAAACGCCGGGCCAGACCGTCTATGCCGGCTTCTTTGCCCATGACGACGGCAGCATCACCGCGCTCCTGGTCTCGCCCGGCGGCAAGGACGAAGGTTGGGCGACCTACAGCATCCAGACGGCGACGCTGGGGCCGTACAGCTACATGAACGCGCGCGAGGTCAGCACCGACGGCAAGCCCGTCAGCGATGCCGAGGCGCAGAAGATGTTCCCGCTGCTCTACCGCGTGAACGGGGACGGCGCGCTGGTGATCTATCTCATGGACGAGAACAAGGCCGCGGCCGCCGTCCGCGCCGGCAGGATCGCGGGCACCGTCGAGCCCGGCAGCGACGGCGATGTCACCATCACCGCGCCCGCCGCCGATCTCGACGCCTTCATGCAGACCCCCGCCGGCCGCGCCCTGTTCGTCAAGCCGCTGGCGATCTTCAAGAAGGAGAAGTGAGCGTGCTTCCCCGCGCGAGCGGGGCGGGAAGCGTCAGTGTCCCGCCTTGTGCAGGATCTCGCCCGCAGGACCGGTGTCGTAGCCCAGGCCTTCGGCGTTGAGCACGATGGCGCGGGGCCAGTCGGCGCGCGCGAGGCCCTTCCGCTCCAGCGCGTGCCAGACGTTCTCGTTGTAGAGGCCCGTCGCATCCTTGCCGGACACCACGGCATCGCCGAGATGGAAGTGATCGCCATGCGCGGCGGGAAACTGCTCGATGGTGACTTCGCCCGGGCCGGGGCCGGCGCTGGCGGCATCGGGCAGGCGCGCGATGGCCTGCAGCAGGGTCAACGTGCGCAGCTGAAGCGGATTAAGCTTCAGCGGATTGCTTCTCGGCGGCATTCACCCCCCGTGCGAGCCAGGCCGGCCCATCCTGCCCCACCTCGGGCGGCGGGTTGCGCCAGGCCGGAGGCGTCTTCTCCATGCGGACGACCGGCCCCAGGTAATCGAGCCGGCCGCGCCCGGTTTCGCACGACAGGAAATATTCGTCGAGTCCCGCCCGCGGCTGCCAGGCATCGGGCACCTCGGCGACGGCGATCCTGCCCAGCGACTGGATCCACATGGCGGTGGCGCAGAGCGAGACTTCGACGAGCCAGCTGCCGCCCTCGCGGATGCGCTTGAGCAGCGCCGCCGCCGCGCCGGCGGCCGCGAGATAACCGGTGACGTAATCGCACATTGCCGCGGGCACGAGCTGGGGCACGGTTTCGCGGCGCTTGCCCTCGCGCGCCGCGGCGCAGGCGCCCTGCTCCACCGCGAGCCCCGTGGCGGCCTGCGCCATCTGCTCCCAGCCGCGCCGCTCCGCCCACGGCCCGCGCGCGCCGTAGCAGGAGATCGAGACGTACACGATGCCCGGCGCGGCGTGGGCCAGCGCGGCGGGCGTGAAGCCGAGGCCGGAAAGCGCGCCGGGCCGATAGGAATCCGCGAACACGTGGCATTGGCGGACCAGCCTGCGCATCGTCTCCGCGTCGCCCGGCCTGGAGAGGTCGAGACAGGTCGAGCGCTTGCCCGCGCCCGTGTCGAGATCGAACAGGTCGATCGTCGGAAGCCATGGCGCGCGCACGCCAAGCACGTCCGCGCCGTAGGAGGCGAGCGTGCGGCCCGCCGCCGGCCCCGCCAGCACGCGCGTCAGGTCGAGCATGCGCACGCCCGCGAGCGGCGCCTCGCTCTGCGGCAGGCGCAGCGGCGGCGCGTCGCCGATGCGCTTGAGCAGGATCGGCGGCACGTCGAGGAGCGCGCGGCCCTGGCGGCTGGCTTTCCATTCCTCCTCGGTGCGCACCATGGCGCCGCACTGGCCCATGAAGGCGAGCGAATCCTCCAGCGCCTGCGCATTCCACTTCGCCACCGAGGCGGCCACGGCCTCGTGCGTGTTGGCGGCGTTCAGGAGGTCGAGCGTGCGCCGCTCCAGATGCGGGAAGCCGCCCTGCAGGTGGATCCAGCGCCCGTCCATCGTGCGATAAAGCGCGACGGTGGGCTTGTTCTCGGAGGGCCGCGGCACCGCGGCGCCGTTCAGCCTGAGCAGCGTGAACGACACCAGCGAGGCGGCGGCGGCGCGAAGATCGATCCCGATGGCCTGCTGCTCGCCCCCGCGCAGGCGCCAGATCTCGTTGGCCGCGGCGGCGCCGAAGCCCAGCGCCGCGGCGGCGGCCGATGCGGCGCGGAACGGCGTGCGCAGGATGGGGTCGGCGCCGTCGAACTGCGGCGCCTTGAGGGGGGCCACGTCCGCGAACCGGTTGAGGGCCGCGAAAGCCTCGCGGGCGGTCATGCAAAGCTCCGTTCCCCCGCTATAGTCTCGCCCGGCGCGCCGCATGCGCGCAAGAGAGGAATTCGCCATGACGGCACCGCTTTCCGGAATCAAGGTCGCCGATTTCGGCCGCTACATCGCCGGCCCCTATTGCGCCGCGCTGCTGGCCGATTTCGGCGCCGACGTGATCCGCGTGGAGAAGCGCGAAGGCCGCGAGGACCGCACGCTCATCCCGCTGGGCGAAGACCGGTCCGGCGCGCCGCGCGAGGGCGCGATGTTCCTGCAGATGAACCGCGGCAAGCGCTCGCTCACCCTCGATCCCATGAGCGGGAAAGGCCGCGAGGTCGTGCGCCGGCTGGTGGCGCAAAGCGACGTGGTCATCGCCAACCTGCCCGGCGAGACGCTCGCGGCCATGGGGCTCGACTGGGCGAGCGTCTCCGCCATCAACCCGCGCGCGATCCTGGCGGTGGTCTCCGCCTTCGGGCTCGAAGGACCGTACGCGAACCGCGTCGGCTTCGACGGCATCGCGCAGGCGATGTCGGGCATGGCGTGGTTCTCCGGCACCGAGGACCAGCCGGTGCGCGCCGCCGCGCCCTGGGTCGATTTCGGCACCGCCTCGCTCACCGCCATGGGCATCCTCGCCGCGCTGCGCGCCCGCGACGAGAGCGGACGCGGGCAATTGGTGGAAGGCGCGCTGCTGCGCACCGCGCTCACCTACTTCAGCACCATGCTGATCGAGGAGTCGGTGCTCGGGCCCGGCCGCGTGCCGACGCTGAACCGCAGCCAGACCTCGGGCCCGTCCGACATCTATCGCACCGCGGACGGATGGATCACCGTCGCCGTCAACGGCGATCCGCTGTTCCGCCGCGTCTGCCGGCTCATCGGCGCCGAAGAGTGGATCGCCGACCCGCGCTTTTCCTCCGACAAGGCGCGCGGCGATCACGGCGAGATCATCAGCGCGCGGCTGCGGCAATGGTGCGCCGGGCGCACGCGCGCGGAAGCCGTGGCCGCGTTCGAGAAGGCCCGCGTGCCGGCCGGCCCCGTCTATCGCATGCGCGAGACGCTGGACGATCCGCACGTGAAGGCGGGCGGCTTCTTCGTCGATGTCGATTTCCCCGGCCTCGGCACCGCGCCCGTCGCCGCCACGCCGGTCAGGCTGCATGCCACCCCCGGCGAAATCCGCCGCCGCCCGCCAACGCTGGGCGAGCATACGCAAGAGGTGCTGGCGGAGCTGGGCTACACCCCAAGCGAAATCGCGGCGCTGAAGGAGAGCGGTGCAGTTTAGGATTTCCTCCTCCGCTCATGCGGGGAGGAGGATTTAAGCCGCCGCGACCGCCGGGGACTGGCCCAGCGCGGCGCGGCCGCGGCGGCGCAGGAATTCGGCTTCCTCCGCGCTGAAGACGATGGCGACCAGCTCCACGGCGACCGAGAAATACTGCTCGGCGAAGCTCTTCCTGTCGCCTTCCGCCGCGCGCAACTCGCGCACGATGTCGTCGCCGTAGCTTTTCAGCGCGACGGAGATCTCGTCCGTCGCGTCCTTCCACGACGCGGCGATGGAGGCCGACGACGCGACGGAGCGGCAGCCCACGACCAGCCTGGCGTAAGTCAGCGCCCTCAGCGTCTTCTCCGGATCGGGCGCGCGCGAGATGTCCGGCGCGCGCGGGCCGCCGGCATAGGAGCCCGTCTTGTGGGTGGGCAGCGCGGCAAGCACTTCGCGCGGCGCGCGCGCCATGAAGCCTTCCATGACCTCGGCGATGGCGGCGCGGTCCTTGAGCAGCCGCTGGCCCCATTTGCCGTCGCGGCGGATCTCCATCTCCTTGACGATGCCGCCGGAGAGGGTGGCGAATTCCGTCAGGTGCATCACCAGCTCATCGGCATCGAAAGCGAGTTGCGGCTTGGAGGCGCGGATGGCTGCCGCGTGGCGCTCGATGGCGCCGAAGATCAGCTCGCCCACCAGCCCCATGTCGGTCGAGCTGATGAGCGTGTCGCCCGATTTGCGGGTGATGAGCATGGGAAGCTTCAGCGCCTCCCACGGCTTCTCCAGCCGGTTCATCGCCAGCACCGCGACATAGGCCGCGGCGTCGGGATTGCCCGCGATCAGCCGGTCGTAGATCTCGCGCAGCTTCCAGAGCTGCTCGTCGGCCAGCGCGGGCCACGGCTTGGGCAGCAGCGCCTGCACTTCGCAAAGCTCGCTCGCGGCGGACAGCAGGAGCGCGATCTCCGCGGCGTCCTGCACGAAGGCGTCGCCGCCCAGCACGCCGCGCGCGGCCTTCTTCCTGGCGTCGGTGTCGAGCGCCCCCCTGAGCGCGTCCGACGCCGTCCTCCAGAATTCGCGCGCCTGGGCGCTGGCCTCCTCGGCATGGTAGCCGAGCACGGCGGTCTTCACGGCCAGCGCGTAACGCGCCAGCTCCTGCGGCGCGAGCTTCTGCGACAGCCAGTTCCACACCGGCTGGATCGAGTCGCGGCTGATGGCGCCTTTCTGCTTGTCCTTCCGCGGCTCCGAGGTCAGCAGGTCCTCGAAAGGCTGGGTGAACAGCCGCAGCGGGGTGGCCGTTCGCTCGGGCATGGGCACGCGCCGCAGCACGGGCCTGAGCCCGGCCAGGATCAGGTCGTGCGGCAGCCGGGTTCCGCCGGCCAGCCGATCGACCTCGACCGCCTTGGCCAGGCGGGCGGCCAACGTCTCCGGCAGGCTGGCCAGAAACTCCTGCAATGCCTGCGCTTTTTCCGCAGCGATCATCCGTCCGTCCCGTCCGCCAGGCCCTCTACCGCCAGAGGGCCCACATTAATATGTCATCGTTAACGTGTTCTTGCCTGCCGCGTTTGCGATTTCACCAACAGGCTCTATGGTCCGGGCCCGGACGAAAATCGAGGCTTTGCTTGAAACCGAGCGAATTCAGACGCTGGCGGAAGGGGCTGAAACTCTCCCAGAAGGAGGCGGCCCATGCCCTCGGGCTCAAGCGCCGGGTGGTCCAATACTACGAAAAAGGCGAACGTGACGGCGAGCCCGTCAAGATCCCCAAGACCGTTCGGCTGGCCTGCTACGCCCTGTGGAAGGGCGTGAACGACTACCACGGGCCGGATTGAGGACACCGTCCACTGGGACTGCAAGGTTCGGCCTTCCTTCAACCTCCCCCTTTTGGGGAGGTCGAAAAATTCGAGCGAAGCGACGAGTTTTTCGGGCGGGGGGCGCGGTGGCGAAGGCACTGCACCACTCCCCCGCCCCGAAAAACGCGCGCGCGTTTTTC
>DATJXR010000015.1:0-9066 GCA_035499995.1 Rhizomicrobium sp. | reverse complement strand
CGAGGCCAGGCTGTAATAGGGCCCATAGGTGCCGACCAGGCCCCAGACGACGGCGAAAAGACCCGCGATCACCACAAAGGGATTGTGCGCCAGCGCCGCGACGGTGAAGCCGGCCGCCGTCACCATCAGGGGTATGCCGGTATGCCAGACCCGTTCGCCCCGCCGGTCGCTGGAACGGGCCACCAGCAGCATGATGGGGATTCCCAGCATGTACGGCAGGGAGACGATGAAGCCCGTGGTCAGGTTGGAATAGCCCAGCGACTTGACGATCTGCGGCAGCCAGAGCTGGTTTCCGAAAATGGCCGCATTGATCCCGGTCCCCGCCAGGCCCAGCAGCAGCACCTGCGGATCGTAAAGCCCCGGCCAGGGGCTCTTGGGCGCCGCCGGCCGCTCCGCGGCCAAGCGCGTGGCGATGGTCTGTTTTTCCGCCGCCGACAGGAAGGTGGCCTGGGCGGGCCCATCGGGCAGGAATTTCAGCACCGCCGAAGCGAGGGCGCAGGCGGGCAGGCCCTCGATCAGGAACAGCCACTGCCAGCCATGCAGGCCCCAGAGGCCGTGCAGGCCGAGGATCGCGCCCGAGAGCGGCGAGCCGACGATATTGGCCACGACGATGGAGCCGAGGAACAGCGCGTTGAAGCGGGCGCGCGTGGCGGCGGGAAACCAGAAGGTGAGATAGAGGATCATGCCGGGGAAGAATCCGGCCTCGCTCACGCCCTGGAGGAAGCGCAGCGCGTAGAACGTTGGCGCGGTGCGGGCGAAGGCCATGGTCATGGAGACCGCGCCCCACGAGATCATGATGCGGAAGATCCAGCGCCGCGCGCCGACGCGCATGAGGATCGCGTTGGAGGGCACCTCGAACAGGAAATACCCGAGGAAGAAGATGCCCGCGCCGAAGCCATAGGCGGCGGAGGAGAGGCCCAGATCGCGGTTCATGGTCAGCGCCGCGAAGCTGACGTTCACGCGGTCCAGGTAGTTGACCACGTAAAGCAGTCCCATGAACGGGATCAGCCGCCACGCAGCCCTGGAAAATGCACCCTCGCCCATTTTTTCCTTCGCGCACGCCCGCAACCTCTTTAGCGTGGGACGGGGGAGATGCACAGGAGCCGGCGATGGCCGATGCGCGGCAGGCGGTGGAAAGCTACATCGCGGCGTGGAACGAGAACGACCCGGCACGCATCGGCGCGCTGCTGGAAGACTGCATGGCGGCCGATTGCGAACTCGCGTCGGGCCAACACGCCGTCAGCGGCCGCGACGCCCTGGTCGCGTTCGTGACGGCGTTCCGCAAGGCGCGCCCGGGCGACCGGGCCGTCCTGACCAGCGCGGTCGAAACCGTGGGCGCCCGCTTCCGCTTCACCGGCTGCGGTGTCGACGCGGAGGGCCGGCTCTACGGGGAAGTGATGGACGTCGGCGAGCTGGACGCGGCCGGCCGCATCAAGTGGCTGACGACGTTCGAGACGCCGTCTCCGCCGCCGGCGGCGTGAGGTCGCCGCCCGCGCGCCGGATTTGCGTTCATTTTCAACGGCCTTGCGCGCGGCGCCGGTTTCGACTACATCCCCGCCCCTCTAGGCGGCTGCGGCCGCGGGGAGCCGGGTTTCCGGCTTATGCGCATGGTGCGTTTCCCCGCGGTCCGAAGCGGACGAAGGCTTACCCGGCCACGCCCGTTCCGCAGCCCGGAAAGGGACGGATATGGCTCTTTACGAGCATCTCCTGATCGCGCGCCAGGACATCAGCGCGCAGGGCGTGGACGCGCTCGCCACCCACCTCAAGACCATCGTCGAAGGCAATGGCGGCAAGGTCGAGAAGCAGGAATATTGGGGCCTGCGCACGCTTGCCTACCGGATCAAGAAGAACCGCAAGGGGCACTACGTGCTCCTCAACCTCAATGCGCCGGCGCCCGCCGTGCGCGAGCTCGAGCGGCAGCTCAAGATCAACGAGGACGTGCTGCGTTTCATGACCGTGAAGGTCGACCAGTTCGACACCTCGTCGAACAAGAACAAGCGCGAGCGCGAGGATCGCAAGCCGGAAGGCGCGAGCGAAGAAGGAGCCGTCCTATGAGCCATGGTGGAGACCGTTCCGGCGGAGCGGGCGGCGGACAGCGCCGTCCCTTCTTCCGCCGCAAGAAGACCTGCCCGTTTTCGGGCGCCAACGCGCCGAAGATCGATTACAAGGACGTGAAGCTGCTGCAGCGCTTCATCTCCGAGCGCGGCAAGATCGTGCCCTCCCGCATCACCGCGGTGTCGACCAAGAAGCAGCGCCTGCTCGCCAACGCGATCAAGCGCGCGCGCTTCATGGCGCTCTTGCCCTACGTCGTGAAGTGAGGAGGCCGTCATGCAAGTGATCCTGCTCGAACGCGTCGAAAAGCTCGGCCAGATGGGCGACGAGGTGAAGGTGAAGGACGGCTTCGCCCGCAACTACCTGCTGCCGAAGAAGAAGGCGCTGCGCGCCACCAAGGCGAACCGCGAATATTTCCAGACCCAGAAGACCCAGCTCGAGGCGCGCAATCTGGAGCGCAAGAGCGAGGCCGAGAAGGTCGCCAGGACCCTGGATGGGAAGAGCTTCGTGCTGCTGCGCCAGGCGGGCGACCGCGGCCAGCTCTACGGCTCGGTCTCGCCGCGCGACATCGCCGACGTCATCACCGCCGGCGGCTTCACCGTGAGCCGCGGCCAGGTGCCGCTCGACAGGGCGATCAAGACCATCGGCCTGTTCCAGATCGCGGTCGTGCTGCATCCGGAAGTCCGCGTGCAGGCGACGATCAACGTCGCCCGCAACGAGGACGAGGCCGAGCGCCAGGCGCGCGGCGAGGACGTGCTCGCCGAACAGACGCCCGAGGAAGAGGCCGCCGCCGAGGCCGCCGCCAATGCCGAGGCCATGTTCGAGGAAGGCGCCGGGCCGAAGCCGGAAGCCGCGGAAGGCGAAGCCGGGGAAGCCTGAAGCGGGCGCCGGCCAGCCCATGAGGTTTCACGGCGTGCCGCTCGAGCCCGCGCTCATCGGCCTGCAGGCGTTCCAGGTCGCGTTCCTGTGGCTCCACGATTGGCTGCCGCTGGGACGGCTGAACGACGTCGGGGCCGTGCGGCGGCAGGATCCTCTCCCGCGCCTCGTCTTCGTGACGCTGGTGCAGAGCGTGCCCTACACCATCGGGCTCTATTACAGCGTCCGCCATTTCGGCGGTGCGCGGCCCATGTGGCTCGTGTGGTGGCTGTGGATCAGCTACGGCCTGCTGTTCCTCGGCGAGCTGCGCGCCTGGTGGGTGCCGTACCTGTTCCGGCCGGAGCCTGCCCGCGCGGCGCGCTACCAGGCGATGTTCGGCGACACCGCGGCCTTCCTGCCGATGCACAACGGCATCGTGCCCAACACGCTGCACGTGCTGCTGCATCTGGCGACGGCGGCGACCCTGGCGGTGCTCTATCTCGGCGGCTGACCGCCCCACACATTGCCCGGCGCTAATCCGTCACCCTGGGCTCGTCCACGCACACCAGTCCGGGCGCGTCACAACCGAGCGCGCCGCGCAGCTTTTCAGCCTCGTCCTCCTGCCCGATCCAGCGCAGCTTGAGGATCAGCTTGCGCAGGCCGGCCTGATCCCGCGGGATGACGAAATCCGGCGGCCTTCGTTCCATCGTTTGTTCCATGTGCGTGGCTCCCTTTCGCGGTTTCCCCGTTCTTCTTGGCGGCACACTTCGACACCATCACCATGGACGCGCCCCTTCCACCTGATGAAGACAATTCTTTCAATGCCCGGGCGGATAGCGCCCACATGCAGCCCATGTCAGCCGAACGCGTCGCATCCCTTCGCGTTCCCCACGCGATGTGAAGAGTTTGCGATGGACGCGCGACGGCGCCCCCGGAGGCGGGCCGCGCCGTGGGTTGCGCGAGATCGCGGAATTTCCAGCCAGAAACCGCTGTTTCGCAGTTGCAGCATGGCGTATAGTCCGGGGCCTTTCGAGCGGGAGATGCCATGTCCGCCGTGACCCAGACCCGGCGCGTGACCGTGCCGGACATCCGCGCGCACAAGAACGCCAAGCCGGTGGTGTGCCTCACCTGCTACCACGCGCACACCGCCAAGCTGCTCGACCAGCACGTGGACCTGATGCTGGTCGGCGACAGCCTGGGCAATGTGATGCACGGGCTGGAGACCACCATTCCCGTCACGCTGGAGATGATGATCCTGGCCGGCCAGGCGGTGATGCGCGGTTCCAGGCACGCGCTCGTCGTGGTCGACATGCCGTTCGGCTCCTATGAGGAGAGCCCGCAGGTCGCGTTCCGCAACGCGGCGCGGGTGATGAAGGAGACCGGCTGCACCGCGGTGAAGATGGAAGGCGGCAAGCGGCTGGCAGAAACCGTGCAATATCTCGCCCAGCGCGGCATCCCGGTGATGGGCCATATCGGGCTCACGCCGCAGGCCTTCAACGTCTTCGGCGGCTTCCGCACGCAGGGCCGCACCGAGGCCGAGTGGCCCGCCATCGAGGCCGACGCCCGGGCCATCGCCGACGCGGGCGCCTTCGCCATCGTGCTCGAAGGCATGGCCGAGCCGCTCGCCGCCAAGATCACCCGCGACATCGCCATCCCCACCATCGGCATCGGCGCCTCGGCGGAATGCGACGGCCAGATCCTGGTGATGGAGGACATGCTGGGCCTCAACCCCAGCCCGCCCAAATTCGTCCGCCAGTACGCCCAGCTCGGGCCCGAGATCGAGGCGGCGGTGAAGGCCTACGCCACCGATGTCCGCGCCCGCGCCTTCCCGGGCCGTGAAAACGTCTACGAAATGAAGAAAACGGCCTGAAACCGGCGGCTTAGGCATTGCGGGCGTTTCACGCCCCGTCGAGTTGCGCCCGCTGCGTCTAGCGGCTAAATCATCGCGCGGCCAAGGCCTTAGGCCGGGCGTGCCGGGCCGTCACCAGGGATCCTCCGTGAGCGACATCTTTCAGGAAGTCGAGGAAGAAGTCCGCAAAGAGCGGTTCGAGCAGCTGTGGAAGCAGTATGGCGACTACATCGTCGCCGCGGCCTGCCTGCTGGTGATCGCGGTCGCGGGATTCCAGCTCTGGCGGACCTACGATCAGCGCCAGCGCCTCAAGGCGTCGGCCGAATACCAGGCCGCCATCGAGATGATCCAGAACGGCCAGCCCGGCCAGGCGGCCGACCAGTTCGGGCGCCTCGCCGACTCCGCCCCCAGCGGATACAAGACCTTGGCCCGCCTCCAGCATGCCGACGCGCTGCTGGCCGCCGGCGAGAAGGGCGACGCGCTCAGCCTCTACAGGCAGATCGCGGCGGGCGGCGACCAGTATCTCGCGCCGCTGGCGCGCATCCGCTGGGCCTGGGCCATCGTCGACTACTCGCCGGTTGCCGACGTCAACGAAGCGCTCGGCACGCTCACCAGCCCGTCGAGCCCCTGGAGCCCGGCGGCGCGCGAAATCCTCGCCTATTGGAACTTCCGCAACAACAAGCCCGAGGCCGCCGCCGCCGAGTACAAGGCGCTGGCGAAGGACATGAAGGCGCCGGCGCCGTTGCGCGAACGCGCGGGCTTCATGGCCGAGCTGATCGGCTCCGGCGGGGCGCGGGACTATGGCCAGGTGCCCGAGCCGCCGCCCCCGCCCGCTTCCGACCAGCAGGCCCAACCCGGCGCGCCCAGCATTCCTCTTCCGAGCAATCCGCCCAAATGAGACACACCACCGTTCGCATCGGCCTTCGCGCGGCGCTTCTCGCCTGCGCCCTCTTCACGCTCGCCGGCTGCGAGATGATCGACATGGTCAGCGACGCGACCACGAGCTGGTTCAACTCGCCCAAGAAATCCAACATCAAGGGCGAGCGCATCGATGTCATGACCTCGGACACCACGATCAGCGCCGATCCGGATCTCGCCAAGACCGACGTCCTGCTGCCGCCGCCCTACCGGAACGACGCCTGGCCCGAGCCCGGCGGCTATGCCGCCAATGCGATGTACCACCTCGAAGCCGGCGGAAATCTCACGCCGGCCTGGAGCGAGGACGCGGGCAAGGGCTCGGATTCGGATTCGCGGCTGACCGCGCCGCCGATCGTGGCCAACGGGCGGGTCTACGTGCTCGACGCCGAGGCGCATGTGTTCGTCTTCAACGCCGGCAACGGCAAGCCGCTGTGGGACAAGGAGCTCGCGCCGGCCGGCGGCGACGGGCCGTGGCTCGGCATGTTCGGCTCCGATCATTCCATCGATCCGTCGAAGGGCTTCGGCGGCGGCATCGCCTATGACAATGGCGACATCTTCGTCTCCACCGGCTTCGGCCAGGTGTTCGCGATGGACGCCGCCAGCGGCAAGCAGGTTTGGAAGGTCGATCTGGGCATTCCGATCGTGAATGCGCCGGTCGCCAATGGCGGGCGCGTGTTCGTCTCCACCGAGGACAATCACTTCTACGCGCTGGCCGAGCAGGACGGCCGCCAGCTCTGGGACAACCAGGGCATCGCCGAGACCGCCGGCATCCTGGAAAGCACCAGCGCGGCGGTGGCGGGCGGCATCGTGATCGTGCCCTACACCTCCGGCGAGCTCTACGCCATCGACGTGGCGACCGGCCGCATCGCCTGGAACGACATGCTCTCGCGCAACGGCACGGTGACCGCCCTGTCGGAGCTCGACGACATCGCGGGCCGGCCGGTGATCGACCGCGACATGGTCTTCGCCATCGCCCATTCCGGCATGATGGTGGCGATCAACCTCAACACCGGCGACCGCGCCTGGAGCCGCGACATCGGCGGCATCCAGACGCCGTGGGCCGCGGGCGATTTCCTCTACGTGCTGACGACGGACGACCAGGTGCTGTGCATGACCCGCAAGGACGGGCGCATCAAATGGTCCCACCAGCTGCCGCGCTGGACCGATCCGGAGAGCCGCGACCATCCCATCGTGTGGTCCGGGCCGGTGCTGGTGTCCAACCGGCTGATCGTGGTCTCGTCCAACGGCTATGCCGCCTCGCTCTCGCCCTACACCGGCGAGCTGCTCGGCCGCATGGAGATGCCGGCCGGCGCGCTGATCGCGCCCACGGTCGCCGACGGCACGCTCTACGTCCTGACCAGCGACGCGCAGCTCGTGGCGCTGCGCTGAGGCGGCGCAAGGACGCCCATGCGCCATGGCCGCCAGGCTCGCCATCGTCGGACGCCCGAATGTGGGCAAGTCCACCCTCTTCAACCGGCTCGCCGGCAAGAAGCTCGCCATCGTCCATGACACGCCGGGCGTGACGCGCGACCGCCAGGAGGCGGAGGCGCGGCTGGGCGGGCTTTCGCTGCACCTGATCGACACCGCGGGCTTCGACACCGGCGCGCCGGAAAGCCTCGCCATGCGCATGACGCGACAGACCCGGGCGGCCATCGCCGAAGCCGACATCTGCCTCTTCGTCATCGACGCGCGCGACGGGGTGACGGCGGGGGACGAGATCATCGCGGACGCCTTGCGCAAATCCGGCAAGCCCGTGGTGCTGGCGGCGAACAAGTGCGAGGGCCGGGTGCGGCCCAACGCGTCGGAGAGCTTCGCGCTCGGCTTCGGCGAGGCGATCGCGGTTTCGGCGGAGCACGCGCTGGGGATGGAAGAGCTGTTCGACGCGCTGGCGCCGTTCGCCGAGGAGAGCCGGGCGCCGCCGGAGCCGGAGGACGGCGCGCAGGACGGCGAACGGGGCCCGCTCAGGCTCGCCATCGTGGGCCGGCCCAACGTCGGCAAGTCGAGCCTGTTCAACCGGCTGCTGGGCGAGGAGCGTTCGCTGACCGGGCCCGAGGCCGGCATCACCCGCGACGCGGTCAAGGCGACGTGGAACGTGGGCGGCGCCTTCGGCGGCCGCGAGATCCTGCTGCACGACACCGCCGGGATGCGCAAAAAGGCGCGCATGGCGGGCGAGACGCTGGAGGAGATGTCGGTGGCGAGCGCGCTGTCCGCGATCCGCTTCGCCGAATGCGTGGTCGTGGTCATCGACGTCACCCAGCCTTTCGAGAAGCAGGACCTCGCCATCGCCGACCTCATCGCGCGCGAGGGCCGCGCCATCGTCTTCGCCGTCAACAAATGGGACCTCGCCGGGGACAGGACGGGCGCGATCTCCGCCTTGCGCAAGCAGCTCGACCGGCTCCTGCCGCAGGTGGAAGGCGCGCCGCTGGTCGCGGTGTCGGCCAGGACCGGCCAGGGGCTCGACCGGCTGCCGCCCGCCATCGCCGCGGCGGACAAGGCGTGGAACACCCGCGTGCCCACCGGCCAGCTCAACCGCTTCCTGGAGCAGACGCTGTCGCGCAATCCGCCGCCGGCCGTGAAGGGCCGGCGCGTGCGCATCCGCTACATCACCCAGCCCAAATCGCGCCCGCCCACCTTCGCGCTGTTCGGCAACCAGCTCGATGCGTTGCCGGAGCACTATCTCCGCTACCTCCGCAACGGCCTGCGCGAAAGCTTCCACCTCGCCGGCACTCCGCTCAGGTTCCTGCTGCGGACGTCGAAAAATCCGTATGCGGAGAAGTAGCGCGTCCTCCCCCGCCTTCGCGGGAAGCGCGCACACACGCCAAAGCCCTGGACCATCGCGATGGCCAGGGCTCGGTGTGATGTCCTTCGGGCCGGTGGCGTGACGGAGGCTAGGCCGCCAGCCACATCGCCCATCTGGAACCTCCACGGCTTCACATGCGGAAAGCGGGATCTTCGCCCCGACGCCTTTGGGTCCGGTCGCTGTGATGCCAGGGCCACCTGTGGTGCAACACCCCAGCCTCGCGCCCCGGAGGGACGCCGATCGAGGCGCCCCTCTCTCTTGGGGCGCTCCGGCCTTTCGATCCCCAGATTCCGCGCGGGCTGCCCGCAAGTGGGCGCCCTTGCCTGTCTGGTCTTGCGGTCGTCCGTCAGTGGAAGGCTAACCTCCTGCGTGTGATGTCGGAGAAGAGATAGTACAGCCCAAAGTAGAACGCAAGAGGTTCGCAGAGGAATATTTCTCGCCAAGAACCCCCGTTTTCCGCCATTCCGGCTTCCTCCCCCCGCCTCTGCGGCGCTTCCTCCCCCGCTTCGCAGGAGCTTCCTCCCCCGCTTCGGCGGAGCTTCCTCCCCCGCGAGAGCGGGGGAGGTGGATCGCGCGACGACAGTCGCGCGAG